>JABDGE010000079.1 GCA_013286235.1 Bacteroidota bacterium
TCGATAGTGAAGATTGTTTCGAATGTATCCCATGGGTTTTCTTCCAGTTGTTTGTGGCCAAGGCTTAACTTACGGTTGTCAACATCAAGTTCAAGTACGACCACGTCTAACTTTTCACCAACTTTAGTGAATTCGTTAGGATGGTTAACCTTTTTAGACCATGAAAGATCCGAGATGTGTACCAAACCGTCGATACCGTCTTCCAGCTCAACAAATACACCAAAGTTGGTCATATTTTTAACCGTAGCGATGTGCTGTGTGCCGATGGCATATTTCTCAGCAGCATGTTGCCATGGATCAGGCGTTAATTGTTTAATGCCTAAGGACATTTTGCGTTCGTCGCGATCCAGCGTTAATACCTGTGCTTCAACTTCGTCGCCAACCTTCAAGAATTCCTGTGGGTTGCGCAGGTTTTGCGACCACGACATTTCTGAAACGTGGATCAAACCTTCAACACCCGGGATGATCTCGAGGAATGCGCCATAATCGGCAACAGTAACGATCTTGCCCTTAACCCTCGTGCCGATCTGGATATCTTCAGAAAGGCTTTGCCAAGGATGTGGGGTCAATTGTTTCAAGCCAAGAGCGATACGTTTTTTCTCGTCGTCAAAATCCAATACAACCACGTTGATCTTTTGATCCAATGCCAAAATTTCGCGGGGATGCTCGATGCGGCCCCATGAAATATCGGTAATGTGCAGTAAACCGTCAACACCGCCAAGATCGATGAATACACCAAAGTCGGTAATGTTTTTAACGGTACCTTCCAATACCTGGCCTTTTTCAAGTTTGGCAACAATTTCGGTTTTTTGGTTTTCAAGGTCGTCCTCGATGAGCACTTTGTGCGATACTACCACGTTTTTAAACTCGTGGTTGATCTTCACAACCTTAAATTCCATTGTTTTGCCTACATATACGTCATAGTCGCGTATAGGCTTGATATCGATCTGTGAGCCCGGTAAAAAGGCCTCGACACCCATTATATCTACAATTAAACCACCTTTTGTTCTGCTCTTAACAAAACCGGTGATGATCTCGTCATTATCCAATGCAGAATTGATGCGTTCCCATGATTTTTGGGTTTTAGCACGTTTGCGCGAAAGAACCAGCTGTCCGTTGGCATCTTCCTGCGACTCAACATAAACTTCAACTTTGTCGCCGATCTTCAGATCAGGCGTGTCACGGAACTCCGATACGGATACCAAGCCATCAGATTTGAAACCAATGTTCAATACCACGTCTTTGTTGTTAACGTTTACAACCGTACCCGTGATGATCTCGCCTTTTGTAATGGAATTGAATGTTCCATCGTACATTTTCTCGAGTTTCTCGCGGTCGCTGTCGCTGTAATTGCCGAATTTCTTTTCGTCAGCATCCCAATCGAAGTCGGCGTTCGATGCGGTAACGTTTGATTTGATCTCGTCGATCGAAATTGAATCAGCTTCAGATTCAATTGTTTCTTTCTCCAATGGAGCCGATACTACGTCGAGTTCAGCTTCCTTTGCTTTAAGTTCTTTTTCTGCTTCCTGTTTTTTTGCCATTAAATAAATTTTCTCCTTTTCCCAATTTGTTAATTGGGACTGCAAAGGTAGATATATAATTCTATTTCAAAAAAATTAATTTAGGGGAAAATGGTGATTTTTAAGGGATTTTGAAGCAATAATAGTGATTTTTTGATTACGAATCCAAGGAGGAAGTTTTTCCACGAACGTTTATATTATGTTGTGCGAATCAATTTTTTTTCGATCTCATCAAATATGTCCATAAAACCATCGGCCAGCCCTCCCCGATAAGCAGTCAAAACATCATGCATTTCGGCTTCATTTTCCGTCGTAAAGGGATCACGCCATACACGCATACATATTCTCTTAAGCGCGTAAGCAATCTCTTTAGTTTGGGCGTAGGTGTTCAGGTATTTGCTCCTTTTAAATTCAGCGTAAAACTTAAAAAAAACTGCTGTTTCTTTCAGACCGGCAAAAGTTAAAAAATCATTTACTACAGCTTCCCTGCATCCATCCAGGTGTTCGTAAAAACCATCGGCGGTAACTCTTCCTGTCGTGAGCAAGAGGTTATCTAAAATCAGCTCAAGCGCAATATGCCCCAGGAAAAACGGCTTAACGGGAGAACCCTGGATAGCCGGTAACAGTCGCTTTTTTAACTCGTGCGAGTGCAGTAGAAAAAATTCTGAACCATGAAAATAACGATCCACCTCAAGGTGCGTGTTCCATCCCCGAATGATGGAATTCACCCGTTCATCGGGATGCTTTAATTTTTCGGGATGCAGAATAATATTCTTATCCGCATTTTTTAACAGATCAGGCATAACAGTGCCTAACACCTGATAACAATCGGTGGTCTCCCGGTCGAAATAAAAATGAGACAAAAAATTCATAGGCCTGAAGCAAAATACTCCGATTATCACAATTTAGAAAAAATTTTTCGGGCTGATGCAATTTATAGATAAATCTTTTAGTGGCTATAAAAGAATCGGTGTAACCAAAAACGTAATCGGTCTGATCATATTATTATCTTTGCCATCCCGATAGCTATCGGGATTGAAACATTATATATAATGAATTTTGTTGAAGAATTGCGCTGGCGGGGCATCCTGCATGATATAATGCCCGGAACCGAAGAATTGCTGGACAAGGGAATGGTGGCTGGTTATATAGGTTTCGATCCGACCGCTGATTCGCTGCATGTGGGCAGCCTGGCGCAGATCATGACCCTGATACATTTTCAACGTGCGGGGCACAAACCTTTTGCGTTGGTTGGCGGCGCCACCGGAATGGTTGGTGATCCATCAGGCAAATCGGCCGAACGTAACTTATTATCCGAAGATATTTTACAGCATAACCTCGACGGAATAAAAAACCAGCTTGAAAAATTCCTGGATTTTGATTGCGGCGCAAACAGCGCCCAAATGGTGAACAACTATGATTGGTTTAAGGAATACAATTTCCTTGATTTCATACGTGAAGTGGGCAAACACATTACCGTAAACTACATGATGGCTAAGGATTCGGTAAAGAACCGCCTCAGCGGGGATACCGGCATGTCGTTCACCGAGTTCAGCTACCAGTTGGTACAGGGTTACGATTTCTACTATTTATGGAAATACCATAACTGCGCCCTGCAAATGGGCGGCAGCGACCAATGGGGTAATATCGTAACAGGTACGGAGCTGATCCGCCGGAAGGATGCCGGGGAAGCATTTGCGTTGACTACGCAACTGATCAAAAAGGCCGACGGCAGTAAATTTGGTAAAAGCGAAGGAGGGAATATTTGGCTCGATGCATCAAAAACATCGCCGTATCAATTTTACCAATTTTGGCTGAACACCAGCGACGAAGATGCAAAAACTTACATTCGCATCTTCACCTTATTTGACCGCACTAAAATCGAAACTCTTGAAGCTGAACACGCGATCGCGCCGCATTTACGCACATTGCAAAAAGCATTGGCGAAAGATATCACCATTCGTGTACATGGCGAATCCGAATATGATAAGGCTATAAAATCATCTGAATTCCTGTTCGGCAACACGGGGATATCTTTTTTAAACGAACTTAACAGCAAGGAAGTGCTTGCGTTGTTTGACGGTGTACCTAATTTTTCCATAAGTCGGACCGAACTCGAAAAGGGCATAAATGTTGCCGATCTGCTCGCCGTTCAAACCGGTGTATTTTCGTCAAAGGGGGATGCAAAAAAAATGATACAGGCCGGTGGGGCTTCTATAAACAAAGAAAAAATACCGTCACCCGATTCGATCTATAACATTGAATACCTGATAAAAGACCGATATATAATCGCACAAAAAGGCAAGAAAAACTATTTCCTGATTATAGCCGAATAATTTTAAATTACGACAAATAGTATTTATATTTGCCATTATGTCGTACAAATCAAAAGAGGAAAACAAAAATATAGTAAGTGAGCCGATGGGTATTTATGTTGCCGGCAGCTCACTAAACCCATTTTATAGCCTCCTTGATGGCCAAAAAGCTGCGTTTTCCAGTGATTGGGATATCATAAAGCTGGCTCGAAAGGGTTTTTCCAAAAAGACATTGCTCGCGCTGGCAAAAAAAATATCTTTAAACCTGCAGGAGCTCACCAACATTCTGCACATTTCGGAGCGCACTCTTCAGCGTTACGATGACGATGCCCTCATAAAATCTGAATACGCCGAAAAGGCCGTTGAGCTTGCCCGCCTGTATACCCGCGGCCAGGAAGTATTCGGCTCCGAGGATAAGTTTAAGCTATGGATGAAAGCGCCCAGTCTTATCTTTAACGGCGAGGCTCCTGTTTCGGTACTGGATACCTCTGCGGGCTTTGATATGGTTTTCACGGAGTTAGGCCGCATTGAGCACGGCATTTTTGCCTGATGATACTTTACCGCATCGGCAATTGCGATTATATAAACGATTTAACCGGTACCGGCACACGGCTCTATGGTGGCAGGTGGAGCAGCCAGGGCAAGCCGGGCATTTATTTGGCCTCATCAAGGGCTTTAGCGTTACTTGAGGTACTGGTGCATTTGCAACCCTTATTCGTTCCGGACAACTTTTGCCTTGCGGAAATTGAAATTACCGAGAACAGCATTGCCAATGTTGACATTCACTCACTGCCTGTCAATTGGAAAGACATATCACCGCCCGCTCAGCTAAAAAAAATCGGCAATAAGTTTTTAACAGAACGCAAACACCTGGCGCTTAAATTACCGTCCGCAATTGTCCCGGCTGAATTTAATTTCCTGGTCAACCCTTTGCATCCCGATATGGAAAAAGTGAGAATACTAACTCAGGCGCCTTTTAATTTTGACGACCGGCTTATTTAATTTTCGTATTGACCCACAACAGTTGTAACCGGCTTCATTGCCAGGCTTTGCTCCAGCCGGCCAAACGACATATTAAAATAATTGCTTTTTATCCCATTGGTAAGCTCAATGGATTCCGTCGACTCATCTTCCCTTGTATTTGCATTGGGGTAAATAGGGTTGTGTATAATTTCTTCGATTTCCAGCGAGGTCGGTTCTGAAATATGAAAGGTTTTGGAAAGCTTGGTGCAAAAGCCGTTTTTCAGGGATGCCTTCACCGGGAACACATAATTATAGGATCTTACGCTGTTAACTTTGCTGTAATCGACCTGCGAGGAAAGATACATAATACCATCTATCCGCTCATCAGCATCCTTAAATTTTGCTATATATTGGAGAAGAAGTTGTGGAATGATGTACTGGGGTGTGAAATTGCCGACTACAAGTCGTTCAGCAGATCAAGCTTTTTGAGGTTGTATTCTTCCTGCGAAATAAGGCCATTATCAAACAGCATCCTTAATTTCTTCAGCTTTTCGGTTAGCTCGTCGGTTTTTGGCGTTTCATGAACTATCGGCGCCGCAACAGGTGGTGCAACCGGTTCAGGCTGGGGTTCGGGCGCTGGGGTCACTGGTGTCGCAGCAGGCTGAGCTACTATCCTTGCCGCGTTGTCAAATTGTACAGCGCCCGATTCAGCACGCTTTTCTTCCAGGTCACGCAGCCTGCGCGCTTCGCGCTCCGATTCTTTACGCTCCTGGGCATACTGGTAAAGCTTTCGCGCTTGCACCTTCGGCAGGTAGTCAACACCCATCTCTGCGCCGTTAGTAGTTCTGACACTGAAAATGGCCCCGATTATCTCCTCCTTGGTGTACACATCAATAATGTCCTTCCAAACAAAATCAACGAATTTTATGGTAAACCCAAGGTTAGCCGGTGTGAAGAATAAAATCCGCTTATTCGTCAATGCAACGCAATCCGGGAACAGGTTTACTATGGGCTTTTTTTGAACTGCAATATAAACAATCTCCTCGCCGGTGCTTAGCAGGTCGGCCAGGCGTAAATAAACTTTTTCAACAGCTTTCGGATCTTGTTCTTCGGTCAAAAATTTATCTATCATTGCTTTATTTCGATTGTAGGGGCAAAAATAACAATATTATGTTAGTTGCAAGTTAAGTTTTAGGCGATGAGCAAATTGCAGCCCCTGATGTCCGAGTTGTCAAACCTGCCTAATACTTCGAATGAGTTATCGCTATATATCCTCCCCAGGTCTTGTGTGGCGATGAACGAGCAGGAATTAATATTAGCGAGGTCGATCACATTGATGCCCCCGGCCCTGCCACCGGTTACCAAAGTCATCGGGTCGTTGGGATCCCGGCCTATGATCCTTAACCAGGGCGGGCAAGTAAATACCCCATTTCCTTTTGAATAGGCCTGCGATAGCATTTCGGTCATCCCATATTCCGAATGAATGGAGTCGACCCCAAATCCCTTGCAAAGTTGCTCGTGCAGTTCTTCGCGTATCATTTCCTTCCGGCGGCCCTTCATGCCACCCGTTTCCATCACGATCAATTCGGGGAAATTTAGGGTGTACTTTTCTATAAAATCCAGCAGAGCAAAGGTTACGCCAATCAGTAGCGTAGGTTTTTTGGTTGCCTGCTGTTTTTTAAGCTGATGGTATAGTTTATCGTGATCATACAAAAAAAAGCCGCTATCCGGGTTACCGGATTGTTTGATGAGATCATTGACCATATATACGAGCGACGAGCCTTCGCGCTCCAGGTACGAAGGCAGGAGCGCCAAGATGCAATAGCTGCTTATGTCGCCATAAAACAATGAAAAGGCATTTCTGAAGCTTTCGATATACCAGCTTACGTCATTTACAAAATGCCTGCTGGTAATTACGCCAGTGGTGCCGGAACTGGCAAACGTGACTTCCGCGCCTTCCTCCGAACTTACCACCCTGTGCGATTTAAAGAACTCAACAGGCAAAAACGGGATCTGTTCAACCGTCGAAACATTCTGCGGATCAATCCAAAGGCCATCGATAAAATCACGATAAACGCGGCAATTTTTCGCCTGGTATTGGAATACTTCCAAAGCGGCCTTTACAAATCGCCGGTCGTTGCTTATTGAAAATATTTCCGCTTTGTCCATTCCGGCAAAGATAATCAGCTTTAAATTTTACTGTGCTAATGTTTCACTAAAAATAACAGATGGGTGGCACGACTTATCAATTCCAGCAAACGTGCCCGTATCAGCGCAAGTATCGGGTTGTGCCAAGGGATGGCTACGCGGAACTTTGAAACAAAACTTAATAACATGAACAAATTCAAAATCGTACCTATTTCGGCCGCTTATGCGGAATCGATACGTCACACGATGAAAGACAATTTTGGCCACCGGGTGGTTGAACAAATCGCCACAGGCGCCGGTCCTTGCAGGGTCTCATTAAAACCATTTAAAAAGGGGCTTGATAAACGATTACTATTCACCCACAGCCCGTTCGAAATTGACAATGCTTTCAATCAACCTGGTCCCGTTTTTATCAATGCCGATGAAATTGAGGAATATAAAGATATCCATCGCTTCCCGCCCGAAATAAAGGCCAATAAAGAAAGCTTTCCCTTAACGCTCATCGGCTATAACGATGAACAGCAAATGGTTTTTACACGGCTGGTTGCTGATAGCGATGTGGACGACCTCATAGGCGACGTTTTTGGGACTCAGCCAACAGTAAGTTATCTGCATGTGCGCAATGCCGAAGCATGCTGTTTTATTTGCAAAGTTGAACGGATTTACTCACCGGGAGCCAATAATTGAAAACATCTGTTCGTTAAAGAGGTTATTGATTTGATATTGTTATTTTATTTTTGCCCGCATTTAAATTTAATTAAGCTATGAAAACTATAAAATGGCTGATTACGCCAATTTTGTTAAGCATCGTGTTAGTATTTGCATCTGCAACTACCGATGGCAGTAGAGAAACCGAAAAGATCCACAGCGCGGTTAACGTTCTAAAGGATTTTACCGAAATGAAAGAAAGCATTCCTCACGATCTCATCTCTGAGTATAAAGGGATCGTTATTATTCCAAACCTCATCAACGCAGGCTTCGTAGCCGGCGGCAAGCGGGGAAGAGGGATTGCATTGGTGAAATTGGACGACGGTACCTGGAGCGATCCTGTTTTTATTACTTTAACCGGTGGTAGTTTCGGGCTCCAGATCGGTGTACAATCCGTCGACCTGGTACTGGTATTTCGTCACAAAGGCGTTTTAACAAAAGTTAAGAACGGCGACTTCACCATTGGCGGCGATGTATCAGCCGCAGCCGGGCCGGTGGGCCGGAGCTCGTCGGCGAATACCGACTACAAGCTTGAAGCGGAAGTTTACTCTTATTCGCGCAGCCGGGGGCTATTTGCGGGGATCAGCATCAATGGCTCCAACCTCGGCATCGATAAAAAGGCCAACGCGGATTATTACGGCTCGGATATTAGCTCTTCGGACATTTTCAGCATGGGTAAAAGCAATGCTGATGCCGTAAAAGAACTCAAGGAAACATTGAAGGCGATGCAATAGAACTAAGCCGAACGGGGCATCGCTACTAAAAAGAGCGCTCCGCTTTCCATGGGGCGCTCTTTTTTTCGAATGGCCGTCAGAGAATCCGGTGTCGTTATATCGGCCTTACGCTTACGCGGCTTCGTCTTCAAACTTCTTGATCTCGTCTAAAAACTCGCCTGCATCATTTACCAGGCGCCAGCCGGAGCCTGCAAGCAGGTTTTTTACCCATTCTTTTTTGATATTCTTCTCACTCATCTGCTGGAATATCCAGATAAAAAGAGGTAAAAAACACAGCCCGACAATAGCGTTTACCAGCAAATATATCCGCAGGCCGGAGCTAAAAAAATCGACGTTTAAAAATATCTTTCCAATTAAAATCATCACCAGCGGGTAAAACGGGATCAAAAAAAGCAAATATTTAGCTCGCGCAGCGATCAGTAATTTAAGCCTTTCTGTATCCCTTTGCAGCGGCGCAATCGCCTCGTCATTGTCTTTGAACTGCAGGCGACGGATGATAGCGAACATCTTTATATCTAAAATAAAATAACAAACAATGGCTGCTTCGAAAATAAACGCAGGGATGCTGAATTCCGGCGTCCAAAAATGCTTTACGATAAAGCCGGCGAGGTAATTAACGATGAACACCATATAAACCATTTCGGCAAGCTTCATCACAAACAGCCATTTCATCCTGAATCTTGCTTTATCAAACAATAATTTCCGCGCCAATTGCATATTTAACCGCAGGCTTTTATCCAGCTTTCTGTCGTATTCGCCCCAGGCCTCTTTTAATTCTTGTAGTTCCATTTTCCTTCTATTTAAATAACTAAACTTCTGTATAACTAAAGTCTAAAAGTTTTACCGCGGAGAACACGGAGGAGGCACAGAGGAGTTTATGATTTTTTCTCCGTGTTCTCCGCGTCTTCTCTGCGCTCTCCGTGGTTAAAAAACAGATTGCTTTCTACCTGTAATTTTAGCCGAAACATAGGCCCCTATTTTAGACTTCTATATAACTAAACTTATCCGCCAGCTGGCGGACGTCAGTCGCGATTACTTCCGGTCCCGATAGCTATCGGGATTCGGACTTCCGGACTTTCGGACTTTCGGACTAATCTTCAAACTTTCTCAAATTTTTGTTTCAATTCTTTTTTTAACCGGCTTATTTTAGTGGCAACGTTCGTTTCGGTTATACCCAGCACCTCGGCTATGTCCTTGTAGCTGTTGTTATCAAGGTAAAGTATCATCAGGGCCCTGTTCAACTCGTCAAATTGTGCAATGAAGCTGTACAGCAGCTGCACGCGGTCATTCATTTCGGCTGCATCATTTTCATCGGCAAAGTCGATCAGGTTTTCCCGGGTATCAAGCGATGTGGTATTTCGCTTGCGATCAGCGCGGTAATGCGATATGGCCGTATTCAATGCAATACGATACATCCAGGTGGATAATTTGTATTGGCTATTGTACTTATCAAACGACAGCCAAAGCTGGATGATCACCTCCTGGACAAGATCCTTCCGGTCTTCCGGATCATGACAATAGGCATTGCAAACTTTAAAAATGAGTTTTTTATTTTGTTGAACGAGGTATAAAAACTGATCTTTTTGAGCCTGCTGCTGCATCGTCGTTTCTTTTATACCATTATTCGCAGAGCCGGATAAAAAATCACACCAGGAGAAAGAAAAATATTTAAAGGCTATGAGGGAGAGCTCACTTTTCAAACGCCCGCTTCAGCAGCACGCCCGACAAAGCCGACATGCCGCCAACAATTCCGCCGATTAGGGCTGTTATCACCAGCAGCCATATCCAGTTATTAGGTAAGGGGAACAGCTGCACAACCCGGCTTGCGAGTATATGATCATTGGGTATGCTTTTAAACAGCGCTAACACAGTCCAGTCAACAAACACCGCGATAAATCCTGACCAAAACGATTGCCCGGGCGTTTTTCCAATCAAAAAAGCGCCGACAAAGGCTGCAATTGCAACCACCCACCAGGGCAAAAAAAAGCCGCTGGCAAAAGATAGGATCAGTATAATGAGGAAAAGCATGCCGAGGCAATTTAGATAAAAAGTCGCAATGCACAAAATATGGCCTAAGACCTAAGACGATTACCTTTAGACGTTAAGCTTTTAGCTTTCGCCCTTAACCTTTCAGCTTACTAACCGGCTGCGGCACTTTTACATAATAGCCCGTACCATCATAAACCCTTTTGCGGGGATGCGCCTGGCAGGCCTCGCTGCAGCAGCCATCCATCTTTTCGCCGCACTCATCACACTGGGTAAAATGCTCATTGCATTCCGGGTTGGCGCAATTGATCATTTTCGCGGTCGTCTTTCCGCAATTCCAACACCTTGAAACTACCGTTGGATTTACGCTGTTCACCTCGACTGAAAGCCGGTTATCAAAAACATAGCATTTGCCTTCAAAGTCCTCGCCGCCGGCTTCCTTGCCATATTTGATGATACCGCCGTGCAACTGATAAACATCCTTAAAACCCTCGTGCAATAGCAATGCCGATGCCTTTTCGCATTTGATCCCACCCGTACAGTAGGTAAGTATCTTTTTGTCCTTGTATTTCGCCAACTCATTGATCTTCGCCGGGAAATCCCTGAAATTTTCAATATCCAGCGTTAAGGCGTTTTTAAACTTGCCCAGGTTATGCTCATAATTCGAGCGCACGTCCAGTATCACTACATCCTCATCGTCCTTCATCGCCAAAAAATCTTTCGGCCCGAGGTGTTTGCCCGTTTGTTTTTGGGGATCGATGATATGCGGATCGCGCAGGCCGGAATGAACGATTTCGGATTTATAACGCACGTGCATCTTTATGAATGACGGCGTTTCCACTTCATCTATCTTAAAGTCGATAGCGGCAAACCGCGGATCGGCGTGCAGTGTGTCCATGTAAGTTTTACAGGCTTCGGCAGTGCCAGAGACGGTACCGTTCAACCCTTCTTCGGCTACGATGATGCGGCCGGTTAAACCAAGGCTTTTACAGAAGGTGAGGTGATCGGCAGCAAATTGCTCCGCATCTGTTATGGTGGAATAACAGTAGTACAGTAATGTATTGTATTTCATAATTTCATCGATACCGCTGCAAACGGTGTTAAATGAGGCGCAAAGATAGGTAGAATTTCGGATTGTCGATTGCGGAATGCGGATTGTGGAATTTCGATTTCGGATTGCACTTTCGATTCGGATTTCGGAATTGGCTTTTCGGAATTAAACTTCCTGGATATTAACTTCGGCCAGCCAGCGTTCGAATTATCCCACTTCTCAATCTAAAGTCGCAAATTCCAAATCCGAAATCGAACATCCGACATCCGAAATAATCCGTAATTTTGCCCTCTCAAAATCTGGATTATGTACAACACGCTAAAGCCTGTATTGGAAAACGAATTGGCCGAAATTGAAAAAGCGGGCCTTTACAAAAGGGAACGGATCATCACATCGCCCCAGGGGGCTGATATCACCGTGCAGGGTGGTAAACACGTCATTAATTTCTGCGCTAACAACTACCTGGGTTTGTCTTCTCATCCCAAAGTAATTGCCGCTGCTAAAGAAGCGCTTGACACCCATGGATATGGCCTTTCTTCTGTACGGTTTATTTGCGGCACGCAGGATATTCACAAACAGCTGGAACAAAAGATCGCTGAGTTTTTAGGCACCGAGGATACCATCCTGTATGCAGCCGCTTTTGATGCCAACGGGGGCGTGTTCGAGCCGCTTTTTAACGAGCAGGATGCCATCATTTCCGACGAATTGAACCATGCCTCCATCATCGACGGTGTGCGGCTGTGCAAAGCCCAGCGCCAGCGGTATAAACACGATGACATGGCCGACCTGGAGGAAAAACTGAAAGCAACCGCAAGCTGCCGCCACCGGATCATTGTTACCGACGGCGCATTCAGCATGGACGGCACCATCGCGCAGCTGGACAAGATCTGCGCGCTGGCCGAACAATATAACGCCCTGGTCATGATCGACGAAAGCCATTGCTCCGGCTTTATGGGCAAAACCGGTCGCGGCACACACGAATACCATAACGTAATGGGGAAGATCGACATCATCACCGGCACACTGGGTAAAGCCCTGGGCGGCGCCTCAGGTGGATTTACATCAGGCCGCAAGGAGATCATCGACATGCTTCGCCAGCGCTCGCGGCCATACCTCTTTTCGAATACCCTGGCCCCATCCATCACCGGCGCTTCGATCGCTGTTTTGAACATGCTGAGCGAAACCACCGACCTGCGTGACAAGCTGGAAAAAAACACTCAATATTTCCGCAAAAAAATAACCGAAGCAGGCTTCGATATCAAACCCGGCGTACACCCTATTGTGCCGGTAATGCTGTACGATGCCAAGCTGGCCCAGGAGTTTGCGGCCAAAATGCTGGAAGAAGGTATTTACGTCATCGGGTTTTACTACCCCGTGGTTCCCCAGGGCAAGGCGCGCATCCGGGTGCAGGTATCCGCCGCGCACGAAAAGGAGCATTTGGATAAAGCGATCGAAGCGTTTACCAAAGTGGGCAAGGCATTGGCCGTGCTTTCATAGCAAGGGTAAATGAGTTATATTTGTAAGTATAGTCTATTTTGAACCTCCCGCCGTTTTTTCGGCCGTAACAACATCAAAGACTATCAACCATCCACCATCCCGGTTTTAACCCCGGAAGAATTTTTAAAGACATTATAATGCAAGCTCAAATAGATCAATATACTACCGAAATAAACGCTTTTTCACCCGCGAATGCTGATGAGCTGGAAACATTCCGCATCAAATTTCTGGGCACCAAAGGCATCATCAAAGATCTTTTTGAGCAGTTCAAAAGCGTAAGCCCCGAAGAAAAACGGACCTTTGGCAAAGTCTTAAACCAATTCAAACAATTAGCCGAAGAAAAGTACGCCTCATTAAAGGACAATCTAACATCGGAAATCGTAAATCGTAAATCCGAAATCGATTTAACCCTCCCCGGCGACGGCTTCGAGCTCGGCTCCCGCCATCCTTTATCCCTTGTGCGGCTGGAGATCATCGATATTTTCAAGCGCCTCGGCTTTGTGGTTGCCGAAGGCCCCGAAATTGAGGACGACTGGCATAACTTCTCGGCGCTCAACTTCCCCGAAGAGCACCCGGCCCGCGATATGCAGGACACCTTTTTTATTAAAAAAAACAACGGTAAAGACGATATCGCCCTGCGTACCCATACCTCATCCGTACAAGTGCGGATGATGGAAAACGGCAAACCGCCCTTCCGCGCCATTATGCCCGGCAGGGTGTACCGCAACGAGGCTATTTCCGCCCGCGCCCATTGCTTTTTTCACCAGGTGGAAGGCTTGTATATCGACGAAAACGTATCTTTTTCCGACCTGAAGCAAACGCTTTACCACTTTGTGCAGGAATTGTTTGGCGACGATACCCGCGTGCGCTTCCGTCCCTCCTACTTCCCATTCACCGAACCATCGGCCGAAATGGATATCTCTTGCACCATCTGCAAGGGGGCCGGATGCAACATGTGCAAATACACCGGCTGGGTGGAGATATTGGGCTGCGGCATGGTGGATCCTAACGTGCTGGAAAACTGCGGCATCGATAACAAAAAATTTACAGGTTTTGCCTTTGGGATGGGTATAGAAAGAATTGCCAATTTAAAATATGTTATACGCGATCTGCGTTTGTTCTCTGAGAATGATGTGCGCTTTTTGAAACAGTTTAAAACAGAGATCATATGAAAAAAATATTACTAATGGCGGTTATTGCTATCAGCCTCGTATCGTGCGTTAAATCCGGCTCGGATATCCCCAATGTCGGCGTGCAATTCGCAGATGCATTGACCGATCCCCGCCTAAGTGCTTTAAATGTCATTGGCGGCGCCGTTTTGATCGATGGTTACGGCGTGGCAGGGTTGATCATTTACCGCGAAGCCGACGGCAGCTACGCCTGTTACGACCGCTGCAGCACCGTTAACCCGGCAAAGCTTTGTGCCGTTACCCTTAACCCGGGAGATTTTACCGTCACCGACCCCTGCAGCGGCGGCGAATGGTCGCTGGCCGACGGCAGCCCGGTTAAAGCGCCTGCGGTTGTTTCGTTAAGACAATACGAAGTTGACGTAAGCAACGGCGAGATCTATATAACCAACTGATAAATGGAAGCCGAAAAAATAAAAGAAAGCATCAAACGGGCCGCGCAGGATCTTTTCCGCAAATTTGGATACCACAAAACCAGCGTAAACGAGATCGCAAAAAAGGCCCGGATAGCAAAGGCAACCATTTATAAGTATTTTGACAGCAAGGAGGACGTTTTGCACTCCCTGTTGATGGATTATATCCGCAGCAGCGTGGACGACCTGGTGCATAGCAATACCACCGAGGACGAGGAGGCGCATTTGAACAGCCTCATTATGAAAACCTGCCGACTGAGCTATACCGTTTGCAACGAATTTATCGGCTGGGATTTTATCCGCGAATCTACCAACTCCCAGGAATTTTTAAAGAACCTCTCCAACGAGCTCGAGGAAATGCTCATCAACGCCTTCTCGCAGCTCAACGATATCCGCAAACAGGAAAATTACATGCAGCGCCTGCGTTTTTTGATCAAATGCAGCAAAAGCATCGTATTCAGCTTTGCCTTTACGTCGGTAAGTGATTCGGACGTGCGGAAGAATTTTGTTTCCTTTCAGAAGGAGATATTGCCGTATTTGGTGAAGGCGGCGATAACGATATGATTGTCTGAACTAAGATTGATAGGATTAAAGGATTCTAAGATCATCCGGGGTATTTTATTCCAGTTAGCGGATAGCAGGGCTATCTGTCAGCGGCAAACTGTTTCGGTAGCCGCTCCGCAAAGCGGGGCGGACCAGCTGTTAGCGGATCATGAGGTACCGCCCTCTTTTGGCCGGCGCCGCATACCTCGCGCCCGCGGAGAGGTTAGCAATACCTGCCCTTGTTTTTTTGGCACGAAAAGTATTAACTTGGTTCTTAATATCCAGCTTATAAGAACATGGTCATAAACCATCAAATCAAAAGGTTTGCAGCAAGGCTGAAATACCTTTTAACACTTATTGTGCTTGTCTTTCTATTAACCGCCTCTGTGCGGGTATTTGCCCAGGCACCTCCGCAACCGCCGCCACCTCCGCCGCCGCCCGGGGGGCTTTTGAAAAAGATAAATCCGTTTAAAAAGCACAAGGACACGACAACCAACAAAAAAGACACCTCAAAGGCGAAGCAAACCCATGTCAACAGTCCCCCCGGATTGCCGCCCGGAGCGCCGCCGCCGCCGCCAAATCCTTTAAACTTGTTTAAGAAAAAGTCAAAAGATACGTCCAAGACAACGCCCCCTGCAGGCCATTAAGCTTCAGTGATTAGTTCTCCATCACTAAAACTACCCGCTTTGAATGGAAATATTAAGCCGCCCGACGGTTAGCGCGACAGAGCGGGTAAGAATGCTGGTGGAGATACGACCAGGGCTGAATTGCGAAACTATTGTTTGGGTATGCGGCAGCAAACAAAATGAATGCGTTTAACCTAAATGATAGCCGGGCGGCGCGCTGCAATCATTAGGATGCTTTCACGAGGAGCAGCCGCTTTTGGCCTTTGCCCGACATCGCGCCAGAGGAGGGGAAATATTTTGCATTCCTGATACACTTCTGTCAATATGCGTTTCAAATTTGTACCTGATTTAGTACGTTTTAAACCATAAGCTGATATCAGTTGCCAAACTGTTTAATCGCAAATTAATGTCTACAAAATTCCCGATTTTATTCAAGAGCCCAGCCGCAGATTATTGTTAAGTATGTCCCCAATTTTCTCTTAAAATAACTTACGTTATATGAAGGAGGCATAGTGATTCATAGACGAAGACGAACAGCAGACGAAAAACTAAAGATTGTTTTTGGGCGATTAATTATGTATAATTGCCCAAAGTACAACATAGTAGCGGCCTGTTATGCTAAACGATGAACCTATCGAAATAAATGGCGAAAAATATTCTCTCGACCCACATTTCGGAATATATGATGGCATCACTTCGTATGAATACACAACACCTGTGTCCATATCAGGGCATATATATCAGGGCACCGGCTCTATCTCGGGTGGAGGTGGACAAACCGTAACATCAATCATTTCTTGGTACAGAGACCATACTGGGAAGAGGTTTGATTTTAAATTTGACCAGTTCGATTTTAGTGCAAGTGAAACAGATTTGTATGGTAAAAACCCCGCTTTGGGTGTTGGAGATACTATCCTCCTTATCGACATGGTTGGGGATAACGCTCGTAAAAAGAGGGCAAATCAGGTAACTCATGAGGAAGAATATTTCATTGATCGAACTATGATTTATCTAATAGGGGTAATTAATTTAAAAACGGATATTTTATACTTATCGAAAGCCTGGAGTGAGATACCCACTTCGAAAAATTGGCACCATACCAGCAAGTCAAAAAATCTTCGTTATCTAATATGGGTACCTATTTTACTAATGCTATTTCCAGGTTGCTTTGCCTTAGCGGAATTAGACGAAAAAAGAAATATACCCGGTAGTATTCACATGGATATAGACCACCTTATGTTCTTCGTTAAATTATTTGCGACTATTGCCTTGATAGGTTTCTTTTTATATCAAATAGAGGTTGCAAGAATTAAACGAAAAATGCGAGAAAGCCTTGAAGCGCAAGAACAGAAGAGACAAGGACTGGAATTGGCAAGGCAACGAATAGTGAATTACTGGAAATCCAAACGCTATCTTTAAAGTCGGCTTTAACAACCTATCGGATTATCTGGCGCCGATAGATACGCCATTGTCGCGGATCAGAATGTTGATGGAGATACGATCCGGTCTGAATTGCGAACCGTTTGCCTGGGTATGCGGCAGCAGACAAAATGAATGCGTTTAACCTAAATGATAGCCAGGCGGCGCTGCAATCGTCAGGATGCTTTCGCACGAGGCACGAGGACCAGCCGCTTTTGGCCTTTTCCCGACATCTCGCGCCAGAGGAGGAGTTGACTTTCTGAATTATTACCCCAACTGAAGCCGACGCAGTATTATTTTGTATTTTCCATAATTTGGTTTATTAAAGGTTTAGTAAATTTTCTTGGTTTAGTTTAGGTCACCCCCACCGCTGCTTCACATAAATTAAAATTTCTTCATCGCGTATCTCCACGGTACTCCCGTTCCTTCTAATGTAAAATTGCTTGCGGTTATTGTCGGCTTTATTCTTCATGTAGACAAAACTCGTGGAAGCTTTTACGTCAATAATGGCTACAGCTTTATTTTCTATCTCGGCAAAATTCAAATCAATGTTACCGATGAACGCATCGCCAAACGCATGGCTGGTGATATTGTCGAAATGCTTTACCCATTCATCCTTGTGATTTTTTTCTTTTCCAAACGTTGAGAAGTCATCATCGAGTCCTAAAATGTTCGCGTTGTCATCCACACCAACCAAGATGGTGCCACCATCTGTGTTAAGGAAAGCAGCTATTGTTTTTAAAACACTGTGCTCAATGTAAAGCTGTTGACTTCTTTGTTTAAGGCAAAAGCGAAGGGTGCTTTTATATTCTGTGCGTTTATTTTCGCCCAAGGCTATCAATTCACGTACCCTTTGGGCATAAATGCCTTCTGCTGTTATTTCTTCTTCTATTTTTTCAACCTCGTCAGCCAAGCTTACCATATCTGCATATTTTGCCATTTTGGGATAGCGACGGGCGTACCAAGTCTCAACTTCGTTTATATCCGCTTTGTTTAAGCCGTATGCCTCATATACTAAGGCATCTATTTCTTTTTGTTCATTGCTTTGGTAGTCGTAGCGACGATCTTTTTTTTGTTTCTCGATTATTTTGGACGATAAGTTATTTAGTTTTTCTGAGCTTAGCAAAGCTATGTTCATTGGAAATTCAACCATTTTACCCTCTGGAGTTTCAACGGTATGGTGGAGAATACTTTTCAAAATATATTTTGAAAACTTAGAATTCAAAACCCCAAGCAATGCAAAATGGGAACCATAATTTTCCAAAAAGATACATGAAGCCTTGTTACAGAATACACTATTTGAATTAATTCTAATAGTTGGAGAATATATACCGGTCGGCGAATAATCAAGGCCTGGCAGAAAATAGTACCGCGGGTTTCTGATGACAGCAGCAATCTGTGACCTATACTTTTCTGTTATTGTTTTCTTTTCGTTATTATCTATAATTCGCTGAGCAATTGTGTATGACTTAAATCTTTGTATTGACGTTCGGCTCCAATCGATAAAATAATTCGTTGGAACATGGTAATTCGGCAGCCAACCGGTATCCGTGTCACTTTCCCCGCCCTTATCATAGGGTATTATGTATTTGCCGTTAAACCAACACTCTTCATCGAAATCTTGTTCTTCTTTACTTTGATGAATTCCATTCTCTACAATTTTTAATCGCAGTTCGTCATTATTGCGTATTTTATCTAAGCCTGCTTCGTCCAAAAGATATTCCTTAAACAAATTGATGTCCTTATAATTGCCTCTTACGTCTGGATTTTGATATAAATAATGTTGATTGTCACCTGTTGCTAACCCCTGTTTAATATCCGCAATGTCACCGAGACGAACAACCTCAATTGTTTTGCCATTCATTTGAATTAGCCTGATATCGAGGCTAATGCCTACCTCTCTATCTTCTGTTCGTTTAGGGCAGTTAGTATCGTTCACCAACGCAAACAACTTCGGACTCGCGACAAAAACCGGGTAGTTTCTATTGCTATTTATAAGTTGTTGGGGGTACTGGTAAACCGCAAAGTCGGGGGTGTAAATCCCGACATATTTTTCCAAGTTAAAAAGTGTATCTCGGAACGCAGGCAGGCGTTTTTGGGGACTCAAATTCGTGAGATCGGCCCCTATTAACTGGCTTTGATCATTTGCAGCGGTATTACTTTGTATATAAATACAGGTATTAACGGTGGCACCAAATGTATCGCCAGGCAAACGTATGATTTTTTGTAATTCCTTTTGTAAAATCATTTGGCGCAATGGTAAATGAGTCATGATGGTTAGCCA
>JABDGE010000080.1 GCA_013286235.1 Bacteroidota bacterium
ACGCTTTGCCGGTAAAGGGAGGGTTTTGTGCGCATGCGGAGTGAAATAAAATAAAACCCAATAAAATTATTGTACAGCGCCGCCACTTACTTTCTTGCATACACTTGTTCTCCGTTAATATAAGTCATTAACACTTTAACCTGTGGTAATGTTGGGCCGTCAGCCTTCATAATATCATTATTCAAGATCACAAAGTCGGCGTACTTTCCGGGTTCTATGCTTCCTTTCTCTTTTTCTTCAAAATTGGCTTTGGCGGCCCATATCGTCATGCCTCTTAAAGCCTGCTCACGGGTGAGCGCATTTTCGATCTGGAAACCAGCCGGCGGGTAGTTCTTCAGGTCGCGGCGCTCAACGGCAGCGTAAAAGGTGTATATAGGATTAATATTCTCCACGGGGAAATCGGTCCCAAGTGGGAGCCAGCCGTTTTGCTCCAGCAGCTGTTTGTAAATGTAAGAGGATTTAAGCCTTGCACTGCCCAGGCGGTCGCCGGCCCAGTACATGTCAGATGTGGCATGAGTAGGCTGTACTGACGGGATAATGCTGTATTCTCCGAACAGCTTCACATCTTCCGGCGCCAGCACCTGGGCATGTTCTATCCGCCAGCGGCGATCATTCTTGCCTTTTAAAACGCTTGCATATACTTTTAATATTACCCGGTTGGCTGAATCACCGATGGCGTGGGTACAAAGCTGGAAGCCCTTGGCGTACACTTTTTCTGCTACGTCCTGGAAATGTTTCTGGCTGCTCAGGAGGAAGCCATGCCAGCCTTTCTGATCGCTGTAGGGCTGCAGCAAGCAGGCGCCTCTCGACCCCAAAGCCCCATCAGCGTACATCTTGATCGCGCGTACGTCCAGGCCCGGGGTTTTGTAAACACCCCGTTTAAACAGGTAAGCAAAGTCATCCGGGGTATCCGAAAGCATTACATACAGGCGCATTTTCAGATCGCCCTTGTGTTGCAGCTGCGCAATGGTATTCACCATGGTGTAGGGCAGGCCGCAGTCTTCAACAGTGGTCAGGCCGTCTGCAAAGCAATGTCGCTGGGCATCGAGCAAGGCTGTTTGTATCAGTTCGTCGGTAGCAGCGGGGATTTTACGCCGCACTAACCCCGTAGCATTATCCACCAATACACCGGTAAGTTTACCATTTACCGTTTCAATACTGCCTCCTGAGATGGTTTGTCCGGGTTTTATGCCGGCTATATTCAGCGCGGCCTGGTTGGCAATAACTGCGTGGCCGTCGATCCTGCTCAATACAACCGGTCTAACCGGGAACATGGAATCCAGTTTCGCCTTGTCCGGAAATTGTTTTGCAGGCCATTTATTTTGATCCCAGCCATGCCCGGTGATCCAGCCTTCGGGATTTTTACGCGCGAATGAGTTTACCGAATCGAGCACTTCCCGCCAGCTCCTCGTATTTTCCAGCCGGGCCTCCTGCAGGCTCATGCCGTATTCAAGAAAATGGGCGTGCGCATCAATAAAGCCAGGGTAAACCGGTTTTCCTTCGGCATTGAGCACATGCCGGGCTGTGTATTTCTGCTCGAGTGTGTCGCCTTTACCTACTGCAATGATCTTTCCGCCCTTCACCACCAATGCATCAGCGGTTGAAAAGGCGCTGTCGACGGTATAAATCACTGCGTTTTCAACAAGGAGGTCGGCATCGTAATTTTTATGCGTACAGCCGGCTATAGCTAATAACAGCAGGGATAGGGGTAAAAATTTGTTCATCGGTATTTGTAAAAAGTGCGTAAGCTACAAAACTATATACAAAATCAAATGCATAAAGTTATGCCTTCAAATAATTAATTTAGCGGCGGAATCGAAATCGAAGGGAAATATCAGCCAATGCCAGATATCATACAGCTTTTACCAGACGCCGTTGCCAACCAGATTGCCGCGGGCGAAGTGGTGCAGCGGCCGGCTTCGGCAGTGAAAGAACTAGTTGAAAATGCGCTGGATGCGGGCGCCGGCAAAATACAAGTGATACTGAAAGACGGTGGTAAATCGCTTTTGCAGGTGATTGATAACGGCTGCGGCATGAGCCTTACCGATGCACGCATGAGCTTTTAACGCCATGCAACCTCAAAGATCCGTAAAGCCGAAGACTTGTTCGCAATCCGCACCATGGGTTTCCGCGGCGAGGCGCTGGCCTCTATCGCGGCAATTGCCCAGGTTGAGCTAAAAACCCGCCGACATGAAGACGAATTGGGTACCTGCATTTTTATCGAGGGCTCGGAAGTACTAAGCCAGCAAGCTTGTTCGGCGGCTACCGGTACTTCCATCTGTGTAAAGAACCTGTTTTACAATACTCCCGCCCGCCGCAACTTTTTAAAAAGCAACCCGGTGGAGATGCGGCATATCATTGATGAATTTCAAAGGGTGGCCCTGGCTAATCCGCAGGTGTTTTTCAGCCTGCACCACGACGGGCAGGAAGTTTACCATTTGCCGGCGGCGACGCTTAAGCAGCGCATCGTCCACCTGTTTGGCAATAATTATAACGAACGGCTGGTACCGGTGGAAGAGGATACCAATGTAATTAAGCTGCGCGGTTTCGTCGGCAAGCCCGAATATGCAAAGAAGACCCGCGGCGAGCAATTCTTTTTTGTAAACAACCGCTATATACGCGATGCTTACCTCAACCACGCGGTTTTGATGGCTTTTAAGGAATTACTGCCCGAAGATACCTTCCCGCTTTATGTTTTGTTTATCGAGATCGACCCGGCAAAGATCGACATCAACGTACATCCCACCAAAACCGAGATCAAATACCAGGATGAGCAAACGATCTATGCCATCATCCGCTCGGCGGTGCGGCGGTCCCTGGGGCGTTATAACATCACCCCAAGCCTGGATTTCGACCAGGAGAACAGCATTGAGCACCTGGTGACTCACAAACCGCTCGAAGAAATTGTGGCGCCCACCATCAGCTTTAACCCGGATTACAATCCCTTCCATCCTGAAAAAAAACCGGAACGGGAGATCCCCTTCCTGCGCAATACCGGGGAATACGGTAAATCACCCATTCCGCAAAACTGGGACACGCTATATGAGATCAGCCGGAAGGAAGTGGTCATACAGCAGCAGATGCACAGCGAAAAGACCATTGATGTTGACGACCAGGAACTGATCAAACCAAGTGAACGCCAGCTTTTCCAATTACATAACCGATTTATCCTTTCGCAGATCAAATCCGGTTTTATGGTGATCAACCAGCAGGCAGCGCATGAGCGTATTTTATACGAGCGATTTTTACAGCAGCTGCAAACGCACAGCGGTGTGAGCCAGCAAAGCCTTTTTCCGCAATCGGTTACCTTAAATGGCGGAGATTTTGAATTATTAAAGGAACTTTTACCCGATATTCGTGCCCTGGGATTTGATATACGTGAGTTTGGCCGGAATACCGTGGTGGTGGAAGGCGTGCCTGCCGACCTCGGGCATACCCCGGAAAGCGGAATACTGGAACAGCTGATAGAAGGCTTTAAAAATAACCAGGCGGTATTGAAGCTCGACAAGCGCGACAATCTGGCACGGTCATTAGCAAGAAATGCTGCAACGAAAACGGGCACAAAGATGTCATTGGAAGAAATGAGTTTGCTGATAGATCAACTGTTTGCCTGCCAGATGCCCAACGTGGCGCTCAACGGCAACCACGTGATCACAACCATAACCATTGAAGAACTTTTCGAACGATTTATAAAATAATCCCGCACATGTGGGAATGTAAAAATTAATTATGAGCCAATACCGGCAATCGCCATTCGCAAACCTTACCCCGGTGGTAAAAAATCTGCTGATCATTAATGTGATTTGCTTTTTACCTTTTTTGTTGATCGACCACGGTAATCCAGGTGGGCCGGTTTCCAGCCTATTTGGAGTTTATTATTTTAATTCGCCATCCTTCAGAGTTTGGCAAATTATTACCTACATGTTTATGCACGGCGGCTGGCAACATATTTTTTTCAATATGTTCGGTCTATTTATATTTGGACCAATACTTGAAAATGCTATTGGACCCAAAAAGTTTTTAAACCTTTATTTGATCTGCGGAATAGGTGCAATCTTTTTTCAATGGGCTGTTCAGGCGGTAGAAGTTTATAATATCACTGGCGCGTTTACTATTTTGGACCCGTTTTCAGACTCAACATATCTACAATACGGCGAAAATGCCGCCAAGCTGTATGCTATTTATCATGGCTCGATGGTAGGCGCATCGGGCGCTATATTCGGCGTATTAGTGGGGTTCGCCATGTTATATCCAGACCTCGAGCTAATGATATTGTTTATTCCGGTACCTGTTAAAGCAAAATACCTGATACCTGTTTACATTTTAATTGAAATTTGGTCGAGCATCAGCCCAGGCCCGCAGGATAATGTGGCCCACCTTGCCCACCTTGGCGGCGCGTTACTCGGCTTCATTATGATAAAAATCTGGCGTTACCGGTAGCTTTTTGCGCTTAAAATCGAGCCTAATGCCCCTTTTAGTTAGCAAATTGTAAAATGCACAAAACATTACAACTTTTTTAAAAAAATAGGGTTAACTTTAAGTAGCTTTTTTCAGACGCATGAGCACCCTGTGGCAAGACATACAATATAAAATGCTCCGGTCGGGCAGCAAGCTAAACCTGCTGATCGGCATTAACATCATTGTTTATTTACTCATCAATATCCCGGCAACAATTGAGACGCTGTTCAATTCAAGCGTCATTGCAAACTTCACCAACGAATACCTTTTGCTGCCCGCTTACCTGCCCAAATTGCTTACCCATTTCTGGACGCCCTTCACCTACATGTTCATGCATGCCGGTATCTTCCACATCCTGTTCAACATGCTTTGGTTTTATTGGTTCGGGCAGATATTTGAAGAATACTTAGGCAAAAAACGCACGCTGGGCCTGTACCTGATGGGCGGCCTGGCCGGCGCTTTTTTATTCGTCCTTTGTTACAACACCGTCCCCTTATACACCCAGATACATGCCGCGGCCGGCAGCACGCTGGTTGGCGCATCGGCGAGTGTTATGGCTATTATTGTAGCCACGGCTACCCTGCTGCCGGATTATACCATTCCACTGATACTGATTGGCCCCGTCAAGCTAAAGTGGCTGGCCTTGTTTTTTGTCATCATCGACTTTCTGGGGATCACGGGAATGAATGCGGGCGGCGAACTATCGCATCTCGGTGGCGCCCTGATTGGTTTTATCTACATTAAACAGCTGCAAAACGGCAACGATATGGTCGGAAGGGTGGCCGCGGTCTTCAAACCAAAGCCCACAATGAAGATCGTGTCGAAAAATAATTCAAGAAGTTCGAACGATTTACCGCGACAAGAAGAAATAGATTTTATATTAGACAAAATATCCCGGTCGGGTTACGATAGCCTGACCCGCCAGGAGAAAGAAATACTATTTCGCGCAAGCAATAATGAAGGCTAAGAACAAATTACCTGTTATTGATAAAGTAATTTTATTTCTTAATGTCCTTCTGTCCCTTTCCTTACTGATCAGCTACCTTGCCCGTTTGGTCGATCCCGTATCAATTTGGGAGTTCGCATTTTTTGGCCTGGCCTACCCTTTTTTGCTGATGGCAAATCTGATCATGGTGATATACTGGCTGCTCCGCCGGCGCTGGTATGCCGTGCTCCCGGTTATTTGTATCGCCTGCGGCTGGAACGTGCTGAACAATTCCGTCGGCTTCCGGTCTTCGGCAGCAGGTGAAAATAAACCTGCGGATACCGCCAATATCAGGATGATGACCTATAACGTACACGATTTTAAACGGTACGGCTCCAAGAACGACATTTCCACCAAGCACGAGATCCTCGATATCATCAGCCAGCAGCAGCCTGATATCCTCGGTATACAGGAATTTTACACGCGCACGCAGGGGCAGTACGATATGCGGGATTCCATTGTGAAAATAATGGGCAATGCCTACTACTATTTCGAGCCGGTCATCTTTAGCAAAACGGAAGCCCTTGGCATAGCCATATTTTCAAAATACCCCATTACCGGGCACGGCTTGATCCGCTTTGTCGACCGGGCCAGCGAAAATGCCTGTATTTATATCGACATAAAAAAAGGCAACCAGCAACTGCGTATCTACAGCGTACACCTGCAATCCATACGTTTCGACCCGGAAGACTACCGGTATATCAATAACATCACTCATAACGGGGCAACAGATATGAACCAAACACGCAGGCTCGGAAGTAAACTGAAAATCGCGTTCATTAAACGAAGCGCACAGGTGGTAAAAATAAAACAGGATGCCGCGCAATGTCCCTATCCCTATATCATCTCCGGTGATTTTAACGATACCCCGGCATCCTATGCGGTAAACTATATGTCCAAAGGGTTAAAAAATGCCTTCCGCGAAAAAGGCTCCGGTTTCGGCCGCACCTATAACGGTAATTTTCCCAATTTCCAGATAGATTATATCATGGCCAGTCCGCAGTTTGACGTGGCCAGTTATAATATCATCCAAAAAAAGCTGTCGGATCATTTCCCGGTGACGAGTGATTTGGTGTTGAAGTGAGGGAATTGCATTAATAATTACGCGTTAGATCAGCGAACGCTTTTTATTTTCGGCCTTAAATGCCGGCATACGAGCGACAGGCTTTAACAGCGGTGTTCTCATTCCGCGCTGTCAGTACCCCGCTGCCTTTCACCGCCAGGCGCCAGCAATAATTAATATCGCATTTGTAACAATTTAAATATCTGTTTTTAATAACTCTATTAGTCCGTTCACGCTGCTTTTTTTGATCGAATTGATAATGAAATACTTATAAATGCAATCATATCTTTCATTTAGCATTTTCTTATAATAATATCCAGTTTGTTACATATTATCTGAATTGTTACAGGCAAACTAATTGACAAACAGCAACTTGCAGCGTTTAATATGTTAATTAACCTCAATTATGAACTAAATATCAAAATCACATGAAGAGTCTGATCACCGTCGTTGCTTTATTGTTGCTTTCCTCCGCATTGGTCAAAGCACAGGACGTTAAAAAAACAGTAACCCAGCCAGACAGCCTTATTAAGCTAATTCCGGCAGGGGAGGGAAGGCACTCATTCTATCTTTATACCATTGGAGGCAAGCTTCAAACGCGTGAAGATGTTATAATCCGCCTGATGGCCTATGCGCCGGCGGCGCAGGAATATCACGCGGCCCGGAATAGTGCCACCTGGGCCTATGTTTCATTTGGCGCAGCGGGAGTATCGGCACTTGCGGCCACACTTGAGTATGCCAACAACAATAGGCTCGCGGGGGCAACAACGGGTTTTGCAAATGGTGAACCTGTCATTATTTACCAGCACCACAGTTTGACCGACGCCTATGTTCTCACCGGCCTTGCCACCGGTTTTTTGATCTCGTCGTTTATTAATCTTTCAAGAGCTGCTTTTCACGGCGATAGAGCAATTTACCTGTACAATCAGCAATATGAATAGCCGGGGGTGCTGACCAAGACAAAGAATTCTTAATTTAAAGGTAAGGGCTATAATGCCGGGGCCGGAAAGGACTCCGGCTTTGGCCTAACCTATAAAGGCCATTTCCCCATTTTTCAAATCGATTGCATCCGAGCCGGCGGCAGTTTGATATGGCCAGCTATGATATCATCCAAAAAGGCTGTCGGATCATTTACCGGTACGTGCGATTTGGTGTTGAAGTGAGGGAATCCGGATTGTCGGCCTACTTTCTTCGTTTGTTGCTACGGCGGCCCGGGAATTTATTGTCGGGTTAATGCGAGGTCAATCCCGCACGTGCGGGATGTTTTTGCAGGGTTATTGTCGATTATCGTGGCTAATGAGGGTTGCTGCTTTTTTTGCGTGGTTTTTTGTTGGTTCCGCCTTTGTTGGTGTTATCACCAACAAACGACGATGCTGCCGTCATGTCCATCGCCTAAACATTTATTTGCATCCCTCGTTTCCTCTCCATTTTGTAAATTAGCACGATGGCAGCAATCAACTTCGACTATCACCCCCAATTTTTCACTGCAACCATATTGGAATGGAAGCCCTTACTAAAAGATGATGGCTATAAGGATATCATTATAGATAGCCTGAAATTCCTTAAGAACGAAAAAAGCATCATAATCTACGGCTATGTGTTCATGCCAAACCACATTCATCTGATCTGGCAGATACAGGACGGTTTTACGCGGGAAAAAAATCAAATGAGGTTCTTGAAATTTACAGCTCAGCAAATGAAATTTAAGCTGCAGAAAGACGACCCGTCAGCCTTTGAGCAATACCGCGTGAATGCCAAAGACAGGATATACCAGTTTTGGGAACGAAATCCGTTAAGTGTTGATTTGTGGAGTGAGGCGGTGTTTGATCAAAAATTGGAATATATTCATAACACCCCCCCCCCCAGGAAAAATGGCACTTGGCCGAACTGCCGGAGGACTACCGATATTCATCGGCCGGGTATTATGCAACTGGACATGATGAATTTGGATTGATAACTGAACTGTATTGAATGGCGGTGAGGCATACTGGTTTTGTTGGTGATAACACCAACAAAGGCGGAAAACAGAAGTGAAAATGGTATAAAAGTGATACTATATTGTACCATGATTGCGGCGATATTATTACTTGCGTATAAACAAATCAATGGCCTTAAAGGATATAAAATAATGAAGCAACGGTTCGTTAATGACCTGGAAAAGTCTTTGATGAAGAATATAGTTGCTAAAATCACCCCTTCCCTCTCATCTCATCCTGCACCGCCCTAAAAAACTCGTTGATGTGCTGGGAGCCGATAATGTAAACGAGTCCGTCGCGGTCGGTTAAAAAAAGGGCGTCGTTGCCGGATGCAAAAAACCGGATGGTTCCTTTGTTGTGGAGGTTGTAAACCGGGTTGTTAAATAAATAGCGACTGTACTCGCCTTTTTCCACTTTCACAATGCTGTTCAGGTCGATCTTTACCAGGCGGGTTGTCCATAAGCCGTCTAATAAAATGCTTTTATTGAATATGCGGGTGCGGAAATGGAGCAAAAAGCCCATGATGATGGAGATAATGATGATGGCGAAGCCCACCACGACCAAAAGGTCGCCGTTGCGTTCGCGTTCATCGGTAAAAAAATAGGCGGCAAAGCAAAACATGGCCAAAACCAGGCGGATGGTAATGGGAATAAACTCCCTCCCCAGGTACTGTTTTTCGATATAAACCGGCTTTTCGCTCATTTTTTAAACAGTTCGAATATAGTGACTTTTTTGGTTTTGTCACTTACTTTGTACCTTTCGTCGGGCCGGTAGCCGCCTACCCATATTATATCCCCATTGCCGTTTATTAACAGCGGTATTTCTTTTTTTCGCGGCAGCGGCACTTTTTCCGTGGTAAAAAAATCACTGAGTTTTTTGCTGCCTTTCATGCCCAGCGGATAAAAACGGTCACCATCCTGCCATGGCCGTAGTGTCAGGGGATACTCCAGGAGTGCTGCATCAACCGATACTGCCATCGGGTTATTCTTCACGATCAGGGGGCTGTCGTCATGCAAAACCGCCAGTTTCCAGCTTGCATAATCCACTTCATGTTGATTTTCGGAGATATGGATCTCCTGCATATTGGTTTGCCTCGTTGGCGTAATGATGAGCTTTTGCCGGTCGAGCACCAATGTGTATCCGGGTGTTTCAAAAACCCGGCCGGGGTGTTTATCCAGCGATGCGGCCAGGTCGTCGACCACGGTTTCATTCACCCCAAACTCCTGCAGCAGACCGTACATCAGCAAACGTTTCGGCTCGAGTTTTTTTAATCCGGCGATCGGGATTTCGATACCTCCGTCACTGAAGACAAACAGTTCTTTTTTAAGCGCCGCAATTTGCAGTTCCAGCAGGGTTTCCAGGCCCCGGAAGTGTTCCAGGTTTTTGGCGAAGGTTTGTTCAAGTGCGGGGTTCAGCTCCTTAAGCCCGGGGATCACTTCCAGCCTTAGCTTGTTGCGCGCGTACTTATTGGAGGCATTGGAGCTGTCCTCTACGTACCCCAGGCTGTTTTCATCAACAAGCCGCTGTATTTCCTCCCGGTTTAAAAACAAAAGCGGACGAACCAGGCTCCCATTTTTCGGCAGGATGCCGTGCAGTCCCGCTATGCCGGTGCCCCTCGTAAGGTTCAACAATATTGTTTCGATCGCATCGTTCTGATGGTGCGCAAGCGCGATTACGGTATAGCCCGATTGCTGCCGTACTTGTTCGAACCAGCGGTAACGCAGTTCACGGGCAGCCATTTGGATGGATATTTTTTCGTCGACAGCGCAATGCACGGTGTCGAATGTCGTGGTGTGAAAAGGTACCCGTAACTGTTGAGCAAGGTTATGGCAAAATTCCTGGTCGCGCAGAGATTCGTCACCCCGCAACTGAAAATTACAATGGGCCAATCCAAAGTTAAAACCGGCCGACCGGAGTAAATGAACCATCAGTACCGAGTCCATACCCCCGCTCACGGCCGCCAGTATTTTACGGTCGGGCTTGAATAACTTGTGCTGTTCAACAAACGCTATGAACTGTTTAACCGGGAGCATCCACCAAAATTATCAATTTAAACACAGCGGCTATAACAAATTTGTACGATTTGAAAACCCAACCTCATCATGCAGGTTGACTTAAAGCCTGGGCGGGTAAAAATGCTTTACTTAATGCCCCGACAAAAAACTAATTTTGCCGCTGTGAGGAAATACGTTTTATGCTTTTGTTTTTTACTAGCCGGGTTATCGCTCATCGCTCAGCCTCCGCATAAATCAATCGTTAATCTAATTAAATCACAAAGCAGCACCGGTATAAAAGTAAACGGGAAGGAAACCATCAAGGTTTACCAGGGCACCTTTAAGCAGGATTATTCAACGCTGACCTCTGACAGCGCCTATTTTTACCCCGCCGAGAATATGGTGGATGCCTTTGGCCACGTGGTGATAGACCAGGGTGATACCCTCCATATTTACTCCGACTTGCTGAATTACAACGGTAACACCAAAATAGCCATCTTAACCAATAACGTGAAGATGGTCGACAAGGATGCGACGCTGACAACTAACCACCTCACATACAATACGGCAACCCGTATCGGTGTTTATACCGACGGCGGCAAGCTGGTAAACAAGGACAATACGCTGCTGAGCAAAACCGGCTATTACTTTGCCAAAACGCGCGACTCCTATTTCAGGTACAATGTATCGCTAACCACGCCTGATGCGCTCGTGTTAACCGACACCATGCGGTACAATACCGGCAGCCGGATATCCTATTTTTACGGCCCGACCAATATTTACGGCACCAAGGGCAAAAAAGACCAGGACACGCTCTACACCGAAAACGGCCAATACAATACCAAAACCGAACAGGGGGCCTTTGGCAAGAACAACCTGTATCATTCGGGAACCAAAAGCTTGAAGGGCGACAGCCTGTTTTACGACAAGCTGAAGGGCTATGGGCGCGCCGTTATGCACGTAACTTTTGAAGATAAGGAAGATAAAACCACCATCAAGGGCAATTTGGGCACTTACTTTAAGGATGACGAACACACGCTCATTACCCAGGACCCTTATGTGACGATGATAACCGAAAAAACAGACTCCACTAAAACCGATTCTGCGGCGAAGGCGGATTCTATTCGCAAAGCGGATTCCATCGCCAAAGCCGGCGCTTCCAAAAAGAACGTGATAAACATGAACCAGCTCATCAAAAAAACTATACCCGGTAAAACGGATACGGTGAGCGCCGGTCAGCAGGCTGCCATCATGAAGACGATTGCCGCTAATAAAGATTCGGTACTTAGCGCCGCGCAAAAAAGCACTATCGTAAAAACCATTATTGCCAATAAAGATTCGACGGACAAGTTGAAAAAAATACTGCTCACAAAAGCCGATTCCATCATGAAAACGCCGCAGGCGCAAAAGGCGATGGCGAAAATAAAAACGGGTGGCGTCAAGAAAAGTAAACCCCTGCCCGGGGCAAAAGCCGCCGCCGACACCACCAAGGCTAAGGTTAAAGAAAATCCAGCGATTAAGGACACGTCAAAAACGAAGACCGATACCATTTATATGTCGGCAGATACCATCGAAACCCGGATCCTTACCTATAAGGATCTGAAAGTGTATTTCGAGCAGCAACGCCTGGCGCATTTGATCGATACGTCGAGAAAAAACAAAAAAAAGGTTGAAGTTAAAGAGTCAAAGTTCCTGGCGGGTTACCAGGCCGGCCTTCCGGTTGATACCGACTACCTGCAGCGCAACATTTTCGGCCACGCCAAAGTCAAGGTGGTAAAGAAAAAGCCGCCGACCAAAAAGCAACTTCTGCTGGACAGCCTCGAGAAGGTGCGGGTCGCGGATTCTGTCGCCGAAGCCAAACGCAATGAGCCTGCCGATACGGCGCGGATAAGAATAACCATCGCCTACCATCACTATAAAATGTTTAAGTCGGATTTGCAGTCCGTCGCCGATTCCATGTTTTACAGCAGCAGCGACTCCACGATCCGGAGTTTTGTGAACCCCATGATGTGGACGGAAGGCTCCCAGCTTTCAGGCGACACCATCTATATGCAGCTAAAGAAAAAAAAGCTGGATAATATGCGAATGTTCCCGCATGCCTTTATAGTCAATATAGAAAAGACGGATTCGACCCACTTTAACCAGGTGGGCGGGAAGCGCATGCGCGGCTATTTCCGAAACGACAAGTTGTATCACATGATCATTGAAGGCAATGCGGAAAGCATTTATTTCGCCCGCGACAGTGGCAAAAACACCATCAGCGGCATGCAGCGATCGCTAAGCAGCAGCATAGGCGCCTATTTTAAAGACAACAAGGTGACCAATATGACCTTTTATACCAAGCCGGAAAACCGGTACGGCCCCCTGAAGAAGTTTAAGGAAGATGAAAAGCTGCTGAAGGGCTTTATTTGGAAACCCAAGCTGCGTCCGGTTTCGAAGGAATCGATCATTCCGTCGTATAATAAGAAAAAGCAGACCGACGAGGCCAAAAAGAAGGGGGAAACACAAGCCCTTGCTGACAAATCGAAAAAAGGGAAACAGCCGGGAAAGAAGCCGGGCAGCGGCAAAACTACCGCAAAGGACAGCACGAGTGCGCCGGGCGCCGGGAAACTGCCCCTTTTGAAAGCGCGCCAGGACAGCACGCTAAAAACTGATACCGTGAAACAAGCGGCACCGAAACCGCTAACAGACACTGCTAAAGTGAAGCCGCCGATTATTAACCGTGCTGTTGTTAAACAGAATTAGCGTTTAACCATGCGGGCGGTTCTGCTATTTCTTCCACTCTACCGGATTCGTCAGGTACACGCTATCTGGCCAATTTGTTGCGCTTCCGCTTACTTTAATCCACCTTGCGCATTTGGCGCCTATGGCCAACGGTTTTAACGCCCGCTACCACTTTTTGTTAATGTTTGTTAAACAATCAGGAAGACAGTACTTTGAATTATAGTTACACGTAATCAATTTATTACCTTCGTTCTGAGTGGAATAAATTATTTAAAGGCAACATTATTATTGTTTTTGTTATGCGTAATAAACGGGCAATTTTAGTTTACCTGGTCTACGGGCTGGGCATTGGTTCTATCAGTGCTCAATCCACCGGAATCAAGCAAGGTTGTATTTTGGAAAAGGACAAAAATGTGCGCCTGAGTAACGTTTTGGTTAGTGATAAAAACAATCATCATGTCGCCCATTCTGACATCCACGGACTATTCAGCATTCGCGCCGCTGTTGGAGATTCAATCCAGTTTTCCGGGGACGGTTTTGCCACAACGAATATTACGGTTGGCGATTTTACAGATGCGTTTGTTTATTTAATACCCGCGGTCCTACTGAACGAGGTAACGATAAAGGACCATGCCGAGGCACAGAATCTTAAGGAGACGCTTGCAGAATATCGTGCTTTAGGCGTTTTATATTTAAGAAATCCCAGGTATTATTACCTGGTCTGTAAACCGATGAGCTTCATCTACGAGAACTTCAAAACGGAAATGATCCAGGCCCGGCGATTCAAAAGATATTCAGCCAGGGAGCTCAATTCATTTCGGGTGTCGGAACGTTATAATCAAACTGTTATCAGGAGTGTTGTTCCTGCAATAAATGATGCTGATTTGCCTGATTTTATTGTTCGATACATGCCGACGATTACCCAGGTGAATTCATGGAATGATTACGAATTGATTCAATACATACAAGATTCATATAGAGATTATGTCGCACATAAAGGTGTTATTCAATCTGAAACAGAGCTTAAAACACTATAACCGTCAATGGAATTTACGATCAAAGCTATTCGAGTAGCGCTAAGGTGCGCTCAAAAACGCCGTTAACTGCTCAACCGCCCGGCCTCTGTGGCTGATCCTGTTCTTTTCCTCCATGCTCATTTCTGCAAAGGTAATGTCATGACCGTCGGGCTGGAAAATGGGATCGTAGCCAAAACCACCGGTACCAGTGCGCTCATGGCGGATCGTGCCTTCAACCGCGCCCTCAAAAAAAAGCTCTTTGTCATCCATTATCAGCGAGATCACCGTTCGAAAGCGGGACTTCCGGTTTGGATTATCGCCTAAGTTTTTCAGGAGCTTGTCCATGTTGGCTTCGTGATCACCATGAGTGCCGCCATACCTGGCCGAAAAAACGCCCGGTTCGCCATTAAGTGCATCTACCTCCAAACCGCTGTCGTCGGCAAAGCAATCCAGCTTGTATTTCTGGTGGATAAACCGGCTTTTAAGGGCTGCATTTTCGGTAAAGGTGAGCCCGGTTTCCTCGATCTCATCCCGGCAGCCAATGTCGTCGAGGCTCAACAACTTAAAGCTGTCGCCAATTTTAGCGGCAACCTCCCCCAGCTTGTGCTTGTTGTTGGTAGCAAAGACTAATTGCCGCATCGCCTAAAACTGTTTCATTTGATCCCAAAAAGCTTTCTTGTTTTCGTTATTGCTCATCATTTCATCAAAACTGAAAGTGAGCAGCGCATGGGAGCCGTTCAAAGCGCCCGGCTTGTTAAACGGCGGAGGTGCAACACCCTTTGGAAGGGCATTTTCCCCCAAAAACAACATTTTCTGAGGGGCAAAAAATCCGGCCAGTGCTTCAAATTCCGCATCCTGGTAACCTGCCAAGTTAAATATCGCAATATCTTCCAATTCGTGCGAAAGCCGTTTAAGTGTGCTTTCGAGGGCCCCGAGGTGGGTTTGATCCATAAAGTCGGCACCCGGATAATGCGTAACGATCAAAAGCTTCTTTTTGAAGCCGCCGAGGTAATTATAGCCGGGTATTGGCGTTTCTAAAAGAGACGGCCCTTGCGCGTTCGGCGCAGGCGAATCGCGGAAGGATTGTTTATCGCTATTGAGCAGGAAAATATCATCCTGGAAAATAAAACTATACGACAAGGGATTTTCAACGATCATTAACAAGGAAATTTTGGGGTTATACCTGCCGGATGAAGCACTTTAACAATTTTTAACAAAAGTAGCTAAACAGTTTGACGCATAATCGGCATATTCGCACAATTATAGCTGCCGCTAATTAAAAGCATTGGTTGTAAGGCTATAATTAATAAATTTTACCGAAATTCGGGACTTTTTACGGGATAAACGAAATGCCCGGCAATTTTGAAAACAGATACATGAGAAAATTTTGGTTCGTTATTTTAAGCTTTACCTTGTTTATATCCGTTGCTCAGGCACAACCAAAGCATACGCTTGATAAAATAGCCGCTGTAGTTGGCGCCAGTATAATCCTGCAGTCGGATATCGAGTTAAAATATGCCACCTACCTCGCGCAAGGTAACCCCCCAAGCTCCGACGTTAAATGCCAGATAGCACAAAGCCTTATTACCCAAAAACTGCTGGCTGCCCAGGCGATCATTGATAGTATTGACGTGAAGGATGATGAAGTGGACAACGAAATTGACCGCAGGATGCGTGGCATGATATCCCGGGCGGGCGGTGAGGATAGGCTGGAAGGCTTTTTAGGACGGTCTATTATCCAATATAAAGACGAAATCAGGCCTGATATAAGGGAGGAGCTTGTTGCGCAAAAAATGCAGCAGAAGATCACCGGCGACGTAAATACTACGCCCGAGGATGTGCGCAGGTTTTTTATGAAGATACCGAAAGACAGCTTGCCAACCTTTAACAAGGAGGTTGAGGTGGGCGAAATTCAGTTTAACCCAAAACTGACCCTGGCCGAGAAACAGGCCTATAAAGAAAAAGCCGAGGGCCTGTTAAAACGCATACAAAACGGTGAAGACTTTGGGGCGATGGCGCGTTTGTATTCACAGGATCCGGGTTCGGCATTGCAGGGCGGCGACCTGGGTTTTGCCGACCGCAGCACCTTTGTAAAAGAATTTGCCGCCTGGGCTTTCAGGTTGAAAGCGGGAGAGCTTTCGCCCGTTTTTGAAACCGATTTTGGCTACCACTTTTTGCAGGTAATTGAACGGCGTGGCGAGCAGGTGCATGTACGGCATATTTTGATAGTGCCGGCCGTTACCCCGGCCAGCCTTGACCGTGCAAAGGCCAAAGCCGATAGTGTGTACGACTTTTTGGTGAAAAACAAGAAGATTGATTTCTCAACAGCCGCGTCTTACTATTCCGATGACAAAGAAACCAAGTACAACGGCGGGATGATGCTGAACGCCGACAACGTGGAGACGCGCACAACGTTTATACCTACCGACAGGCTCGATCCGCAGGTTGCCCTGATGGTGGATACCATGAAGGTTGGCAGCATAGCGGCGCCCGCGCTATTTACCGGCTCGGACGGAAAAAAGAGCTACAAGATACTGTACCTCAAGTCGAGCACCAACGCGCACAAGGCTAACCTGGAACAGGACTATCCAAAAATAAAACAGTACGCAACAAACGACCGGATCAACCGGAAGCTGAGCGAATGGTTTGAAAAAAAGCGGAAAGAAACTTTTATAAAGATCGACCCGGAATACCAGGCCTGCCACGAGTTGAAGGGATGGGCAACTCCTATTGAAGCGCAACCTACTGCAGATGTTAAACCCTAAAATATGCAACACCGCACGGAGGTAGAGGCAGCGGATGCCCTGGCGCATACTTACCGGCAAATAACCGGAGAAATAGGCAAAGTCATTATCGGGCAGCACGAAGTGATCAAATTTGTGCTGATCTCTATTTTCAGTAACGGGCATTGTCTGCTTGTCGGCGTACCGGGGCTGGCTAAAACACTGCTGGTGCAAACCGTGGCGCAGGTGCTCGACCTGGATTTTAAACGCATACAATTCACGCCGGATCTGATGCCTTCTGACATCATCGGCTCCGAGATACTCGGCGAAGACAGAACTTTTAAATTTATCCCCGGCCCGGTTTTTTCCAATATTATACTGGCCGACGAGATCAACCGTACACCGCCCAAAACACAGGCGGCCTTGCTGGAAGCGATGCAGGAGAAAGCGGTAACTGCCGCGGGCATTACCCATCGTTTGGCACAACCATTTTTTGTATTAGCCACGCAAAATCCGATCGAGCAGGAAGGCACTTATCCCCTGCCCGAAGCCCAGCTGGACCGTTTTATGTTCAATGTTGCGCTCGACTATCCGTCATTTAAGGAAGAGCTGCAGGTGGTTAGAAATACCACCAGTACGCTAAAACCCGAAGTCGACAAATTACTAACCGCCAGCCAGATCATTTATTTTCAGCAATTGGTGCGCAACATCCCGGTGGCGGATAATGTGCTGGAATATGCGGTGAAACTGGTCGCCAAGACCCGCCCCAATAACGAAATGGCGCCACCGCAGGTTAAACGTTTATTAAACTGGGGCGCAGGTCCGCGTGCTTCGCAATTCCTGGTATTAGGGGCTAAGTGCCATGCCGTTATTAATGGAAAATATTCGCCGGATATCGAAGATATACGGGCAATTGCGCCCTCTGTGCTCCGTCACCGCATCGTGCGCAGCTATCATGCTGAGGCAGAAGGCTTATCCGCCGATGACATCATTCAGCAGTTGTTTTAAAACTACTTCTGTATTAACAAAAGTCTAAAAAGTTAACCACAGAACACAGAGGAGGCGCAGAGACCACAGAGCCTTGATAGTTTATAAGTTTTTTGTCCACGTTTTCTGCGTCTTCTTTGCGCTCCGTGGTTAAAAAACAGATTGCTTTCTATCTGTTATTTTGGCCGAAACATCAGGCCCTTATTTTAGACTTCGATATAACTACAGTTATCCGCCAGCCGGCGGGCGTCAGTTGGAGCGTCTTCCCAACTTCCGGACTTTCGGACTTCCACCGACTTCTTCAATAAAAAAAGCTCCCGGAATACTACGGAAGCTACTGTACCAATCAATAACTCAACGTCGGGTTATTTGCCAAAACTAACATCAATACTGTCTTGTGCGTGAGCCTCAACCGGTACGCCGCCACCGTTCACACTACCGGTGACGCTTCTTTTGTTCCAGCTGCCGCTAAAGTTGCTTAAATTATTGTCACTTATCCGCTCGGCGCTTAAGTTCAAATCAAAACCTGTTTTGGCAGGCAATTGCAGGCCAATGCTGCCGGCGCTGGTATGCAACTTTAAATATTTGCCCACACCAATCATTTGTACATTTAAATTTCCCGCGCTGGTATTGGCTTCAAGGCTGCAGTTCATATCTGTAAGGTCGATACCGCCGCCGGACGTGCCGGTTACCAGTTCACCTTCAATGTGACTCCCTTCCACGCCGCCGCCGCTGGTGTGTGCCGTAATATTTCCTTTAAGTCCGTCCAATACAATGCCTCCACCGGATGTGATCAGGCGGATTGTGCCGTTGCAATTTTTGGCAGTGATTCCGCCGCCGCTGGTCTTCAGGTCGATATCGTCTCCGCAGTTAGCTACGTCGATGCCGCCTCCTGATGTTTTGCCATGAACAGTTCCCGTAAGGTGGTCGATTTGAAGGCCGCCGCCGCTGGTTGAAAATGTTTCATTGCCTTTGAGGTTATCTAATTGAATCCCACCGCCGCTGGTATGCAGATCGGTTGCAACCTGCTCAGGAACATATATCTTAAATGAAATACTCAGCCCGTGATTGCCCTCCCAATTCATGTGTTCGTGTTTGTTTTTTACGACAGCGCTCAGCTCATGGCCGTTAACGCTGATGTTCATGTCGAAATCTTCATCCAAACGCTTTTGGATTTCCTCTTTGGATAAGTCACGGTCATTATTGCCGCGTATATATACTTCTATCCTTGGCGCCTCGCCGCTGCGGCCGCTAACAAAAATGCCTCCTGCAGAAGTTTGTACAATTACGCTGTTGATAGCGTCGTTGCTTAACGATTTGGTTAAATAAGGTGTCCGGTCATCCTGGGCGAAAGCCGCTATCCCCTGGAAGGTGACGATCAATAAAGCTAAAATAGTTTTCATGTCTGCTGATTTTAACTAACAGACCACAGTTTGATCAGAAACGTTGCATGAGGGAAGG
>JABDGE010000081.1 GCA_013286235.1 Bacteroidota bacterium
CAAGTCCGCAGCCTCGCCATAGCCTAAAGTAGTTGCCAAACTCTTCAAAGTGCCATAGGATGCGATTTCATAATGCTCCACCTTTTGCGCAGCCGAAATAATGGCCACATCGCGCACTTCGGTACCTTTGTCGGTTTCAGAAAGCAGCTCTCCGGCTTCCTTCAATAAGCCCTCCATGGCCAGGCATTTAACAGGCTTTGCTTTTTCACCGATCGATTCAAAAGCGCTTTCCAGCCGGGTTACGTGGTTTTTGGTTTGCTCCAGGTGATCGGTGATGGTCTGCTTCAGTTCATCTGAAGTTGCACCCTTGATCATCTTTGGCAATGCCTTGGCCAGGTGATTTTCCGCCCAATAGATGTCCTTCATTTCGTCGATAAATAATTCTTTCAGCGCACTTTCTGCTTCGGGAGTGCGGGATGCTGCAGTTGCAGTCTTTTTTGATTTTGTTGTCATTACAGTAGATTTTAATGGTTTTAAATTGGCTGTTTAACAACCGGTTAATTAATAATGAAATGTTCGTTGTATCGGCTATAAAGGAAGATTAACCTGTACCGGCCGTTCAGATTTCCGCAGCCGGTATAAATTATCACTGGCCGTTTTCAGGCAATAGTTATTCCATTTTGGCATTATTATTTAAATTATATGAAATATTATTTCGACACGGGTAAATATCGAACAAAAAAAACGGGCTGGACAATAGCTGCTGTCCTAATAAATGTCCGGTGTAACCTAAAAACCTTACTATTAAAGATGAGCTTTGTTGCTTTTGACTGTAAAGAAATGACAAACCCTGTTTGGAATAATTTGCGCGTGGCCAAAGCATCAACAGAAATTATTAAAGCATGAAAGAAGTACTTTTACAAAGCCCGTTAAACTTTTGGATAGTTATTTCAACAAAAACCATGTTTACAGTCAACCGCATCTATCCTCCGGCAAAGGCTTTAGCACAAAAAATGCTACCCACTCTAAAGGAGCCTTTATCGGCCATTAAAGTCATTGACGATAAATATAAAAACCTGGCGGCTAAATGATCCTTTCCCCGCCAGCAACTGCCGGGTCCTTACCAGGGATAAAAAGCCATTCTCCAACAGGATGAATGGCTTTTTGTGTAAACTTAACAAGGTTCTTTTATTTCCAACGAATGTTATTAACATTGGTTACCATAAAACAATATCCGGGTTTGATAGTTTAGTGCTTATTTACTTGCCTGTTTAAGGCAAATTTGTGATAAATAAGGCTGTCGGATGCAATAATTGTTTGCTAATAAATTTTAATAATTTAGCGATCCGGTAAGTTAATCCGGTTTCTTTTAATCAACTTATAACCAAGGCAGAAATATGGCCAAAACAATTCCCGAAAGCGGCTATAAAGCAATTTTCAATAATATTTCTGCTGCCATACTCCTGATCGATACCGATGCTCCTTATTATACTATCCTCGACGTTAATGAAGCCTATTTAAAGGCAACAAACAGCAACCGCGAAACCCTGGTCGGCAAATCGGTGTTCGGCGCTTTTCCGGCTAATCCATCAGACGAAGAAGCCAAAAATATCGAAATGACGATCTTTTCGTTCGAGCAGGCTATCACTAACAAAACGCCCCATACCATGAGCGATTACAGGTATGATATTCCCGTCCGCGGCACAGATCAATTTGAAGAGCGTTACTGGACGACGACCAACACACCTGTATTAGACGCATACGGAAAGGTGGCATACTTTATCCATTCGCCTGCAAATGTTACCGAACTGATCAAGCTCCGCGAAAAAGAGATCGCAAGTGTTGAGGCGCTTAAAAATCATCGCCAGCATTTATACTCCACGTTTATGCAGGCCCCTGTTGGTATCGCAATATTTCGCGGTGCAGATTATGTTGTCGATTTGATCAATCCTTCGCTTTGCACGATCTATTCAAAAACCCCTGAAGAAATGATGGGCAGGTCGGTATTTGACGTTCTGCCCCATACCAAAGGGCAAGGTTTTGATAAGCTGCTTCACCAGGTGCGGCTAACCGGCATGCCTTTTAAAGGACAGGGTTATCCGGCCTCGCTAATGCGGAATGGCGAGTTGCAAACCGTTTACTTTGACTTTGTTTACGAGCCATTTCGGGAGGTAGACGGAACCATCAGCGGGGTGATTGCGGTGGCAACCGAAGTGACCGAACAGATAACGGCTAAACAACTGATAGAAGATGCCGAGGAGCGGACAAGATTAGCGGTGGATGCAGTGGGCCTTGGCACCTATGATCTAAACCTGGAAACGGGGGAAATGATAACCACGAAAATATTCGCGAACATTTTTGGATTTGATGAGCCTGTGCCCAGGGCAGATTATGTGAGCGTATTTCACGCGGACGACCGGGGGTTGCGGGACCTCGCCCACAAAGAGGCAGCGGTAAGCGGAAAATTATTTTACGAAGCACGGGTGATTTGGCCTGATAGGTCCATCCACTGGGCCCGCGTAGAAGGAAAGACCTATTATGATGCCAACAAAAAACCGGTCCGTATATTAGGTACGCTCTTAGATATTACCGAACAAAAACAGGCAAAGGAGGATCAGCAGAAATTGATGGCGCTGCTGGCCGACAGTGAGCAATTGTTAAGGAATATCACCACCGCGGCGCCTACGGGGCTCTGGATGAGCGACGAAACAGGAGACATTACCTATGTGAACCAAACCTGGATGGATTGGACCGGCTTAGGATACGAAGAAAATCTGGCCCGGGGCTGGACCAACGCGATCGTACCGGAGGACCGGCGAAAAGTCCGCGATAAGTTCCTTAGCGATTTGACCGGCAGAACTTTATACGAGGCTGAATTCAGGATCAACCATGTTGATGGCAGCATGCATTGGTGTGTTGCCACGGGCAGTCCGCAATACCGCAATGACGGTACCTTCACAGGTTATATCGGCGCTTGTGTTGATATTACTGAGCAAAAGAATTTACAGCAGCAAAAAGATGATTTTATCGGGATTGCAAGTCATGAGCTAAAGACCCCGGTCACCAGCATCAAAGCATATACCCAGGTACTGGAACGTATGCTGCTAAAAAAAGGCGAAGCCAGGGAAGCAGGAATGATCAATAAAATGGACGGGCAGTTGAACCGCCTTACCAGTTTGATTGGTGATCTGCTGGATGTTACGAAAATCAATTCGGGCAAACTCCAGTTTAACGACAGGGACTTTGACTTTAACGACCTGGTAAAAGAATTGATCGAAGACCTGCAACGGACTACCGATAAGCACGTGCTGGTTGAAAATCTCGTGCCTACCGGGATTGTCCATGGTGATAAGGAGCGGATCGGCCAGGTAATAACCAACCTGATCACCAATGCCATTAAGTACTCGCCGCAGGCTGATAAGATCATTATTCATACCAGCGTGAAAAATAACGAGGTGAGCCTTTGCGTTCAGGATTTTGGCATTGGCATTGCGCCGGATAAGTTAGAAAAAGTTTTTGAGCAGTTTTACAGGGTGAGCGGCGATATGCAGCATACATTTCCTGGCCTTGGCTTAGGTTTATACATCTCGTCTGAGATCATCAAACGCGAAGGCGGCCGGATATGGGTAAGCAGCAAGCATGGCGAGGGGTCAACCTTTTGCTTTGCCTTGCCGTTAAAAAAATAAAGCAATAATTATTAAAGACATTTATACCGTTGGAAAGGGGATTAAAATGAACGAAACCAAAACAATAATGGTGGTTGATGATGACCCGGCAATTCTTGATGCCGTCTGCATCATGCTGGAGTTTGAAGGGTACCGGGTGTATTGCACGCCCAATGGCGCAGAAGTATTAAGTATGCAAGGGCACTTGCCGGATTTGCTCCTTTTGGACATCTGGATGTCGGGCCTTGATGGAAGGGATATTTGTAAACAACTTAAACAGAATGTCAGTACCAGAAAGCTGCCGGTTGTCCTGATCTCGGCCAGCCGGGATATTGAAGGATCAGCCTTAGCCGCCGGTGCGGATGATTTCCTGGCGAAACCATTTGAAATCGATGACCTGCTTTCCAAGATTGAAAAAAATCTGGCGGCTTAGTTAGTGGCAGTTTGTCCCCAAAGCTTTGGGGAGTAGTGGGCAATAAAAATGCACCCCGATGAAAATCGAAAAATAAGACTGTCAACTGACTGGCGGATCGGCTTCCCGCCCATAATCCCTGCTGTTGGCGGCTTCTGTTTCCGAAACGGCGGTACAATTCGTCCATGGTTACCATGTCATCGTTAACAAAGTGACGCCTTGTCTTTCCAGATCAAAATCAATTTTCGCCTCTCCTTTTATTGGGGTAATATATTTAGGTGAGGAAGTTTGCTGTAGTTGGCCTGCGGCTTCCAATATTTTGTATTCATCCGCCGTGGGCTCCGCGGGCGAACCCATCTTTTCCCAGGCAGTATATGCGTTACTATGTTCCTGGTCGATGATATATTGGGTAAGCGACACCCGTTGTTGCGGAAGACCTTTTACTGTAACAGAAACCGGGGTCAGCGGAACATTGACGTCGTTTTTATCATGATAATTCCAAACCATTATACAGGCGGCATTTGAACTTATGCTGGCTAAGGCATTTACATCCGGTTCTTTTCCCCTCACGCTGGAATCGCGAATGGTGATATAGTTTTGCTTTGAAGTGGATGTTGTGGCTACCCTGATGCCCTGCATCATTCCCAGCATTCTGAATATATTCAACACAGGTTTATCAATGCCATTGGTAGCCAGGTCTCTGAAGCCTCTGAACCAGGGTTGGTCTTCAAATTCAAATGCCCACGTTACCGCACCTGCCAGGTTAACCCCTCTTTTTTTTGCCAGGTCATAGGTGCGTGTCAGCACCGCTGCAGTATAGCTGGCGTACATGGTGCTATTGCGGTAGGCATATTCAGGATGAAGGTCCGCCGGGCAGGCCGCACAACCCTCAGGATCGGATTCCCCGATGATGATGGGCAGATCTTTTAAAGAGGGTATAGCTGAAACGGTCTCAAATCCTTTGTCGATGCTCCTTAGTTGATTGCCCATATTCATCCACACCGCCCCGTTGATCAGTTTGGGTGAACCTTTAGCGTGAAAGGTTATAAAATCAAGGGGCGCGCCTGTTTTACCGGTAACATAGTTTTTACCGCTGACAATGTGGGTCAAAAACTTGTTTAAAAGCTCACCACCCGATTTTCCGTCGGGACTGGTCGTTTCAGGCCCCCCTATTTTTGCAGTGGGCAATGCCCGTTTTACTGCATCCGCGGTATAGTCATATAATTTGAGGTACTCATCGGGGGTGCCCTTCCAGTAAAAGGTTAGATCAGCCTCGTTCCACACTTCCCAATACCATCCCTCCACCTCCGTTTTGCCATACCGCTGTACACAATGTTTCACCCATTGAAAAACCAGTTTGGCCCACTTTTCATAGCTCTTTGGCGGATAGGGCCATCCAGAGTAATGCTTTGGCTTAGAATCAGTCAGCGATCCGGGATTAACCGATAAAGCTTCGGGCATAAATCCAATCTCGGCAAGCGGTTTCATACCGCGCTGAACGTAGGTGTCAAAAATACTGTCTACGATTTTCCAGTCATAAACTGGTTTCCCGTTGATATCTTCCGTATAGGCATTGGTCGAACTCCATTTTAAACCAGGCGTGCCATCGCCCGTGGTCAGCATATTATGGGTTCTTACATTTACCCTAACGATGCTTAAAGCCGCAATTTCGCTCAGTAGTTTTTTACCATCCTTCATATAGGTATAATTCGCTTCATCGTATCCGAAAAATGCCCATATGGGACGCAGTTCTCCCTGGCTTTGCAACAAATTCACATCGATCGAAACTGCCGGGGCCTGATCTTGTGCGTTGCCCCGCAGCCATGCCGTCAGCACAAAAAAGAAACAAAAATAGCTGAACACAATTTTGGTTTTCATAATTAGGATTTATGGGGTAAAATTAATCAGGAAAATCAACTCGGTCTGATCAAACAAAGCTACGCCGTGTTTTATGCCGGCAAAGAAAAACTGCATTTTGGCTATTCGTTTTGCTATCTGCTAAAAGGGCTGCCACACCTTACGTAGAGAAATTTTAATTACCGCGTCAGTTACTGGCAGCTATTCACTTATCGGCTGATAAACAAAATTTTTGAATTTAACTTCCCCATTGCCTATCGAACAAAGTCCGATTCGTAAACTTAAAAAACCGCCGAGAACATTGTGATTATAACTGGAAACCTCAAGGGAATTTTCTGTTTTAACCCACTTTTCCCCATCAACACTGTAATACATATTAACGGTATTGCGCATTTTTTTGAGGCGAAGGAATACATGATTCTTAATTACTCCTTTTTCAGTCGGAAACTGCCAGCCGCGAAGATTGGCTAAAACATTTTCGTGATCGGCTAAAATTCCGGAATAAGCGTTATTATCATAAAATAACACCATTCCCCCAACGGCATTCCCTTCGATCAATAGTTCAACTTGCGCTATGTAAGAATGATTTGACGGGATACAAAGCAAAGGGGAACAATTTGCAACGGAATTTCCTTTGGCTTTGATGGTTAAACCATTGTCGGTGAGGCGAAACCTCGCTGTGTCGTACTCGCCAAAGAATTGCCATTGCGATTTCAATTCAAGTCCTTTAAAGTCGTCACTTAACGAAAACACGTCATTTGTAACCCTATTTAAAGGTTTTTTAATTGGCTCCCCGGTTTTAATCCCGTCCGCTATTTTGTACCAGCCGTCACTTGTCCAGGTGATTGGTTCAAGCAAAGTCTGGCGTCCCATATTATAATAACCGTTTTCATATCCGTGAAAAACCATCCACCATTTTCCGTTTGGGCCTTCGAACAAAGTACCATGACCCTTCGACCACCATTTTTCCGAATCGTCCTTCGTTCTGATTATTGGGTTATAGGGCGAATTTTCCCAGGGGCCAAAAGGGGATTTCGAGCGTGCGGAAATAACCATATGGCCCGTAGCCGGGCCGGCTGTGCCTCCTTCTGCTACCGTCAAATAATAATAATCCCCGCGTTTAACCAGCTTGGGGCCTTCCATGCAAAAGCACTCGATCACCCATTCACGGGGTATTTTCCAACCGCTGTAGGTGTTTTTTAATTCGCCTGTAACCGAAAGTCCGTCGTCAGATAAGGGGACATACCCTCCATTGCTAAAAAACAAGTATCTTTTTCCGGCAGCATCTGTAAAATGAAATGGGTCGATATTGCCGACTTTCAAATCTATCGGGTCACTCCAGGGTCCGTTAATTGAATTGGCGGTGACCACGTAATTTGTATTGCCCGAAGGAAAATAGATATAATATTTGTTTCCGTATTTGATTAAGTCAGGCGCCCAAACTGAACCGATATATTTATGCAGCGCATGTGTAACAGGGCTCCAATTTATCAAATCTTTTGAATGCCAGATCAATAACCCCGGATAATATTCAAACGATGAGTGCACGATGTAATAATCGTCCCCATCACGCAATATGCTTGGATCGGGATAGTCGCCGGCAAAAATCGGATTTAGATAATAGGCGTCTCCCTTTGAATTGGCATTGACCTGGTGCTGTGCATTTGCTAAAAAAGTCAGCAGCATAAGTATTGCGGTGGTAATAATTCTCTTCATAATTTATTCATCACGAACATTGTCAATCATAGCGAAATGCCCGCTACGCAATGTAGGAGTTCTGTTTCAAAATAAATTTTCTCAGGGGTTTTTTTTCACTGCCTTACGGGATAAGCCGCTCCATGGTCTCCAATTTGGTGTCCTTGAGCCGCAGGACGACCTCGTGGTAGTTCAGGGGTTGGTCGTCTTATTCGGTATTCTTTTCAAATTTACCTTAACCGGCTTGAAAACCAGGGGCAGGCATTCTATTCTGGTTTCGCTGGTATCCAGTCCAAAGGCCTGCGCCTCGGTAAGTCCGAATTTTTTCAACCAAAAATAGGTACGCAGCACAAAGCCTTCGCCTGCGGTAAACTCATTGTTATAGGAAAGGAATTTTTCAAGGATCACAAATTGAAAGTCGGCCATCAGGTTATATTTTTTCAACGACTCATAGGGGCTGGTGATATTCAATTCTTTAGTGCGCACCAACTCCTCCACTACATTCCTGAACAAAACATTGATACGCGGCTGCACCCTGAAGCCAAGGGTAAATTCCAGGCGGATCACTTTGTCGGGCAGGAGCTCATTTACGCAGTATTCCATGGTGTAGGGACCATCAGCACGGGTGGTGTGGATGAACCAATACACATCAGCCCGCTTCGGCTTTCGGCTTAAAATTGAGTACATGATCGTCTGCTCGATATCGCTGTCGTCGTTTGCGCGCGTCATGTAGATCAGGTGTGTCGCAAACTTCGGGATGGTTTCATCCTCGCTCAAAGCGGCCAGGAACGGCAATTGGGTTTTAATCTTTACAAACTGCAGCAGTCCGTAATTGATGCGGCTGGCTTTGTAAAATATATACATGGTACCGATGAGCCCAAATTCGAATACCAGGAAGAATAAACGCTTCAGCAGCTTAGCGGCATTGGCCGCAAAAAACGATCCCTCTACCGTCAGGAACAGGCATACGATCAGCACCACGATCCAAAGCGGCCATTTTTTTTGGTACCGCATAAAAAAGTACATTAGGGTGGTGGTCATCAGCATGGCCACTGTGATGGAAAACCCATAAGCAGCGGTCATCGCGTTCGAGGTGCGGAAATAAAGGGTGACCGCCACACAGCCGATACAAACGATCAGGTTGATGCTGGGGATATAGAGTTGCCCGCGAACATCAGATGGATATTTAACGGTCACCCGCGGCCACAAGTTCATGCTGATGGCTTCGTTGATCAGGGTAAAGGAGCCGCTGATCAGTGCCTGGCTGGCGATAATGGTAGCCGCCGTAGCCAGCAATATACCCGGGAGCAGAATAGCATGAGGAATGATCTGGAAGAAAGGATTTACACCGCTGAAATTTGTATGGGCAGGCTGTAATAAAACCCATGCGCCCTGGCCCAGGTAACTGAGCAGCAAGGTAATTTTCACAAAAACCCAGCTGATGCGGATATTCTTCAGGCCGCAGTGGCCCAGGTCCGAGTAAAGTGCTTCGGCGCCTGTGGTGCAAAGGAATACCGCGCCAAGCAACCAAAAGCCCCGTGGATGATCGGCGAGCAATCGCCAGCCATAATACGGGTTGAACGCTTTGATGATCTCCGGGTATTGTATAAATTGCATAAAGCCAAGCACCCCGATCATGATAAACCAAAAGAACATGACCGGTCCGAATGAAGAGCCGATCAAATGGGTGCCAAACTGCTGTACAAAGAACAGTAGCAGCAAGATAATGATAACTATCAACAAAACGACGTGATTGCCAGGTACAATGATGTGCGACAGGCCGTGGACCAGGCCAAGACCTTCTATAGCGGAGGTGACCGAGATAGGTGGGGTAATAATACCATCTGCCAGCAGCGTGCCGGCCCCAATTATAGCAGGTATGGCAAGCCACCTGCCATAGCGTCTCACCAGGGCGTAAAGGGCAAAGATGCCGCCTTCGCCGTGGTTATCCGCCTGCAGGGTAATAATCACGTATTTAAATGTAGTTTGTAGCGTAAGCGTCCAGAATATACAGGATATGGAGCCAAAAACCAGGCTTTTATTTACCTTGCCGCCCTCGGTCAGCAAGGTTTGAAAGACGTAAAGCGGCGAGGTTCCTATGTCGCCATAAATGATACCGAGAGCGATCAGCAGCCCGATGGCCGATAGCTTTTTGATTTGTGGCTCCATTTTTTAATCTGACTGGGATGTATGCTGATAACCCAAAAAAAGCCCGGGTGTTTTAATTGGTTAATTTCTTACCAGATCCCGGCCTGTTGCAAATGTTATGAAAATCTCTACCCCCCAATTAAACCGGCAGCTCTCCAATAAGTATTTAACAAAAAACAAAATAACATCAGCCATTTCCTCTGCCTCACAAAACCTAATGCCACTATCTTTGCTATTAATCAAGGTCATGTCCGATGATTGCCAGATGAAACGGAGATTGTTTTTATTGTCATTGTTCTCACTGCTGTTTTTAACGGCAACCGCCCAGGTAAATACCATCACCTACGCGCAGCTGGAACAGCGAGTTAGTAACCCGGATACCGTCTACATCGTAAATTTTTGGGCAACCTGGTGCGAACCCTGCGTGAAGGAACTGCCGTATTTTGATCAGCTTCAGCAAAAGTATAAGGATGCCCCTCTGAAAGTTTTGTTGGTGAGCATGGATTTTAAATCGAAACTAAATTCGGCAGTAACCCCGTTTGTAAAAAAGCATAAAATGCAGGCAGAAGTTGATTTTGCAGACCGTAACAACGACCAGGAGTTTATCGATGCGGTAGATAAAGACTGGTCGGGGGCATTGCCGGCAACGCTGCTGGTAAATACTAAAAAGGGCATACGCAAGTTATATGAGCAAACGTTTAGCTACAAGGAATTAAACAACATTTATCAAACCAATAAGTAAAAACAACATGAAAAAGCTGGTATTTTTAATCATCGCGGCTGTTTCGGCTTTGAGCTTTAAGCCAACCGCAACGGGCTACAAACCCGGTGACATAGCAACCGACTTTAAACTAAAAAACGTAAACGGTAAAATGGTTTCGCTGGCCGATTATACCAGCGCAAAAGGATTTATCGTGGTTTTCACCTGCAACCATTGCCCGGTTGCAAGGGCCTATGAAAAACGTATCGAGGCGCTCGATGCCAAATATGCTGCAAAAGGGTACCCGGTTATCGCCATCTGCTCCAGCGATCCCGATATGAACCCAACAGACTCCTATGCCAACCTGCAAAAACGCGCAGCCGGCAAGAATTATACCTTCCCTTACTTAGCTGATGAAACACAGGATGTAGTCCGCGCTTACGGCGCCCGTGCTACGCCGACCGTTTATGTACTGCAAAAAACCGCTAACGGGCTAACCGTACAATATACCGGCGCCGTCGACAACGACGAGGAACAAAGCGATCCGGCGCGTATCAACTATGTTGAAAACGCCGTTGATGCCCTGCTGGAGAATAAAACTCCCGCTGTAACATCTTCAAAGGCGTTTGGATGCAGGATTGTTTTGAAGAGCGCTTAGGCGAAAGGCTCCAATTCCCGCGGATGTCCTGCAAGTTTAAGTCTACCCACAAAATTAAAGCCATTAAAAGCCCTCATGGTACCATGGAAGATCGCTCCTCATTGCGCCGTTAGGTGCAACATATCGGTAGAAAACGTCAAAAAAATAAGTTTAGCATGCCGTAGGTATGCAACATTGGCCGACAGTTTTCACCTGACATTTCCGTTTAATTTAATGGCATTGAAGGGGCTCTGCGGAACTAATATCCAATCAGCTGTAATGCTTAATCATCCGGCTAAGCTCGTGTTGCAGGCTTCTTGTTCTGTCGGCATCATACCAACTGTGCACTTTCGGGATCAATTGCTTCAACTCCAGCCCTTCGTTTTTCCAGGCCGTCATCAGTTCTTGAAGCGGCTCCGGGCGCGGGCCCCAGTGGCCCACCGGCTCGAGCGCTTTGTTTAGCACAACCAGTTTAGGTATAGAGCGGCCTCCGTCCGTCAGGTTGGCATCTATCAAGGGCAGATTGCTGTCGCGTAAAACAACGCGCAGCTTAATGGCCGCGGGCATGGCTTTTTCTGCAACATACATCAGCGGTATATTAAAGGCAGCATCGCCGCACCAGCCTTCAGTTATCACCAGCCACGTTGCCGGCGGAGCAGATGCCAGCGCTTCGCTTAGCCCGGGCAGCACGGAATAACTTTCGTCGTATTCGTCCATCAACGCGGAGTTTGCAGCTGTATAATAACGCAGGCGTGCGGCAGCGGCATCAACGGGTTCATTCGCCAATACTGCCCGGATGTGAGCCCGGTACTCTTCGTAAGTTAATGCCTGGTCGATGAGTTCCTGTGTGTAGAGATGTGCCATGTACGATTTTATTCGAAAATAAGTCAATGCAGTTTAGTAATTTCGATACAACAAAAATATTGCAAAACTGTGGCGGATATGCGAACAACATGCACCATAAAGTACTTTTGCCATACGCATGATACTTTATACCTTTAGTAAACTAAATGCGCTCTATCAATACCGGTCAAAACATGTCCGCTCAAGCCCCCTCCCCTTCCGCGCTTATTCCTGAACAGTCTAAAAAGATATTGTATATCGACAATTTGAAGGTTCTCCTAATTACATTGGTCATTCTGCATCATGTCCTGAACACCTACGGCGCCGAAGGGGGCTGGTATTATTGGCAAAAAACCACCCATCCCGCGGCGTCTATCCCGATGGTTGTGCTCATGACCATCAACCAATCCTTTTTTATGGGGCTTTTCTTTTTTCTATCGGCTTATTTCATACCGTCATCATACAACAAAAAGGGTGCGGTCCGTTTTGTAAAAGACAGGCTGCTGCGTTTAGGGTTACCATTGGTGTTTTACTCGTTTATCCTTTCGCCTGTATTAATATACCTCGTTGATTATTTCGGCAAAGGCCACCACATTACTTTTTTACAATTTTTGGGCGGCTTTCATGATTGGATAAATTTTGGCGTGCTTTGGTTCGTTGCTGCCTTGTTGCTGTTCACCCTTCTTTATGTTTTGTGGCGGATTGTGAGCAACAAATACCAACCAAAACCCCTTACAGCCCCCTCTTTAAGAATGATCCTTGGATTTGCCGCGGGAGTGGGCTTTATAAGTTTTTTAGTGCGAATAATATTCCCTATTGGATGGATATTAAACCCGGTTGGGTTCAATTTGGCTTATTTTTCGCAATACGTGGCGCTTTTTATAGTCGGCCTTATTGCGGCCAAAAATAAATGGCTGGATACATTTCCTTACGATACCGGTAAAAAGTTCATCAGGTATGCACTGCGATTACTGCTATTTTTTCCGGTTATGGGCATTATTGAAAAATTAACCAAGGCGCCGGAGGGCTGGTTTACCGGCGGATTGCACTGGCAGCAACTGTTGTATGCCGTTTGGGAGCAATTGCTGGGCTTTTCAATCATAGTCGCATTGCTCGCGTATGGAAAAAAATCGTGGAACAAAACATCAGCGTTAATGGGTAAGCTCTCCCGCAACGCATTCGCGGTGTACATCTTTCATCCCCTCGTGCTTCTTGCACTTTCGCTTTCTATCAGGAACCTCGCTATCGACCCGGCATGGAAATTTTTGATCGTAGCGCCATTAGCGGTTTTGGGCAGTTTCTTGCTGGCATCGGTGATAACGTTGATTCCCGGGGTCAGAAAAATAATTTGAAACCAGCCGCCATCAATTGAAGCCTCATTGTGGCAAGATCCTCGCCGGTTCAGGTGTCCGCACTTGAATCCATAAGCTTTGAGCGTCCACGCTCACGTCATAGATTGTGCATTGCGGCAAACAAATCTGTCCGCAAACGGTGGCGTGGCTGCAACAAAGTCATTCAAATGTGTGCACTTGAGCGGACGATAACAACAATTCAGCAATTCAACAATTCAACAATATTTCAATTGAACAATATTTCAATTGACCAATATGTTCACAGCACATCCTTCTTCAATTCCGGGAATACCTTCCCGATCTTGTTCAGCAGGTATTCACCATAAGTACCACTGAATTCATGCACACTTGCCCCATCCCAGCGCTGATCTTTCGTTTCGCGGATGCTTGCTGTTTCTATCCGTTCGACATGGGTGTCGAAGCCGGGATCGAAAAACAGGGGGAATGAATACCTGTCTTCACCCGAGACATTGATCACGCGATGGGGCGTGGAGCGGTACAAACCGCCGGTCATCCGGTCGAGCATGTCGCCGATATTGCAGATGAATGTGTTTTCAACAGGCGGGGCGGCAATCCAGTCATCACCATTTTTTATCTGCAGGCCGCCGACGGCATCTTGTTTTAAAATGGTGAGCAGTCCATAGTCTGTATGTTCGCCAACGCCATACTGGTTGTTTGTTGGCTCCCCTGGAGGGTAGTGAAATATGCGAAACAGGATGAGCGGATCCTGCTGGTATTTGTCCGAAAAATAATTTTCCGGCAAACCCAGGCTTAGCGAAATGCCCTTCATCACCAAATGCCCCACTTTGGTAACCGCTGTTATATAGTCCAATACAATTTCCCTGAAGCCGGCGGGTTCCTGCGGAAATAAATTGGCGCCATGCAGCGGGAGGCCTTGTTTAACCCGTGGGTCATCGCCCGGTAATTCCGTTCCAAAATAAATGCCTTCCTTTAAATCGGGCTTACCTGAAGTAAGCTCTCCGTTCAGCGGGAAGTAACCGCGCCAGGCGCTGCCCGCTTTATACATGGCAATTTCCATTTTTTCCTTTTCGGGCAATTCAAAAAAACGCCGGCTCAAGGTTTCCAACGACTGTTGCAGCGACAGGGGAACACCATGGCCCGCAATATAAAAAAAGCCGTGTCGGAGGCATGCTTTGGTGATCTGCCCGGCAATGGTCTCTTTTTCCGTTTCAAAAGCGCTAAAGTCGACGATTGGAATGGCGGGCTGCAACATAGTTTTGAATGTGTAGCTGCAATTTACAGTTAATCACTATTAGAGCAAAGTGTTTAGTTAGGGTTGTACTAAAGCACCTTGCTTTGAGTCGGCTTCGGCAAACCTTCATTTAGTTTAAACTGTAACCAGTTTTAAATGCCGGTAGTCTAACCTTGAAAATTACCAATGGTGAAAGATCCACAACCCGGCCAGCCGCGCTGGATTTCAATTTTTATCCTGGTAGGCTCAATATACTTTATGTCAGCCTTATTTATCGCGGCTATTTTTGAGCCTGATATACGCCTGTTGCATGCTTTCCAGGCGCTCATATATGTTGCGGTGATCGTCCTCACACGCCGCAACAGCGCCTGGGGATTTGGTATAGGCTGCCTCAACGGGCTCTTCTGGAATTACATTTTTATCGTCGGAGCGGCAGATAAGCTTTGGTTATTGCTTAAAGGGCAGCTTTTCAGGCCCGATCTTGTTTTGCAGGCTATAGCAACGGTGGCAAACTTTATGATCATTATTGCCTGCCTTACTGCCTTTATCCGATTGAAGCCTGACGCTAAACGCTGGTCAGCTTTCGTGACAGGCGGCATACTTGCAATAGGCTACTTAATCCTGATCATCGTTATGATGCGGCCGCAATATATCCCCTTGTTGAGACATGTATTCGGACTTTGAGCACCTGTTCTATCCGTAAATTGCTGGGGCATTGTTCACCGGCGACATTGCCTGCTTGACCGGTCGGGGTTGTGTTGTATGAAAATTTAGAAACCACATGAATCCCTAACAATGGCCTAATCTTACTCAATTAGCTTAGCAGAACAATTAAGCCATGAAAAAACTGCTATTCTTTTCGCTTTCCCTTGTTTGCTCGTTAGGAGCCTTAGCCCAGGACACCACCCAGCAGGTCATTCCCGGCAGGAAAAACAGCCCGGAGCAGCAAAGCAAACCCTATGTTATCCTCATCTCAGCCGATGGTTTCCGTTATAACTATGCCGAACAATATAAAGCTGAACACCTGCTGGCATTTGCCAATGAAGGCGTGAAAGCGTCTTCTATGATACCCTGTTTCCCCTCGGTCACTTTCCCGAACCATTATGCCATGGCAACAGGTTTGTACCCGGCACACCATGGCATAGTGCAGAATATTTTTTACGACCGCGATCGCAAAACATTCTACAACTCCAGTAACAGGGCCACCTATGAGGATGGTACATGGTATGGCGGTACGCCTCTTTGGGTATTGGCGGAACAACAGCACATGGTTGCCGCCAATTTTTACTGGGTAGGTTCTGACGCGCCGATCAAAGGCATTTATGCTACTTACTATTATAAACACAACAATAAGATACCCATTAATAATCGGATACAAACCGTAGTAAACTGGCTGAATCTGCCTGCGGATAAACGCCCGCACCTGATCACCTTTTATTTACCACAGGTTGACGACGAAGGGCACAAATACGGCCCCAATTCGCAGGAAGTAGCTAATTCAGTTCAATTTATTGATTCGACGGTATATGCGCTAACCAAAGCTGTAAACACCACTGGCCTTAAAGTAAACTATATTTTTGTGTCGGACCACGGTATGTCCGAGCCGGATACGCAGCATCCTTTGCCCACGCCTGCCGCCCTGGATACCTCAAAGTTTATCATATCCGGCGACCGCATGGTTGTTGAATTGATTGCCAAAAACCCGGACGACATTCAAAAAACTTATGAGGGGCTAAAAAAAGAAGCCAAAGATTATGATGTTTACCTGCGGGAGAATATGCCGGCCCATCTGCATTCTTCCAAAAACGACGATTGGCACAACCGCATCGGCGATATTGTGCTCATAACACACTGGCCTAAAATGTTCAACATTTATAACAGGAAGCTTGATAAAGGACAGCACGGCTTCGACCCTGCAACAGTAAAAGACGTACACGCCATCTTTTACGCCTGGGGGCCGGCATTCAAACAGCATGCCGAAATAGCGGCTTTCCCCAATGTGGATATTTACCCTTTGGTAACACAAATACTGGGGCTTACCTATACCGAAAAGATCGATGGCGCCAAAGAGTTGGCGAACAAGGTTCTATTAAAAAAATAAAGCGCTCAGCCGATGGTCGCTTCAACATCCGGCTGCTTTTTTATTGTCCATTAAAACACGCTAAATCCCTGTTTTTACTACAATTAATCCGGTCACCAACCTCAACATTAAGCCGAAATTAAAATGGCCCTGTAATTGCTTATATGAGGTATCATTTACCATAAAAAAACAAAACCATGAGATCAATCCTGTACATTATAGCAGTTATCCTCATAATAGGATGGGCTATCGGCACATTCGCCTACGCGGCGGGAGGCCTAATTCATATTTTATTAGTTATCGCCGTGATCGCCTTGATCCTCGGCTTCTTACGAAGGGATACCACCATTATATAAATATTGCAAGAACGGGAAGTGAGGTTGAACAGAACCCGGTTTGCTCACGCAGGCCGGGTTATTTTTTACTTGTTTTGCCGGGAAAAATCGCAAACCAACAACTTTATCGGCTGTTGTCATTACAAAGAAGTCTAAAATAAAGGCTTTATGTCCGCCAGCTGGCGGATAACTCTTAGAAGTGCATTTTAATCACAGACCGCAAGGAATGCACAGAGAAAAAATAGACAAACTATTAAGACTCTGCGGCCTCTGTGCCTTCTCAGTGGTTAAACTTTTAGACTTTAGTTACAAAGAAGGAGGAATGATGCCCTGGTATAATGGAGATTACCCGCCATCCTATAAAAATCAACCGAAAAAGCTTCGGGACAAGGCGGTGGAAATAGCAAACGAGGTTTTAAAAACAACCGGCAACGAAGGGGAGGCAATAGCTACCGGCCTGAAGCAGGCACGTGCGCATTTCGCTAAAGAAAAGGAACAAAAGCACAATTCCTAAAGGTGGGGGTCAATGCAGCGACATGGGTTGATCGCCTATCACCCGTAACACTTTGTCTACCATTTCTTCCACGTCAAATGGTTTACGGATATAGTCGTTGGCTTTACATTCAGTGGCTATAAATTCAATGTCATTAGCGGTCGAAAGCACGATTACCGGCAGGTGTGCAAGATGAGGTTCGTTTTTGATGCGGAGGCATAAGCGATGGCCGGGCTTGCTGTTAATAAATTCGTCAACAAGGAGCAGGTCAGGCTTAAACTGTAAAACTTCTGCAAGCGTCTGGGGTTCCGGAATGCTCCGTGTTTTAAAACCCTCCTCCGACAAAATAAACTCCACAATGCTGCGTATATCTTGATCATTTTCAATAATCAGTATTTTTTTCTTCATCTTTCCTTCCCGGTTTAATCAGTAGTTAAACAAATATACTTTTTTAGTTTAAAAATCCAAATAAAACTGAAAGTTGATATTGACCAGGAAATGGACTTTAGCTGCTGTTTATAGGGGATGGATTGTATTCCAACGAAAAAATTACAAAAAATAGGGGAAGAAATAACCATATTGCCGCATGCGTCGGGTTGCTTTGTTTTTGGACTTAGTAAAAAACAAGGCTGGAGACGAGGGAACGCACAATGATCAACCCGGCTTTATCACGGGATCACATTACGATCGGCGAGGCCAAATATTCCCCCTTTTTATATTCCGATAAAAACTGGTTGAAATCTTTGCTCACCTTCTTTGAATAGCTCATAGCGTATTTTAGCAAAGCTTCCTGCCAGTCCCCTGATTTTGCGAATGAAGTCAGCTCATCAATAATCGCCGATCCCTGTATTCCGCCGCTGCGGAGCTGCGAAGACGCGGCAAGCAGCGCCATGTCGTTAATGACGTCCTCCAGGTCGCCGAACTTTTCCTCGATCAACTCAAATTTAATTTTATCCTCGGAAGGCTGCATTTCCTGGAAAACATAGCTCTCGCCCTCGAAGTCAATTTCGCTAAGCAAAGCCGGTGGAATGTTCTGCATTCTTCGCGCTATGGAGATCACGCGGTCAACCTCTGATTTCCACTTCGGCTGTTTAATGCTGACATAAGGCGTCAATGCGGACGATCGCGCTTGCTTCATTTCAACGATGATATACTTCTTTTTGTCTTTGGTGCTCTGCAGCAAAAACATATAGCGTTTTACCCCCACACTCCCCATCCCGGCAACCCGGAAAACTACATCTTTTACAACATAGTTATTGGGCCATGCCGGATCATCTTTGATCCATTTGGCCACCCTTAATTTAAGTTGAGACCTTAACTCCTTAGCCACCTTAAAATATGTTTTATTGTCAATGGCAATTTTCCCATCCGGGGCCCTGCCATCACTTAGTTGTTGCACCAGGCCATCCTCCTTCCGTTTTTTAACCGCCTTCATAAAATGTTTCACCATGCCGCGGGCCGTTCTTGGGTCGATATAATAGGCTTTGCCACCACTTAGAACGTTGGTATAGTTGCCGAGATACAGCTTCGCAGCTTTTTTTGCTTCCACCCCTTTAATTTCCAGCGCGCCGAACGCAACGATAATGCTTGTCACTGATCTCACTACCTCCCAGCACAATGGCGCTAAAATTGATTCGTCGAAATCATTCAAATCAAAATATACCATCCGGTTGTCGCCTTTATAGCTGCCAAAATTTTCCACATGAAGGTCGCCGCAGGTCCACGTTGAAGGTGACCGTGGAAAGTCTTTCACTTCGCTTAGGTCTTCATAAAACAGGTGACAGGTGCCCCTGAAAAAATCGAAGGGGCTTTCTGACATCAATTTGTATTTT
>JABDGE010000082.1 GCA_013286235.1 Bacteroidota bacterium
CATCGAAACACCTGAAGGCATGCTGAATGCCATCAAAAACATCAGCTTTAAGGTTTGGGCCTATACCCCATCCGAAGGCACTTTGTCATACCGAAAAAAACTGGTTGAATATTACAACAAGATCGGCTACAACATCGGCCCTGAAAATATAATCGTAACGACAGGTGGTTCCGAAGCGATCACCATTGCGATGATGGCCTGCCTTGATCCCGGCGACGAAGTGATCATCCCGGAGCCATTTTATGCGAATTACAATGGCTTTGCCTGCCAGAGCGACATCGTGGTAAAACCCATCTTGTCGTACATCGAAAACGGCTTCGCCCTGCCGCCAATCAGCGAGTTTGAAAAGGTTATCACCTCAAAAACCAAGGCCATAATTATATGCACCCCGAATAACCCTACCGGGTATTTGTATTCGCAGGACGAACTGGATGCTTTAAAAACCCTCGCCTTAAAGTTCGACCTGTATTTATTTGCCGATGAGGCCTATCGTGAATTTTGTTATGACGGTCAAACGTTTACGTCGTTGATGCACATGGACGGACTTGACGACAATGTGATCGTGATGGACACTGTTAGCAAGCGGTACAGCGCCTGCGGCGCGCGGCTGGGCTGCCTGATCACCAAAAATAAGCAAGTGCTTGCAGCCGCGCTTAAATTCGCACAGGCGCGGTTAAGCCCTGGCATGGTGGAACAAATTGCCGGGGAAGCCGCTGTGGATACGCCTGACAGATATTTTGAAGCCGTAAACGAAGAATATACCCATCGTCGTAATACCATTGTTAACGCACTCAATCAAATTGAAGGGGTGTTTTGCCCCAATCCGGGCGGCGCCTTTTACGTGGTTGCACGGTTGCCGATTGACAATGCTGATAAATTCTGCCAATGGATGCTGGAAAAATTCTGCTATGAAAACCAAACGGTTATGATGGCGCCGGCAACCGGCTTTTACAGCACACCCGACGCCGGTACCAACGAAGTACGAATGGCCTATGTACTAAATACCGGGGATATAGAGAAAGCGATGGTGTGTTTGGCGGAGGGGTTGCGGGTGTACCCGGGGAGAGAGTGGGCAGTTGGCAGTGGGCAGTTGGCAGGCGGGGAGAGTTAGCAGTTCGGAGTTGGCAGGCCGGACGAGTTAGCAGTTCGGAGTTGGCAGTTTGCGGGAGTTCATCGTTGATCCCGCACGTGCGGGATAGTTCATGGCCGGAGGTAGCGGTTGGCAGTTAACAGTAGGCGGTAGCAGCAGTTGCAGGAAGTTGGCAGTAAGGAGTTGGCAGTTTGCTGGCTAATGCATTTATTAACGGATGTACGTTTAATAAACCTGAAAATAGAAGGCCAATTTCTACCGTTGAAATCGTATATTTGTAGTTCGAATAAAAAACTGCAACCCCGATAGCTATCGGGGGCTCACGGGCAACTGCAAACTCTACAAAAATGGGGTCGACCGGAATTGACAGGATGGAGATGATTAGGTAAGCATGCAGCGCGTTGGGTGAATTAGCGCTTTAATCTGAACGCTCAAACTTTCAAATGGCGAAAATAACTACGCCTTGGCTGCCTAATTTAGAATTAGCATAGCCTTTGTCCCGCCGGTTTTCCGTTTCGTTGGATCGGCAAACGGGGCATCGAAAAACGAAAATAGTCCCGTCGGGCGGTGCGATGACGGGGCGAAACAAAGCACCTAAGGAAGACGGTACAGGTGAGTCACTGACCTTCCCCTTCCTAACAATCTAACAGGACTAAGCACGTAGAAAGCCTATATTGTACCATGTTTGGACGAGGGTTCGAATCCCTCCGGCTCCACTTTTAAGTCAAAAGCCTTCAGTCAAAAGCCTGAAGGTTTTTTTTATGGAGCGAAGACTGTGAAAATTGTTTGCGGTGAAGCGAAAGGCGCTTAACCGGTCGGGGTCACAAAATTACTTACCGATGGTCAACAGTGTGTTTGGTTTGCAGTTTTTTTTTATTGAATATTACAATTAACTCTACTTTTCCCAGGGACGTGGCTTAAGTTTCTTGTTGTCGGGATAAAATATTTCTATTTGCCTATGGTATTTAGGGTGAACATAAATATAGTGTTGTTCGTTGTAGGTTTTTGAAAGAGCTTCGCTATACCTGTAGTCATCGCCAACCCTGAACACATAGAAAGGGTTGTAAGTTCCAATATGTCCACCTTTTACGGTTTTATAAACTTCGCCGTAATCTCTATAAACAAAACACAATCTGCTATTATTTTCAAGATCGACAAGCTTGGTGGGTATTTCAATATCCACATCTATAGAATCATCAGCTTTGTCACCAAAACCATGATCAAAAACCATTTTTATGTTGTCATTCTCAATATTTATTATCGAAAACTCCCCGCCGTATCCTGCGCCGTCCGTACCCGCCGAAATGATAATTACGGTATGTATTTTCGTTTTCTTTATAAAAATATTTTTTGATTTTACGAGATTCTTATTGGAAGTAAGAAATTCCTGATTTATTTCTGCCCAATGATCTTTTGCCTTAAAAATCTTCTTTTTTACTCCGGACATAGAAATCGCAATCCGGTTAAATGATGTGTTATCCGGAAGAGATGAACTCAATATTATCGTATCAATTTTACCGTCATTGTTAAGGTCGATATAAAATGTTTGAAAGTTGGTATATACTACATTTTTTTTATCTGTTTGCGAAAAAGCTGTAATGGAAATCGTTAAAAGTATGATAGTTAGCAGAACTTTCATAATGATAAAGTTAGCTAAACAAATCTATCATAAAGCTTAAAGGTTGAAGCGTAAATAATAAAGCATATGCTAAAGGAGATATGGGCGATCAGCAATGCTGATACCTTTGGTCAACCACCATTTCATCCGCCGGTTCCCCTCGAACACCCCGTGGGAATGAAGATTTCCCCTTTATCTGAAAAACAACCGTTCGTCGTAAGTATAAGGCATCGTTTCCTTTATACTAATCATGGAAATATCAGCATGAAGTGGATTAATAATTACGTTACGGGCAAATGGATCAACCGCGCTCGGAACGATCAATAATGCTGATGATTTGGCTTTCAGCCAGGCATTGCCAATTTGTTTTAATATCGGAGGTCCGGGAATCTCGTTCCAGTTCGATGGTAATTGAAGCGCCGTTATTAGCTCAGAGGAGATATCGTCTGGCGCCTCCATAACAATCATGTGAAGATCGTTATGGATTTCTTCCGGTCGCACGTGAACAAGTGTTTCCAAAATACAGGTAGAAGAGGTAATGGAGGTATAGATCACCGGCATATGATCATGCCATCGGGCAGACGAAATGAGTCCACCGTTGCCGCTTAGGTCGTGAGCATGCTTCTCCCTGGCAATACGGTAAAGGATCATGAATAAAAACCATATTCGATACGGGAGAGCAAGTCGTTGGCCATCCTGAACCCTTCAGTCGTATCCAGCAGGCTAAGCGCCGATTTCATCCCCAACGCTGGTTGTGCGCGAAGCAGCCAGTTTTCAAAAGTCTCTTTATCTCCGAATGTATCCAGCCCTCGGACATACAGACGGCTTAATTCATATACGAAGCCGGATTGCTCTGCCGGAAGAACATCTTCGTTGGAATAGCGGTTCATTTGACGAAGACTTAAATGCAGAATATTAGAAAGGTCCTTGCGCGACACACAAGTAGTATTCAGAATTTGATGAACAGTGGAATAAGGGAAACCATCCCTGATATGGTCGATAACATCCATGCTATGCACACATTTCAAACCCGCGTATTGTGCCTTATTATTTATGAAGAAAAGAAAGGCACGGCAACTGTCGTCCTGGCCGATATCCAATTTGTCTATATCTAAAACTTTTGAATTTTCCATAAATAAGCCTTATGTCTTCAAATATAAAGACAAATGTCCGAAAATAAAAATTTGTTTTAAGGCAAAATAGTAGTTACATGAGTTCTTCTGGATTTGTGTGGATTTCCCCCATCTAATTTAGGGCTGATCAATATCAATCCGGGGTGATCCGCGAAGCTAACTGTTTCACTGGACATAGTCACCCATTCGCAGGTTCTCTGCGGGGACAGAAAATATCCTTACCCACTCAAAACTTATTTTTATTAATCACCTCCATAAACCGCTCCCTGAACTTTTCACTTACGGGTATGCGTTTATCAGCGATATAGATATGGTTATCCTCTATTTTACTGAGCTGCTCATAATTGATGATATAAGAATTATGCACCCTGATGAAGGGAGACTTCACCTGCTCCTCGATATCCTTTAGCCGGCGGTAGATCAGTATTTGTTCCTGGCCTGTGGCCAGTCTTACGTAATCTTTCTCTCCTTCAAAATACAGGATGTCCTTTAATAATATCTTCCGGAATATTTTTCCGGATTTTACAAAGAAAAACTCTTGCGCCAGTTCGGCGGTTGGCGTGTATGCTGAGACTGGTTTTGAAAAATGCTGCTCTATTTTTTCTACCGATGCCAGGAAACGTTTCAAAGTAATAGGTTTCAGCAAATAATCTATGGTCTGAAAAGAATAGCTTTCAACGGCATATTCGGAATAAGCAGTGGTAAACACGATTTTTGTGCGGGGCGGCAATAAGGTTGCGAGCTCCATGCCGGTGAGCTTTGGCATATTGATGTCAAGGAAAATAAAATCGACCTGGTTCGTTTTTAAAAACGCCAGCGCTTCCAGTGCATTATAGCATTTCGCCTTCAGTAGCCAGGTAGTGCATTGCTTTATCAGCAGTTCAACCAATTCGACAGCATCGGGCTCATCATCGATAATTATGCAGCTCAAATTCATTTAAGCGGAATCTTTAAAAATGCGGTGAATAATTCGCCTTCGTCATCAATAGTCAGTTCAAATTTGTCCCCATATAACATCCGGAGTCGTTTGGTTAAATTAATGATGCCAAATCCGCCTGGCTGATCATTATCCGCCGGATCGACCCTACGGTTGCTGGTTTTAAAAAGCAAATGATCATTTTGCTGGACCAATGAAATGCTTACATGGTTTTGCTTTAGTGACTTGTCGATCCCATGTTTGAAAATATTTTCCACAAAGGTCATGAGCAACATAGGGGGAATGCGGAGGTCGGGGTTATAGGCTTTCTCGAAATTAACGATGGCGCCGTGCCGGATCCGGATTCTTTCCAGTCCTATATAGTTTTCGATAAATGCCACTTCTGTGGATACCGGCACTTCGTCCTTCGGGCTTTCATCAACAAAATAACGCATAATATCAGCCAGGCGCTCAATCAGGCCGGCGGCCGGCGGATCGACTTTATAAACCCTGTAGTAGATACTGTTAAGCGCGTTAAAAAGAAAGTGCGGCTGCACCTGCGATTTGAGTAAATTAAGTTCAGCCTGGCTTTTTTGCACAAGGATTTCCTCTGTTTGTTGTTTTAAAGTGAAATAGGCAATGGCAATGCGAAAAACCAGGCTGAGGACATAGATCAGGACACCACCCGGAACGTAAGCAAGTAAATCAAGCAAATCAAGCGGGGCTTTTATCAACAAAACGTACCTATCCACCATAACGTTTGCGTAACCCTTCAGCATTCCTGTTAAAATTAAAACGATTGCTACAGATAAACCGTACGCTACGAACCTCCTTTTTTGATAAAATGCCGGGTATAACAGCAGGATATTGGCATAAATGATGATTGCATACGATGTTGCGTTGACTACCGTGTATGTGCCTGATTTAAGCACACCCTCCATCGGTAGCAACGAAAAAAAACTCAATAACAACACAGCGGCCCATACCACCACCTGGAGTTGAGTAGTACTGAGTGCTTGCCTTCCTAACTTCATGTTCAAAAATACCAACCTTTTACGTTTTCATACACCATTTTATACAGTTGGGCTATTATTCTCTGCAATTGTGCTAAAAATTCAGATGGTTGCTTAAGAACAACGAAAACGCCGTGCGTCGAAAAATGGCATTCCCCATTGGAAATATAAATAACAACGACGAAAAAATGATTGAAGGTAATTTTAACTAATTCCCTGTATTGTTCAATTGGTTTTAACAACTGGGAGTATGTACCTGGCCAAAATGTCAAATGCCCGTTTTGCCTTCCAATTGTTATAATTACCTTGTGTGAAGACGATGACCAGGTTTAAATTTTTAATGATCATAATGTATTGACCGCCGTTTCCCGATGCGAAAAGTACATTCCCCGTAAACTCTTTTGTTTTCACTAATTCGTTATACCAATAGTAGCCGTAATACGCCGGCTGCGGAACAGCAACATCACTCTTACTAAATTTCATAAACGAGAAATGAGGAATAGGTATAGTTCCTTTGGTTGATTCTTTGATCCATGCAGCCGAAACAATCCTTTTGCCCTTCCAGACGCCAATATCTTTAACCATTTGACCAAGCTTAACCATATCTTCGGGGAGAATATAAAAAGAACCGGCGGCCATCCCATGCCCGCTGGGGTCGACCGTCCATTTATAGTTGGTAATCCCCATTGGCATAAACAAGTACTTTTTTGCAAAATCCATAATAGACAGGTGTGTCGCGCTGCTAATAATTCCGCTTATAATCATGGGGTTACAGGATGTATAAGCCCAAACCCTTCCCGGTTTGTTTTTCATGGGGAGATTAAGACTAAACTTAACCCAATCAGCGGTTTTAACCATCTTATCTTCACAATCGTTACCGTCGTCTGTCCACTCATCACAATCAAACCCCGATTTCATTTCCAACAGGTTTTTGACGGTCATCTCCTGCCTGCCATTATCGTTATTATTAGCCTGGTATCCTGGAAAAAAAGAATAGGCCTTTTGGTTCACATCTTTAATAAAGCCTTTATCAATGGCTATTCCCAACAACAGACTGGTTATTGATTTAAAGGAAGAACGGGAGTCGTGCAACGAATCTCGGGTAAAGCCGTTAAAATAGTGTTCATATAACAGCACATTTCCCCGAGCAATTAATATACTATGGATATTGGTGTACGCATTGGAATTTATTGCCCCGGTCATCTCAGCGAACGACAATTTTTGCTGTTTTATTTTCCTTTGGCCATTTGCTTTAAAGCAACCAAAAACAAAAAAAGCAATTAAAAAAATTAAATATTTCATACAAATGCGACGGATATCCTGGTTGGTGTTTTCGAAGTAAGGTATATATTAATAAACCCCGGCTGGTATGCAATAATGGCGATTACTTTACCCGGCGGTCGATATCAGCATCTGGAGCTTACCAAATTGGGTACTTTCTCCATATCTTTTGTTCAAAAGTACTCCCCTATTACGTGTTCATACACTTTTTTAGACCGTTTGGCCATTATTCTCGCCAATTGCTCTAAAAATTCAAACGATTTGCAAAAGAACCCCGAAAAACTCATATCTCGAATAAATAGCATGCTCCGTTGGAAATAACAGGAACAACGTCGAAAAAATTATTGAAGCCGGTTTAAAAAGACACCTTTGGACATTAAAATAAATCATTAAAAAACAGTTTTCAATCTTTAAGGAGGGCTTTTTTCGCGATAGCTTTCGCGACAATTCCGGCGTTTTCTAAATCGAAAATGCCTGTTGGCTCCTGGCGTCTTCCTGCTGCCCACAAAATTCTTGCAGACGGGAAGGAAGCGGCTGATTAAAGAACAGACCGACTCAATTTGATTTGTCCATAAATTAATTTCAAAAAGGTTGCAACCTGTCGAAGTATTTCACTGTCTTACAGTCACATAAAGTTTTCATTTATAAAATTCGATCAAAAACGGATATTACAAGATTATGAAAAAATCGATCCACAGCCGCCGTGTGCTTAAATCTCTTTTATTGTTACTTTACTTAACTTCAGTGACTTTAGTTAAAGCTCAAATAATAAAGGATAACCAAATAATTATTGGTCATGCGGATAGCGTCAAATCCAAAATACTGAATGAAGTAAGAAACATTTGGATTTACTTGCCAAAGGGCTATAATGCTAATTCAATGGAGCGCTATCCCGTGATATACTTGTTGGATGCAGAGTGGCATTTTGAAGCGCTTAGCGGAATTGAGCATCAATTAAGTGAAGTAATGAGTAATACTGTCTTTCCTCAGGCAATTATAGTCGGAATAACAAATACAGATCGCAATCGAGACCTTACACCAACAAATTCACTTATTGTTTTGGGAGGCAGAAAAATCGAACAATTCAAAAATACAGGCGGTGGAGAAAGATTCACATCATTTATAGAAAAGGAACTGTTTCCACACATAGACTCGACTTATCATACTGCCCCTTACAGGATGTTGATCGGACATTCGTTTGGCGGATTAACAGCAATGAACATACTTATAAATCATACCAGATTGTTTACTGATTACCTTGTTATTGAACCCAGCATGTGGTGGGACGGCAGAAAACTTTTAAATGAAGCGAGAGAAGCCTTTAAAGAAAAAAGATTTGAAGGTAAAAACTTGTTTTTGGCGATTGCAAATACTATGCCTTTTGGAATGGATACTGCCCAAGTACAGAAAGATACCGTTACCACAGGCAATAATGGCCATATAAGGGCTATTCTTGACCTTAAACATATATTACAGAATAACCTGGGTAGTGGCCTCAACTGGAGTTTCAAATATTACAAAGATGATGACCATGGTTCGGTGCCGCTCATCGCCGAATATGATGGACTGCACTTTTTGCTTAGTTTTTACAACTTCCCGCCTGGATTTGAAGAGAAGCTAATTGACAAAAATATAAAAGTCGATGTAGAGGCGGATTATCGCAAACATTATGATGAAATTTCAAAACGTTTTGGATATAGGGTTTTACCGCCTGAAAGTGTCTTAAACGGGCTTGGCTATTTTTTGCTACAAAATAATTTACCGGAGCGCGCTTTTGCAGCGTTTGATTTAAATACAAAATATTACCCGGAAAGCCCGGCTGTATATGTAAGCATGGGCGACTATTATGTGAGCCAAAAAAATAATGTAAAGGCCATTGAATACTATAACAAAGCCCTTAAAATAAAAGAAGATCCAGACACCAGGAATAAAGTAAATAAATTAGTTCACTGATAGGGTGAAATTATATCCGCTTTCGCCATATGTAACTCCGTAATATGAGGGATAGCGTCTTCGGCGGTCGGCCGCTGGCATTTGCGTTGACCAACGTCGCTATGACTGATTCCAGCAAACCGTTCATCGGCAGTATCGAAAAAATATCAGCAATAACACGGCTGTCCATATCACTACCGGGAGTTGATTAGTAGTGGGTGCCTTCCTCCATTTCTTCATGCTCAAAAACACTACCCTTTCGAGTCTTCGCACCCTATTTTATACCGTTCGGCCATTATTCTCTGCATTTGCCCAAAAAATCAAGACAGATGGCTAAAAACCCCTAATAGCCCCTCCGTCGAATAAATAACATTCTCCGTTGGAAATAAAGGTACCAACGTCGAAAAGATTATTGAAGCCGGTATACAAAAAACACCTTTGATCATCAAAAATTAAAACATGAATTTATGAAAACATTAAAATCAATACTGGCAGGCATCACATTGCTATTTATTTGTGTAGCGGCAAATGCAATTACTAAGCCCGCTACGGGCAAACTAACCAGGGACGAGGTTGTAAAAATATACATCGACGCCACTACCAGTGGTAATGTGAGCAGTTTGGACAACGTCCTGGCCGACGATCTGGAATTTGAAATTCAAAGGGGTGGATATGTTAACACGTCGGACAAAAATCAACTGATGGATTATGTGAAAAACAACACGGTAGCTAATGCATCGGTTAAAACTACTACAACTGTCGTGCAGGAAGATGACAATTTTTCGGTAATAAAAGTTGAATTTAAATACGACGGCTATTCGCGTACTGACGAGGTAACGCTTAAAAAAACCTTTGGATGGGTGATCACTTCCGTAGTAAGCAAATATATGTAGTTGGAGGTTAGTCGGGATCCCGATAGCTATCGGGACCGGAAGACGCTGCGACTGACGTTTCGGTCAAAATCGCTTTAGTTATATAGAAGTCCGGCAGTCCGGAAGACGGTGCAACAATTAGTAAAGTGGATCCGGTATTTGAAAATTAAATTATCTAATCACTTAATAAATAACCAATCATGAAAAAAGTAACATTATTATTTACAGTACTGGCATTCGTTTTTGTCAGCAGTTCAGTATTCGCTCAATTTACGCAATCACAAATGGTAGCGGAATGGCAGCGGGCAAAATTATACACCAAATCCTACCTGGATGCTATGCCCGAAGATGGTTACGGTTTTAAACCAACGCCGGAGATCCGCTCGTTTGCGCAGCAAATGCTTCATATAGCGGATGCAAATTATGTGTTGGCTACTGTGGCAAGCGGTAAACCAAACCCTATCGGTGAAACATTTGCCAATGATGGATTGCTCGAAAAAACCCCATCACCGACTAAGGAAGCTACCATTAAAGTTGTAATGGACAGCTACGATTGGGTAATAAGCACGCTCCAAAATATGACGTCCGATCAATTGCAGGAAACCACAAAAGTCGGCAAGCATGACATTACAAGAAGCGGGTTATACGGCAAAGTATTTGAACATCAAACTCATCAACGGGGACAAACCACCATTTACCTGCGGTTAAAAGGCATAACGCCGCCCCCGGAACTGCTGTTTTAGTTAAGCCCTTTTGTATTATGGCCGCTTACGGCCATAATACAAAAAATAGAAACCATGGCTTTGAACAAACTATACACAAAACATTAACCATTCGAACAAAAAATCACATGAAAAAAGTAGTCACTATTCTCGCAGTACTTATTTTTTCGAAAATGAGTTATGCACAAAACATGCAGGGGGCTTCGGACACTGCCGCCATCAAACAAACCATTAACACGCTATTCGATGCCATGCGTAAAGGCGACAGTACTTTGTTAAGATCTGTTTTCTCAAGAAGTACGATACTGCAAAGCATTTCGAATGATAAAAATGGAAAACCCGCATTGTCAACTGACAGTGTAGATGGTTTGGTAAAAGATATCGGCACACCCCACGCAGAGGTTTATGATGAAAGGGTTGTTTTTAATGCTATAAAAATTGACGGCGACCTTGCCTGCGTTTGGGCGCCTGCCAAATTTTATGTTGGCGTTCAATTCGACCATTGCGGTGTTGATGCTTTTCAGTTGATACGAACTGCGGATGGCTGGAAAGTGTTTTCTCTTGTGCATACCGACCGAAAAGACAATTGTATTCCGTAGGTTTATTATCCAACCATTTTTCGCAGGTCAGTTCACCAGGCATCATCGTCAAAAACCTACAAGGCGCCACCTTGCTGGAACGCCTTTGCCCATCAAAAACCAAATATGAAATTATTTCATTTAAAAATAGCCGCAATCGGTTTACTCATACTGATCGCTGTTAGCGGGTATGGGCAGCAAACTATAAAAATATCCGGAACGCTAACCGATTCGCTTACGCATGAGCCCATCGTGTTTGCGACGGTGGCCTTATTAAATCAGCAAACCAAAGCCCCTGTGAAAGGAACCCAAACCGATACAATTGGTCATTTCGTTCTGGACAACGTGCCTGCCGGTAAGTTTAGCCTTCGGGTAAGCTATGTTGGGTACAATAATATCTTCAACGAAAATATACTGATCGACCCCGTATCCGGAAATTTAGATTTAGGCACGCTGCTAATGAGCGCATCAAAAAACAGCTTACTAAAAGAAGTTGCTGTGACAGCCAAAAAGGAGGCATTACAAAATATCGATGGTAAAAAAGTGTTTTCGGTTAACCAGAGCCTGGTAAGCAAAGGGGGTAATGCGGCGGATTTGCTGCAGAACGTGCCAACCCTGCAAATTGATGTTTATGGTAATGTGAGTCTCCGCGGATCAACCAATGTTAAAGTCCTTGTTGATGGAAAACCTTCCATCATTGCAAATGGCGATATTACCCAGACACTCCAATCGATACCGGCCAGCGCCATCGAAAGCATTGAGGTAATCCCCAATCCGCCGGCTAATTATGACGCCAATGGCGAGGGTATCATTAATATCATTTTAAAAAAGAACAGCAGGCCCGGATTAAACGGCGCCGCAGATATTGGGGGCGGCACCAACGACAATTATAACGCCGATGCCAGCCTGAGCTATCAAAGCGGCAGGGTAAACGTATACGGGAACTATAGCCTCAAAAACGGAAACACAGTCACCACCGGGATGCAGAGCTATACTTTTTTAAAACCGACTGACTCCGTTGTGCATACCACTGAAACCTTTCCATATGTTGCCCGAAACAAAATACAGTTTGTAAAAGCCGGCATTGATTATTCACTTACGCCCAAGAGCACATTAGGTATATCCGCCAGTTTTAATTCGCGTAACAGGCATGAAAATCAGTTTTTAAGTTTTACTGATTATAATGCAGCTGACGCCCTTATTGAGTCTTTCAACCGCTTTAATACTGTAAATAATAATGGCAACAGTTATGAATTGGATCTTGACTACGACCTGCATTTTAAGAAACCCAAAGAGGATCTTGCGCTCAACTTCGCCTACGCTTACGGCAGTTTCAGGGATTACCAGCAATATACAACCCGCTATAACCCTGTCAATGGTGTGCAATCGGCCAATATTGATACACCGTTAACAAGTGATACCAGGCATAAGGCGACGAATTATAATATACAGGCTGATTATGTTTTGCCAGTCGGTAAATCGGGACAATTCTCGGCTGGTTACCGAAGCCAGATCACCCTTGGTACAAATAACCAATATGCTTATAATGTCTTAAATACCGGCGAAACTCCGCTTTATGCATTTACTGATCTTTTTAGCAGCAATAACCAGGTTAACGCCGTTTATTTGAACTATAAGGACCAGGTTGGCAGTTTCAGCTACCAGGCAGGCGTAAGAGCAGAGGATAGTCACCTCGATGCTACTTTTATGAGTTACAATGCAAATAACATGTTATTTGCCGCGCCGGTAAAAATCCCGGTGAAAGGAATATATCCAAGTGTGCTGCTCACCGAAAAGCTTGAAAACAATAGTCAATTGCAGTTCACCTTTACCAACCGGGTTTCAAGGCCGTCGGTAAGACAGTACAATTCAACAACAGATTTTTCCGACCCGACAAATTATAACAAAGGTAACCCGGATTTACTACCGGAAAACGTTACTGATTTGGAACTGGATTATACTAAAACCTGGCAAAATACATCCTTTACAGCCGGCATCTACAATAACAAGATCAATAATGCAATTGGATACATTCAAGACCCGCCAGTTAATGATGAAACAACCACAACGCCTGAGAATTTACCATACTCCAATACCACCGGGCTGGAGTTGATCGGCCATTTTGATATCGTAAAAGGATGGGACCTTACGGCGAATGCCAATGTTTTTAACCGTGATAATGCCGCGGCCCCGCAATATGGTATAACGGCCAATAACGGGATCAGCTGGAATGCAAACATCACCAGTAATGTAACACCTGTACAAAGACTGTCACTTCAGATCCGCGCAGACTACCGGGCTGCAGATATGTATTTACAGGACAAAAACCTTGCGGCTTTTGGAATGGACGCCGCTGCAAAGTATGACTTCACCGTCAACAGGGCGTCGCTGAGCTTTAATGCCAATGACATTTTCAACAGCAGGAAGCAGGCGTTTTTAAGAAGCAGCGATGATCTGTTAATCGATTTAGAAGTTCACAGAATAAGCTCCAGAGCCACATTTACTTTCTCCTATCGCTTCGGCAAGAGTTCCGGTACTTCAAAACGCAAACAAGTTAAGCGGATCGAGGATGCTTCTTAAATGGAGCCGAAAGCTTAAAGCGGAAAGACTAAAGCGGAAAGACTAAAGCCAAAAGCTAAAAGCCAAAAGGTTAAAGCAGTGGAATTGCTATAGACAAATTAAAAATCAGCTGTTTAGGTCAAAGAGCCGCAAAAATCTTCATTCGTTCTTGAGGTCAGTTAAGTTAAATCGGGCATTGGGAGGTGCCTGATTTAATTTTAACGTATCCCGAACCCAAACAAACCCATACGTCGAATAAATAGGATTCTTCGTTGGAAATAAAAGTAACACCGTCGAAAAAGTTATTGAAGCCGGTTTGCAGAAGACATCTTCGTCCTTAAATAGTCAAATCATGAAATTACTACCCTTAAAAATAGGAGCAATCGGTTTACTTATGCTGATTGCTGTTAGTGGATACGGGCAGCAAAATATAAAAATATCGGGACGGCTATGCGATTCGCTTACGCATGAGCCTATCGCGTTTGCGACGGTAGCCTTATTAAACCAGCAAACCAAAGCCCCTGTTAAAGGCACCCAAACAGATACAAGCGGTCATTTTACGCTTGAAAATGTGCCTATCGGTACGTTTAGCCTGCGGGTAAGTTATGTTGGCTACAATGATATTTTAAAAGAAAATATACTGATCGATCCCGCAACGGGCAAATTAGATTTAGGTACGCTTGCGATGAGCGCATCAAAGAACAGCTTGCTAAATGAGGTTGCTGTCACTGCCAAAAAGGAGGCATTACAAACCGTCGATGGTAAAAAAGTATTTTCGGTTAACCAGAGCCTGGTGAGCAAAGGCGGCAATGCGGCGGATCTGCTGCAGAACGTGCCAACCCTGCAAATTGATGGCAGCGGCAATGTAAGCCTGCGCGGATCGACCAATGTTAAAGTGCTTATTGACGGAAAACCTTCCATTATTGCCGACGGCGATATTACCCAAATACTTCAATCTATACCGGCCAGCGCCATTGAAAGCATAGAAGTGATCCCTAATCCGCCGGCTAACTATGACGCCAATGGCGAAGGCATCATCAACATCATTTTAAAAAAGAACAGCAGGCCGGGATTAAACGGCTCTGCCGATGTCGGCGGCGGTACGCGCGAGAACTATAACGCCGACGCCAGCCTGAGTTACCAAAGCGGCAAGGTAAATTTATATGGGAGCTACAGCCTGAAGAATGGAAATACTTTCAGCAACGGGATCCAGCACCTGACTTTTTTACAACAAACCGATTCCACCAGGTATTCCACTGAATATTTTCCGTCCGTTACGAGGAACAAAATCCAGTTTGTAAAAGCCGGTATTGACTATTCACTTACGCCGGAGAGCACTTTAGGTATATCCGGCAGCTTCAATTCGCGCGACAGGCACCGTAACGAGGTTTTAACTTTTTATAATTACGCAGCGGATGAAGCCCCTCTGCAGTCGAGCAACCGCTATAATACCATCAATAATAATGGCAACAGCTATGAATTGGATTTCGACTACGACCTGCGTTTTAAGAAACCTAAAGAGGACCTTGCGCTCAACTTCTCCTACGCATACGGCAGTTTCAACGATGACCAGCTCTACACCGGGAATATTAACAGTATTGATGGGAGGCCTGCAGCGGTTACTGATACACCATTAATAAGTAATACCAGGCACAACGCCACTAATTATAATATACAGGCGGATTATGTGTTACCGGTTGGCAAATCGGGTCAATTTTCAACCGGTTACCGCAGCCAGATCACCCTGGGCAATAACGACCAATACGCCTATAACGTTTTAGGTACAGGCGAAACGCCGCTTTATGCTTTCACTGATCTTTTTAGCAGCAATAACCAGGTAAATGCCGTTTATGTAAATTACAAGGACCAGCTGGCTAATTTTAGCTACCAGGCAGGTTTGCGGGCGGAGGACAGCCACCTTGACGCGACCTATATGAGTTATAATGCAAATAATGTGTTATTTGCCGCCCCGGTAAAAGTACCCATTAAAGGAATATACCCAAGCCTGCTGCTCACCGAACAGCTGGAAAACAAGAGCCAATTACAGTTCACCTTTACCAACCGGGTTTCGAAGCCATCGGTAAGGGAGTTCAATTCGACAACGGATTTTTCCGATCCGGCAAATTATTACAAGGGTAACCCGGCTTTAAAACCCGAAACCGTCACCGACCTGGAATTTGACTATAACAATACCTGGCAAAATATATCCTTTACCTCCGGCATCTATTATAACAACATCAATAATGTAATCCAACATATTCAAACCGACCCGGTTAACAATGAAACAACCACGATACCTGAAAATTTAAAACGGTCTGCTACCACGGGGCTGGAGCTCATCGGTCAATTTGGCCTGCTAAAAGGCTGGGACCTAACGGCGAATGCCAATATCTTTGACCGGGATAATAATGCGGCTCCGCAATATGGCATAGCGGCCAATAATGGGATCAGCTGGAATGCAAACATTACCAGTAATGTAACACCCCTCAAAAGCTTATCATTCCAAATTCGCGCAGATTATCGTGCACCGGATATGGTGTCGCAGGATAAAAACCGCGCGGCATTCGGGATGGATGCCGCCGCAAAATATGACTTTGCCGGAAACAGGGCTTCGCTGAGTTTTAATGCCAATGACATTTTCAATAGCCGGAAATGGGCATTTTTAAGAAGCAGCGATTCATTGTTACTCGATTTTGAGCGACAGACCGTAAGCTCACGGGCTACACTAAGCTTTTCCTATCGCTTTGGCGCCGGTTCCGGTACTTCAAAACATGCTAAACAAGTAAAGCGGATCGACGATGCTTCGTGACTCGGGTTAATTCCGGTCGCTTAATGCAAGCTTTGAATCATTTACGAGGCTGGCATGAATGTCGCAAGGAACAAGCTCATTTGGTAACATTCCCAAATCCTAATTTGATCATAAACATGTCAAGGTACGTTCTTTAAACGGATCACCCCGTTTTATGATCAGTGCTGCCGGCCATTAGCCCCGAATCACTGATCACTAAGAAAACCCGCTGTTATTGTGGGCAAAAATGCTACCAGTGGGCCCTGCTGGATTCGACAACACAGCCCAAATACGTTAGTTTTTAGCCATTTATATTTTTTTTTATTTAAACCAACCAGCATGACGGTTGTATTTTTGGTGTGCGTTAATGCGCGTTTAATGCGAGGTTAATGCTATGTTTTTTGCTACTTATAGTGGATTATCGATGGCTAATGCGGGGTTAATGCTATGTTCTTTGCGGGTTATTGTTGATACGACATCTTCGATAAACCTTAAGCAAACTGTCACCGACGATCTGGAAATTGTATTTATGTGGCTGAATATAAATAACTTATATTCCCGCCATCTTGGCCAAATCCATACAACCTTACCCCAAAATGCCGCAACAAACGCTGAATATTAAAGAATCTGTAGAGACAGGGGCGTTTTTTAATCCGGTAGAAAAAGAACGAGGTGCAATTGGTGTTAAGATTTGCTAACAAATTTAGCATTTTAATAGCGGACTGTCAAGGGAAAGTTTTCAACATTGACGGTTATTGGTGAAACCTGTCTGCAAGGTGGGGCGAATGACGAAGAGAAAAGGGTTTAAGTTCGTGGTGTGGAAGGCGATGCCATTTCGGGGAGAGCTAAATGGCACAAGAAAAGCTTTATTTTGTGTAGGCGGGGCCTATGAGCATGCTGTATCTGTAGACATAGGCTACGGACAGCTGATAATCTGCGGTTGTATTATTGTTATTTTTACGGCCTAAGTGAGTTAATATGGAGCAACGTATAGGCCAGGCCGTTTCTTTAGAGGAACTGAAGGTTCCAGCTGTTTTGTATAAATACCGTGATTACGGAAATATTTATCACAGGCGAGCCATGTTTAGCTCAGAAATATACATCCCTTCGGCCAATGAATTTAACGACCCATTTGATTCAAAAATCCCTTTTCGTTATCGTGATGAGGATTTGACAGAAGAAAACATTTTTTTAAAATGCCTGGAGGTTGCTAAAAGGAAGCAGAAGGGCTTAAATGAAAGCCAATATCATGAAATGGCATTCGAGAACCAGAAAAAACATTTGTTGAATGACGACAAACATTTAGAAGACTTTGATCGTCAATTTTATGACAGAATCTGCTGGAAATCTGGAATATTTTGCTTAACCCCCAATTCTGAAAATTTTTTAATGTGGTCTTACTACTCAAATTCACATAAAGGCTTTTGCATTGGTTACGACTCTGCAAAACTGTTGCACGCTGGTCTATTTATTCTTGGTGGTATTGTAGACTATAAAAACAGTTTCCCCAAAATACCAATGTTTGATAATAATGACGTGAAGTTGTTCTGGGATATTTATTATACAAAATGGCGGATATGGGAACATGAAAATGAGTATCGACTCATTCATGAATATAAGTATGAAAAGCGAGGCAGGAAAGATGTTTTCGCTTTAGAAATTGATGTTA
>JABDGE010000083.1 GCA_013286235.1 Bacteroidota bacterium
GGATAATTTCGGATTTCGGAATTTCGACTCCGGATTGGGCGGAATGCGGAATGCGGAATTTCGAATGCGGAATGATTTGAGAATGTCTTACCCGATAGCTATGTAAAATTACCTTAAGATCCTATTGATTCAAGATTCAAGACTTAAGGCTTAAGACTCAGGACTTTCGACTTAGAAAATCAGATCATCTTATTTCTCTTGATGAGATAAGATTTAAGTATATTATGGTATCCCTCCTCAATATAGGCGTCGATCAGGTCGATGTGGTATTGCGCGCACTTGAGTTCCAGTTCATGACGGTAGCGCTGCAGGGCCGCCTGGTAAGACGCTCTTATTTTATTTGGATGAACGCGCACCTGTTCGCCACTTTCCATATCGATAAAATGATGAGGACGACTGTCGTATCCGAACTCCGTTTCTTTATGCTTATCGCTGACATTAAAGATCACCACTTCGTGCTTACTGTATTTCAGGTGCTGGATTGCAGCAAAAAGCGACTGAAGCTTTTCATTATCCAAGCTGTTTTCAAACATATCGCTGAAAATGATCACCATGGAACGCTGGTGGATCTGTCCGGCCACCTGGTGTAAAACCTGGGTGATGTTTGTTGATGTTTTTTCTTTCGGCTGACTGTATGCTTTTTCAAGTTCAGCATAAAGGTAAAACAGGTGAACGTTGGTGGATTTCACCTGGCTCATCCAATCCAGTTTGTCCGAAAAAACGCAAAGGCCGAACGCGTCCCGTTGTCTTTTAAACAGGTACATCAAAGAGGCAATGGCATAAATGGAAAACTGGAGTTTGTTTAATCCTTTGTCGGGAAAATTCATGGATGAGGAGGTATCCAGCAGTAAATAACAGCGAAGGTTAGTCTCTTCTTCAAACTGTTTAACAAAAAATTTATCAGTGCGGGCAAGCAGTTTCCAGTCGATATTTTTTATCGACTCACCGCTGTTATACAGGCGATGTTCGGCGAATTCAGCTGAAAACCCATGAAATGGACTTTGATGAAGACCTGTTATAAACCCTTCAACCACTTGCCGGGCAAGCAGTTCAAGGTTGGCCAGGTGCCGTATCTGCTGATCTTCTTTTAGCTGCATTTTATTTTTTGGGATTACACCGATTTTTTTTGTGATTTCACCGATTAGCTGCAATGTCTTAAAAACCAAACAACTTCGTCATATATTCGCGTCCCAAAGCTATCTCGTTCGTAGCCCTAACCAATGGAGTAAGTCGACCGCGTTTATTAACATCGTTAAATCAGCTAAATTATTGTATTCTTTCATCCATTTATAAAAGATTACACCGATGCTAATTTAATAACATCGGTGTAATCATTCGCCAATCAGTGAAATCCCAATTACGATATTTGCTTGCTTAGCTTACCGGCAAGGATCGATTTCGGAACCAGGCCGATTTGTTTATCTACGATCTCGCCGTTTTTAAAATAGAGAAGAGCTGGTATATTTCGGATACCAAATTTTGTTGAGATGCCAGGGTTGTTATCAACGTTCACTTTGCCCACAACAGCCTTGCCATCGTATTCTTTTGCAATTTCTTCAACCAAAGGGCCAACCATTCTACATGGTCCGCACCACTCAGCCCAAAAATCCACTAAAACGGGTTTATCAGATTTCAGGACGAGCTCGTCAAAGTTTGCATCAGTTAATTCTAAAGCCATGATTTTATTTTTTTTAAATTATGCAGTACAAATATATACTATTCAAATAGCTTGCCGCAATTGCCCAACTGACATTATGACAATTAAATTATCCCCTAATCTGCCGTTATTAACAGTTTGAACTTATGGTGACAAATAATGCTGTGCGGTTTGTTCGTTTTTTGCGAAAAGGCCCCGTTAACAGGTAAATATTTAAAAAAAGGAGACAAATAGCCGTGAAAAAAGAACGGCCGCCGGGCCTAATAACGAACATCGCTCGGTTAGGTTGCGTACCTACCGGCACGCTATTCTTTTTTTATTTGTTTTTTCTACCGATATTTGGCACCTAACGGCGCCGGTAACTTCCTGGCCTTTCAGCCTAAATCCGGGCGGTTGCCTATTTGCACATTTATGTCGTTTAGTTAAGAACATTATTCACGCCTCACCCTAAATCCCTCTCCGGGGGAGAGGGGTTTTAGCTGCAAGCTCAAATGTTAAATTATTCTTTTTACTACTGTATTTTTGCTTAAGAAAACGACGTCGATCCGCAGATCGGCACATTCACATCCCGCACGTGCGGGACACATTCGCCCATCTTCCAACTAATCTCCAATCTCTAATCTCTGATCTCTTACACCCAATCTCACATCTCAAATCTAAATCCTACCTTTGAAGCATGAGTATTGTTGTTGAAGCCCTATCAAAAATTTACGGCAAGCAAAAGGCGGTTGATAACATCAGCTTTAGCGCGGAGCCGGGTGTTTTAGGCTTTTTGGGACCCAACGGGGCCGGAAAATCCACCACCATGAAGATCCTAACTACTTATATCCCGCAATCATCCGGGAAAGCCTCGGTCTGCGGGTTTGATGTGGAGAAGGAACCACTGGAGGTAAAACGTAACGTCGGTTACCTGCCCGAAAGCAATCCCCTTTACCTGGATATGTATGTGAAGGAATCGCTCGCATTTATTGCCAGTGTGCATGGCATGAAATCGCCGAAGGGTCGCATCGCGCAGGTTATTGAGCAAACCGGCCTTGGACCGGAGCAGCATAAAAAGATCGGCCAGCTGTCAAAAGGCTACCGGCAGCGCGTAGGCCTGGCCCAGGCCATCCTGCATGACCCGCAGGTTTTGATCATGGATGAGCCCACTTCAGGCCTCGATCCTAACCAGCTGATCGGTATCCGGCAGCTAATCCTCGACCTCGGCAAAACAAAAACAGTCATTTTGTCGACGCATATTATGCAGGAGGTTGAGGCCGTTTGCGACCACGTGATCATCATCAACAAAGGGAAAATTGTTGCCGACGACACGCTTGCCGGCCTGAGGACGAAAAACAAGGGCAAAAGGCTTGAGCACATCTTCATCGGCCTGACCAATGCCTGATCCAGCCCCCAAATTGTTTGTGGCTTCCCGAAATTGAAATAATCGGCCAGGTTAAACCCAAATCCGGATATATTTAATTAGTTTTGTTAGAACTTTACCCCTTTTTTTTCGCATGATTAAAACTTTACTGTTCGTTTTTTTTATCAGCTGTACCGCCCTCGGTGCATTTGCACAAACAAAATCCCTTCCACAATTAAGTTTCGGCGCCGACTACGGCCTTCCAGGTGGTTCCGCCACCGGAATTTACGGTACAGCAATTGGCGGGTCTGCCAAGCTTGAACTACCCGTGTCCCATTCGAAGTTTAATTTTGTACTAACTACGGGTATAAGCGAGTACATTTTAAAGTTTTACTATAGCGGCACCGCCCAAAATGCAACCATGATCACGCCCCTTGAAGTTGGCGGAAAATATTATTTTAGCAAGATCGGTTACGTTGAAGCGGATTTCGGGCTCGCTGTGGACAGGTATTCCGAATTCCTTCCGAATGAGCCTAACGCAGTCAATGTGACAAACAACGGTTTTGTTTATTCGCCGGGGATAGGTTTTACCGCGCCTACCCGTAAACATAAAGCGGCAGTTGATATCGGCCTGCGGTATGAGACCCGTGCTGAAAGCACCCAAACCATGAGCCAGTTGGCTTTGCGGGTTGCTTATAGGTTTGGGATTTAACCGTCCTGTTTTTGGGAAAATCCGCACCTGGTAGTAAATGCGTTTTTGTTGCACCGAAGCCGGCCATGCGCTATCGCAATACCTATAATTCAAAAAGTCAAATACTATAAACCGGGTTTAATCGTATTTTTGTCTGCTAATGGTTTAAATCTTAAAGCCATTAAACAATCGTAAATAATACAGCGTGTTCAGCATTCTTAAAAAAGAAATCACTTCGTATCTCAGTTCCCTGGTTGCCTATGTCACCATAGGTGTTTTTCTGTTAGCATCAGGCCTTTTTTTATGGGTTTTTCCGGAACTAAAGATCTTGCCGGGCTCAAATATTTTCGATTATGGTTACGCGGGTTTAGAAAGCCTTTTTAGTATAGCACCTTATCTGTTTATGTTCCTTGTTCCGGCTATCACCATGCGTTCGCTGGCCGAGGAACGAAGAGAGGGAACAATTGAAACACTGCTTACCCGTCCTTTAACCGACTGGCAAATTGTGTTGGGGAAGTATTTAGCCAGCCTCGTTATTGTATTTTTTGCCCTTGCGCCAACACTGATCTACTATTATTCGGTGTACACTTTGGGTGATCCCCCGGGAAACATCGATACCGGCGGTGTCATCGGTTCCTATATAGGCTTATTTTTATTGGGGAGCGCCTTTTGCGCCATCGGGCTTTTTGCCTCGTCCATCACCAAAAACCAGGTTATCGCCTTTATAGTTGCCACGCTGCTTTGTTTCACCATTTACATAGGGTTCGACTTAGTTAGCGGGCTGTTCTATTCTTCTGAGAAATTTTCATCACTTCAAAATTTAAATATTGAAACGCTCGGGATAACCGACCATTATGAATCGGTAAGCCGCGGCGTGCTTGATACCCGTGACCTTAGCTATTTTATCGTTCTTACGGGGCTGTTTATTTGTCTTACTTTATTTGTGTTGATCAGGCAGCGGAAAAAGAGCCTGCGCGGCAACGATGCAAAGTTTTGCGCCTATGTATTGGGCGCTTTGGTGGTGTTGGGAATTCTTTCGTCGATCGCATTTACCCGTATTGATTTCACCAAAGAAAAGCGATTCACCCTGTCGAAAATAAGCCAGCATATTATGGACGGCCTAACGGGGCCGGTGCGCGTAGTGGTGTATTTCAAAGGCGATAATTTTTCGGCAAGCATGAAGCGCCTGCAGCGGGGAACAAAGGACATGCTATCGGACCTGCAGGCGTATAGCCACGGCAATCTCCAGTTTGAATTTGTTGACCCGCTCAATTATATCAAAACGCTTCCCGACTCAGACCAAAAAGCGGCCTACGATTCGCTGGAACGTAAAGGTATAATCGGACAGTCAAAAACGATAAAAACCGACAATGGCGTTACCCAGATGCTCATCTTCCCCGACGCGCTGGTAAGCTACGATGGCCATTTTATTGCGGTGAACCTGTTACAGTCGCGGACTGGCCTTCCGGATGAGGCAGTTTACAACAACTCCATCCAAAACCTCGAATACGCATTTTCATCAGCCATAAAAAAGATCACCAGCGGTGGTAAACCAATAATCGCCTTTGCCGAAGGCGATCACGAACTCAGCGACCTGCAGTTAAATGACGCTATGAGATCGCTTTCCGATGGATACCAGGTTGGCCGCATAAACCTGAAAACAATCCCTTTTAACTTCCTGGCCAGGGTAAAATTGCTGGTTATCGATAAGCCGGATACCGCCTTTACCGAACTGGAGAAATTCAAAATAGACCAATACATTATGCGCGGAGGCCGGGTGCTTTGGGCCATTGACCAGGTAAATGCCGATCTGGACAGCCTGCGCGGCCACAGCGAGGAAGAAATGTCGTTCCCAAAACAACTTAACCTTGACGACCAGCTGTTTACATATGGCATCCGCATCAATTACAACCTGGTTGCCGACATTCATTGCGCCCAAATACCCATCACAACCGGCGATGCAGGCGGCCAACCGCAGATACAAATGGTGCCATGGCCCTACTATCCGCTTTTTATACCCTTGTCGAAAAACCCGGTGGTGAAAAATCTTGATGCCATAAAGGGTGAGTTTACAAGCACGATTGATACGCTCGGCATCAAAAACGTCGAAAAAACCGTGCTGCTTAGTTCTTCATCCAATAATAAAAAACTAAACGCCCCGCACATCATATCGCTGCAAGCCATTGAGCAGGAGCCCACCGGTAAGGAATTTAATAACCCGCCTCAAACGGTTGCGGTATTGTTAGAAGGCAAATTTATATCTGATTTTTTGAACAGGCCCGTGCCCGACAGCCTGAAGGGTAAAGTACAAGCCCTACCGGAAAGCCTGCCTACCAAAATGATCGTGATAAGCGATGGCGATATCTTCAAAAATGATATCAGCGCCGATGGCGTGCCTTTCCCGCTGGGTTACGACCATTACATGAACCAGCAATTCGGCAATATGAACCTGCTGCTGAACATAGCCGACTACATGACGGACGACTCCGGCCTGATAGCGCTGCGCACAAAAGAAGTGCAGATCAGGCTGCTGGATACCACCCGAATCCGCGCCGAAAAATTATACTGGCAATTGCTGAACAACATCCTCCCATTGGCCTTATTGTTAACATTCGCTATTTTTCAACATTATATCCGCAAGCGAAAGTATGCATACTAAATTTTTATACTTTTGATTGATTAATTCTAACTATATGAGATTCATTGTTTCTACGTCGACGTTATTGAAGCAATTGCAGGCGGTAAGCGGCGCGCTGAGCAACAGCACCGTATTGCCCATACTGGAAAACTTTTTATTCGAGATAAAAGACGGCAACCTTACCATTTCGGCGACTGATCTGCAAACCAGCATGACCACCTCGCTTACGGTGGAAGCCAAGGAAAACGGCCGCATTGCCATCCCTTCGCGCATCCTCTTAGAAACATTGAAATCGCTGCCCGAGCAGCCTGTTGCCTTTTCTGTGGACGACAAAACATTCGCCATCGAAATAAGCGCCGGCGATGGCAAGTATAAGTTAAGCGGCGAAAATGGAGAAGACTTCCCTAAAATACCGGTGGTGGACAATGCCTCCTCGGTAAACCTGCCCGCGTCAGTATTGGCCGAAGCCATCAATAAAACCATTTTCGCGGTAAGCAACGATGAGCTGCGCCCGGCAATGACGGGTGTTTACTGCCAGCTTTCTACCCAGTACTTAACCTTTGTTGCTACCGATGCCCATAAACTGGTGCGCTACCGCCGCAAGGATGCGAAGGCTGCAAGTACCACGTCCTTCATCCTGCCAAAAAAAGCATTGACCTTGTTAAAATCGTCGCTTCCCAGCGATGACGTTAATGTTTCAGTAGAGTATAACAATACCAGCGCATTTTTTAAATTCGGGAATATCAACCTGGTGTGCCGGCTGATTGACGAGCGTTACCCCGATTACGAGGCCGTTATCCCGCTCAACAACCCGAATAAGCTCAGCATCGACCGCTTAGCATTCCTTGGATCGTTGAGCCGCGTAGCCATTTACGCCAACAAAACCACGCACCAGGTAAGGCTGAAGATCAGCGGGAGTGAGCTGAACATTTCGTCGGAAGATATCGACTTCGCTAATGAAGCACATGAGCGACTAAGCTGCCAGTATGAAGGCGAAGACATGGAAATAGGCTTTAATGCCCGTTTTTTGATAGAAATGCTAAAGAATTTAAGCTGCGAGGAGGTATCGCTTGAAATGTCGACACCCAACCGGGCAGGCCTGTTACTGCCCCAGGGCGGCGACGAAAACGAGGATGTTTTGATGCTCGTGATGCCGGTAATGTTGAACAGCTACGCGTAAATTGCACACGGCCTATCGGAGACGCCCCGATAGATCGGGGCGTCTTTACATTTTTAGATAATTTTGGTCCGGTGTTCCGGACTTTTTTATTAGCTGCGATAACAAAAATTATTATAAGCAGTTATAGTAATCGGTATATGATAAAGGGATTGTACATAGTATTGTTTTTTGCGGCTATCCTGATTGCTGAATCGTGCAAAAACAATGATGAAGTTTTTCCTAATATTCAACCATGCTTTTTTAATGTGGTGAATGCCTCGCCCGATACCTTAAACTTCTACCTTAACGGCACACGACAAAACGACAACTCGTCCCTGTTCCCGGGTAGTGCATCCGGGTATACTTCCATTCCTTCCGGGAGCGAAAATATACAGTTCAAAAAAAAACGGCGGCTTTAATGTTTTGTTCGGCGTACCCTTAAAACTCACCGACAGCTTAAACTACTCTTTGTTTGTTACCGGCACATCAGTTTCGGGGGCTTTCAGCAACGTCGATATACTTGACACCACCGGCCTGGGCAGCAGCTATCTTTATTTCAAGGTCAGATTTGTAAACGCTTCGCCAAATGCGGGCAACCTGGATGTTTACGTGGGCGATTCGGTCAGTTTTAAATCCAAGGCATTTAAAGCAATCTCCGGATTCGCACTTGGGGGGGCCGGCACCAAACAAGTAACCATTTTCCCGTCGGGCAGCACGACAAATCCCCTGGTGGATACCGTAATAACGTTCCAGGCGGACAACCTATATACCATATTCTCGGAAGGACAGCTGAATGGAAAGGGCGGTTCGGCGTTCAATTTGGGGGTAACTTTAAATCCGTTTTATTAGCAATGAAAGACAAACTGTCGTGTATAGTTAAAATAGGTACAGGGATGCTAACCCTGGCTTGCGCGGCCTTTTTTGTGTTTAGTATTTCGTCCTGCGGAAAGGGTAATGAAGCCAGCCCCGAAGGCCTCAACATCGAATATGAGGTCCAAAATTTAAGTCCCGACATTTTTCCTGTTAGCCTGTATATCAATAATGAAGCTGTAAACAGCAATCCTTTTGTCTTTGGGCAAAGCCAGGGATATTTTTACGTTCCATCAGTTACGCTCCCTTACCAGATCAGGTCGGCAAATAACACGGGTTTCACATTTTTTAACTTCAATGATGTGCTAACGCCAGGTGCTAAATACACGCTTTATATAACCGGGGCAGTCGGTACAAATAGCCTTGACACCATGTTAACCGTAGATACTGCCGTATCGCCCCGATTGGGCCAGGGAAAACTCCGTTTTGTAGATGCTTCCCCCACTTCCGTAGGCGGACTCGACGTGTACGCAAATGGCACAAAGGCTTTTAGTGCAGTACCATATCTTTCGGCCTCAAATTGGGTAGCCCTGCCCGTGGGTAACTATGACATCCAGATCGATGCTGCGGGCACCACAGGTATTTTAAACGAAATACAGTCGGTAACCATCCAGGACGGGCGCTTATATACCATTTATGCATATGGCTATACCACCCGCACCGATTCTGCAGCGTTCACTGCAGCGGTGACAACGAATAAGTAAATCATGAATTTCCCACGCAAGCAACGCGCATCATCGTAATCCCAAAATCAATCCCGATAGCTATCGGGACGGTGTCATCAATATAATCGGTATCATCCTAAGAATCTTTTCAATCGTGTTCAGACGCCATTTGGACTAAAACACCTACTTTTGCGCAAATTTCGCGGGGATAATGAGCAAAGTTAAAGTAGGGCTGGTGCAGATGACCTGTACAGCCGATAAAAAGGAGAACCTGGATAAGGCTATTTCGAAAGTAAGAGAGGCCGCACAGGGCGGCGCGCAGATCATTTGCCTGCAGGAACTGTTTACCTCGCTGTACTTTTGCGATATAGAGGATTACGACAACTTTAAGCTGGCCGAAGCCATACCCGGCCCGTCAACAAACACTTTATCAGGTCTTGCCAAAGAATTAGGCGTAGTCATCATCGCTTCCCTGTTTGAAAAAAGGGCTCAGGGTGTTTACCATAATACCACAGCTGTTTTGGATGCCGACGGAGCTTACCTCGGCAAATACCGCAAAATGCATATCCCGGACGACCCCGGGTTCTATGAAAAATTTTACTTCACCCCGGGTGATTTGGGCTATAAAGTGTTCAAGACAAAATACGCAACCATTGGCGTGCTGATCTGCTGGGACCAATGGTACCCCGAAGCAGCCAGGATCACGGCACTGATGGGAGCAGAAATATTGTTCTACCCAACCGCCATCGGTTGGGCAGTTACCCAGGATGAAAAGACGAACGTGGAGCAATACAATGCGTGGCAAACCATACAGCGCTCACACGCAGTGGCTAACGGGGTTCACGTGGTGAGTGTAAACCGCGCAGGAGAGGAGGCGGGCCTGAAGTTTTGGGGCGGTTCATTCTTTTCCAATCCTTTTGGAACTGTGCTCTACCAATCTCCGCATGACGCCGAAGACGTAGCCATACAGGAACTTGACCTGGATAAATCTGACTATTATCGCAGCCATTGGCCATTCCTGCGCGACCGGAGGATAGACTCCTACCAGCCGATCACCAAAAGACTCCTGGACGAAGATTAAATCTTATGGCTCAAACAAACTTTCCTGCAACAGATGGTTTTTACTTCCCTGCCGAATGGCATAAGCATACAGCAACCTGGCTCAGTTGGCCTCACAAAGGGGAATCCTGGCCGGGAAAGATCGACCTGATCTATCCAAAATATTGTGAGTTCATCAAAGTTTTGACGGAAGGAGAACTGGTGCGGATAAATTTGGTGGATGAGCAAATGACGGCTGTCGCCAAACAGCAATTACTGGCGGCCGGAGTGCATTTGGATAAAGTTGAGTTTTTTCAATTCCCAACCAATGATGCCTGGTGCCGCGACCATGGGCCTGCTTTTTTGATCAATCCCGCAAAAAAACAAAAGGTGATTGTAGACTGGGATTACAATGCCTGGGGCAATAAATATCCGCCCTATGACCTCGATGATGTCATTCCCACAAAAATTGCAGAACGCCTTGGTTTACCCGTCTATCATCCCGGTATTGTAATGGAAGGTGGGTCTGTCGACTTTAACGGCAAAGGTACGCTGATAACATCCACCGCCTGTTTGCTCAATAAAAACCGTAACCCGCAACTAAGCCAACAGCAAATTGAAGGTTACCTAAGGAATTATTACGGGGTTGAGCAAGTGCTTTGGGTGAATGAGGGCATCATCGGCGACGATACCGACGGGCATATTGACGATACGGTTCGTTTTGTTAATGAAGACACCGTTGTCACGGTTGTGGAAGCAAACAAGAACGACGAAAACTATGAGATCCTGCAGGAGAACCTGCAGGCCCTTAAGTCGATGCGTTTGCTGAATGGCAAGCAGTTAAATATCATTGAGCTCCCCATGCCCGAACCCATTTTTTACCAGGATCAGCGGTTGCCGGCATCCTATGCCAATTTTTATATAGCCAATGCAGCGGTGATAATGCCCACTTTCCGTGGCGTTAACGACCAAAAAGCCCTGGATATTTTGCAGCTGTGTTTCCCGGATAGAAAAGTGGTTGGCATTGATTCAACCGATATCATCTGGGGACTGGGCAGCTTCCATTGCCTGAGCCAGCAAGAGCCGGAGGTGTAATCACGCCCGCCCGGAAGAAACTTACGAAGTTTCTGAAACTTCGTAAGTTTTTGCAAGTTTTCAACTACGCTTTCACCGACATTTTCTCCCTCCACACCGACTTCCATTCGCTTCCTGCCAAAAACAACTTTCCGACCCTTTAAAAGCGTTATACATTTGGGTATTATTTAAAACGAAAAGCAATGAAAACCAACAATATCAACCCGACCAATACCCATAATGGTAAAACCATGGCCGGTATCATCATACTGATCATCGGGGGTATTTTACTCATCAACCAACTTGATCTGTTTATTTTCCCGCATTGGCTGTTCAGCTGGCCGATGCTGATGATCGGCTACGGCGTTTATATGGGCGGAAAGTATAATTTCCGGAAACCGATATGGATATGGCTCATCGTATTGGGAACAACCTTTTTGCTGACCGAAAACGTGGACGATGCAGGGCGGCTGATATGGCCGGTAGCTATCATCGGCCTGGGCACCTGGATGGTGATGAGGCACAATAATAAAATCGCTGAAACACGGCAGCCAAACAGCAATTACACCGAAGTTAAGTAGTTTAGTTTAAGTTTTATATATAGTGAGCGCCGGGCAGGTAATCTGTCCGGCGTTTTTTTATTTAAGGTCCCTTGCTTTTTTAAATTGGATAATTCCTTTAATTTGCGGCAACGACATCACAATGAAGAATTTAACCCGGTTTATACTCTTTTTTTTGCTTTTATCCGCGCAGACGCTTTTTGCCCAAAACAAAATCGTCGTCTACCAATCCGATTTCGGCCTCAAGGATGGCGCCGTTTCGGAGATGAAAGGCGTAGCTATGGAAGTTTCTCCTGATCTGAAATTGTTTGATATTACCCACGAAATACCTGCTTATAACATCTGGGACGCCGCCTACCGGCTGGAGCAAACCATTAAATACTGGCCTGCCGGAACGGTCTTCGTATCCGTTGTGGATCCTGGCGTGGGCACTGCGCGTAAATCGGTGGTTTTAAAAACCAAGACCGGGCATTTTATTGTGTCTCCCGACAATGGCACTCTTACGCTGATTGCACAATCCTCAGGCATAGCCGAACTGCGCGAGATCGACGAAAGTGTAAACCGCCGCCCCGATTCCAAAAGGTCCAATACTTTTCACGGCCGCGATGTTTACAGCTATACCGGCGCCCGCTTAGCGGCCGGCGTGATCACTTTTGAACAGGTGGGTCCGGTATTACCGCCAAGCGTGGTGAGCATCCCCTTCCAGGATGCGGTGTTAGCCGGAAAATCTATTAAGGGTGACATCCCGGCGCTGGATGTACAATATGGAAACATCTGGACCAACATTCCGGACACCTTGTTTAACCAATTAAAACCACAATACGGCCGTATGGTGCATGTTAAGATCTACCATAACAAAGAGCAGGTTTACAGCGGCGATATGCCTTATATCCGCACTTTTGGCGACGTGCCGGATGGTAAGCCGCTGGCCTATATCAATAGCCTGCTGCAGGTATCATTTGCACTCAATATGGGCGATTTTGCCAAAACCTATCACATTGCCCACGGCGGCGATTGGAGCGTTGAAGTAAGCCTGAACAGCACGAATTAAATGGCGCATGCTTACTCACCAAATCCAGCTTTTACCTGCCCGTCTTTTTCGCCGACAATTTTTCAGCGCTCACCGATTTGTTTGAACAAGCCGCCAGTTTTTGTTTGCCACACCGATAATGTTACCTTAGTTTTGGATAACATTTAATTTGCAAAAGATAATGATCAACGATATAGACCCTCAAAAAAGTCCCCGCAATGGCAAAGCCCTGGCAGGGATTGTTCTGCTGGTGGTAGGAGGCGCATTGCTTCTTCGCCAGTTTGACGTGTTTTTCTTTCCACACTGGATTTTTAGCTGGCCGATGATCCTCATTTTCTGGGGGCTGTTTGTTGGCGCAAAATGCAATTTCCGGAAGCCATCATCGTTCATCCTCATTGTACTGGGTGTAGTGTTCCTGTTTACGGAAAATTTGCCCAACTCTTCTGACGTGGTATGGCCTTTAGCCATCATCGCCTTCGGTTTGTGGATGATATTGAGGCGGCATACGCCCAATGACAAGGATCGCTGGGATAAAAAAGGATACAGCAACAAATGGGACTGGCGTTTTCATACCGGCCCGAATGCTGGAACACCGCCGCCACCCGTTCCCGACTCCACTTATACCGAAGTTCCGCCACCGGGCTCATCATCGTACCAGCCGACAGGGGACGATTACCTTGATACGGTATCGGTATTCGGCGGCGTTAAAAAGATCATCCTTTCAAAGGATTTTAAGGGCGGCGAGATCGTTAACATATTCGGTGGAGCAGAGGTCGATTTTATCCAGGCGGATATCAATGGGCGTGTTATTGTTGATATCACCCAAATATTTGGCGGCGTGAAGATCATCGTACCATCGAACTGGCAGGTAGTTTCGGACATTGCGGCCGTGTTCGCCAGTGTGGATGACAAACGCATGAAAACAACAGCGCCTCTCAGCAGCAATAAAATACTGGTGCTGAAAGGTGTGTCAATTTTCGCCGGAATCGATATTCGCAGCTATTAGCGAAGTCCGAAAGTCAGTAAAGTCCGAAAGACGCTGCGACTGACGTCCGCCAACTGGCGGATAACTTTAGTTATACAGAAGAGTTATTTAATTGCTGATTACGAGGTATCGCAATTACCAATATAACAATCAGCAATACAACAATATAACAACCAGCAATACAACCATCAGCAATACAACCATCAGCAATACAACAATTCAACATTACAACGTTCCAACATTACAACCAAAAGTGGCTTCACCAACGTCATCAAAATTATATGCAGCATCCTTAACATGCGCCGTGATATGGGCCGGGGCACAAACCTATGTCATACACAGTTTTGGTTTCAACTGGTATATTTCCATTGCCGATGCGTCGGTAACTACCGTCCTGCTGGCTTCGGCCTGCTGGCTCATCAACAACAACCTCAGGTATTATCAACCCGCTACGGGCAGCTATGTCAATATATTAATATGGCATGCGGCCCTGGCCATCATCTGTGCTTTTGGCTGCCGCTGGATATTACCCCTAATAACGTCAGATTTAGCTTATACCCGGTTTTTAATTAATTCGATTTTCATCAGGGCTTTTATCGTTTTCCTGGCGATAGGCTGGGTTGGCATGATCAGCATTATTTATTACTCCCTGCTGGATCAAAAGGAGAACGAAAAACGGAAAGCCGAGGCAGAGAAATTGGCCCGTGATGCGGAGTTGTATAATTTAAGGCAGCAGCTGCAGCCTCACTTTTTGTTTAACAGCCTTAACTCTATTAATGCGCTCATCGGTTTTAAGCCGGATGAGGCCCGCCGCATGATACACCAGCTGTCGGACTTTTTGCGCGGAACCCTCAAAAAGGACGATCAGCTTTTGGTTCCCCTGGCAGATGAACTGAACCATTTGAACTTATACCTCGATATTGAAAAAGTGCGGTTCGGCCACCGCCTGCAAACCGAAGTAAGCTGCGACGAAAGGGCCGGCGTGGCATTGCTGCCATCCATGCTGCTGCAGCCGATTGTAGAAAATGCCATCAAATTCGGTCTTTACGATACCACCGAAGCGGTGGTAGTTAGCATACGCGCCGAAATGGATGGCAGCTTTTTGATCCTGATGGTTCAAAATCCATACGATCCGCAAACGTCGCGGCCCAAACAGGGAACGGGTTTCGGCCTGCGCGGCGTGCAGCGCAGGCTTTATTTGCTATTCGCCCGAAACGATTTAATGGAAACTTACGCAAATGATAATATATTTACCACTATTATCAAAGTACCGCAGTTATAAACTATGAAACGCGCACTTATCATTGACGACGAGCCCCTCGCACGCATGGTCGTTCGGGAATACCTGTTGAATTTTAGCCAGATCGAGGTGTTACAGGAATGTAACGACGGCTTTGAAGGATTAAAAGCCATTCAGCAGCACCAGCCCGACCTTATTTTTTTAGACGTGCAGATGCCTAAGATCAACGGCTTCGAAATGCTCGAGCTGGTTGATCAGTCCCCGGCGGTAATTTTTACCACTGCATTTGATGAATACGCCATAAAAGCTTTTGAGGCCCATGCGGTAGATTACCTGTTAAAGCCCTTTAATAAAGACCGGTTTAACAAAGCCGTTGAAAAATACCTCGCGCAGGCCCCTGCTCCGGCGACCACCCATAAACATACGGAAGAATTGCTGGAAGCGGCCAACTCCCCGGCGCAACACGAACGGATTGTAGTTAAAACTGGTACCAAGGTAAAGATCATCCCTGTGCAGGATGTTATCTACCTGGCAGCGGATGACGATTACGTAAGCGTTTATACCCCCGAAGGGTCCTTCCTTAAAAACAAGACCATGAACTTTTTTGAGCAGATGCTCGATCCCCGGCATTTTGTGCGCGTGCACCGTTCCTACATGGTGGCCATCCAGCAGATCACGCGTATCGACCCCTATGAAAAAGATGCACACCTGGCTATCCTGAAATCAGGGGCGAAAATACCGGTGAGTAAAACGGGGTATGTGAAGCTGAAACAGGTTTTGGGGATATAGGGGTATTTCGGATGTGGGATGTCGGATTTCGGATTTTCTCGAATGCGGAATTCGGCCCCCGATAGCTATCGGGGCCGATTGCGGAATGTTTTGAATACGGATGTTGAGTTTTTCGCGATTGTTTATTTTCAAAGGTACTCAAAAGGTTATCACCGATTCGGAGTTTAGAGAAGTTTGCCACTTTGCGGCATTCTAAAAGTGACCGAAAACTTCTTCCCATCATCATGCAGCAAAATTAAAGCCACTTCATTTTCTCCCTTAAAAACTGTCTGTTTATCTATCCACTTTCGTTTATTCTGAGCAAATTCCGGTACTAAAAATTATCGGAAATTGCATTTGGCTGCTGTGGCATATCCTTTGTAATTACGCTAAGCAGCAGTATTCTGACTGCATTCATTAAAACCTATTAAAAAAACATTATGAAAAACGTAATCAAATTATTGTCTTTTGCTGTTGTGTTTTTCGCAGCAAAAACAAGCATGGCACAGGTTAATATAGGCGCACAAACTGCCACCAAAGTGGTTACCCAGGCAGTTTTACCGGCTGTGACCTCAGCGACCACGCAAAAAGTGGTTTCACAGGCAACTACCAACGTAGCAACCCATGTTGCAAATCAAGCTCAATCAACCGTCCAGGCTGCGCAAAACCAGGCAAGCAATGTGAGCAGCCAGGTAAGCAACACCACTTCGTCAGCAGTACAAGCCGGCCAGGGCCAGGCAGCTAACGTAAGCGGCCAGGTAAGCAACGCCGCTTCGTCAACTGTTCAAGCCGGCCAGGGCCAGGCAGCTAATGTAAGCGGCCAGGTTAGCGACGCTACCCAGTCTGTTAGCGGCGACGCGGCGACAAGCGATGCTTTAACTGTAACCGGAAACAAGAACGACGCGAGTGTAAGCGGATCATCGTCTGCCAAGGCTAAAGCTGCCAAAGGCGGCTCGGCCATTTCAGGGTCTTTAACTTCGACCGGCAACGCAAACTTGAGTAAAAGCGGAGCTAACCTAAGCAGTTCAACCACTTCAAATGCCGGGGCTATGGCCAGTGCAAGCGCCAGCAGGCTTAATACCAGGGTGAAAAATACCGGGGCCTTCGCTGCCAGGAAATACGACGCAACCAAAGCCTATGCAAGCAGCAAATACGCTTCAACCAAAGCTAACTTGAATTCAAAATATGCTTCAGCCAAAGCTACTGCCAGTGCAAAATATGCCTCGGCAAAAAGTACCATAAACAGTAAAAAAGTCGAAGTAAGTGCAACCGCCGCTAAAGCCGCCGGCAACACCAAAAAGCTTATTAAAAACACTAAGGTAAGCGGTTCAGGCAGCGCAGGGATAAGCAGCAGCAGTAGTTTGTCGGCATCGTCAAAAAGGGTAAGTGCATCGTCAAAAAACTCAACTTCCGCATCGGCTAAAGTTAAAGCCGGGAAGAAAAGTGCTGATTTAGGTACATCTGCTACATCCGCAGCAAGTGCATCAGCTTCAAAACAGTAATTATTTTAATCAACCAGATCAAAAAGGCCGAAACGGCCTTTTTGATTTTTGCAACCTTTTATCCTAACCAAAATGTACAAGCCTAACCTGTTATTTACCTTATTGGCCTTGCCTTTATTTTCGCTCGGGCAGCAACTGCCGGCAGACACCCTGGCTAACAAGCCCGCCGGAAAAACCTGGTTCGTAAACACCGGTTTAATTTACCTTTCAAATTTGACCTACGCCGGCCGTCGTGATTCTACAAGCGTGCCGGTACTGCTTCCCACTGTTTCCTTAATTTCGTCCAAAGGTTTCTTCCTGAGTGCAATCGGCTATTTCGACCTTAACGGATCAAAAAGCGCAACCGAAGGCATCAGCTTTACACCCGGTTACGTCTTTTCATTCGACAAACAAAAACAATACGGAGGCGTGATTTCTGCCACCAAATACTTCATTACTGACAACAGCCCCATCATCCTCGCCTCGTTCAATGCCACCATTGATGGGCAGCTGCATTTTAACCCGGACGACATTGTTAAACTTACCATCGCGGGCAGCTACCGGATCGGCAAACAAGGCCCCAACGACATCATCAACGATGCTGAACTATCAAAGGAGATATGGCTTTATAAAAACATTAAAAACCCCAATAATGGCTTTAAGATCATTCCTGACGTGATGCTTTACGCGGGCACCCAATCGTTTGCGCAGGCAGACAGCGCTTCGCTGGTTAACACTGTTTTAGGCACGCCGACGCAACCGCAGGTGACACGAAAATATGAGCTGCTTGCTTTCAGCGGCTCGATGCAGTTCATT
>JABDGE010000084.1 GCA_013286235.1 Bacteroidota bacterium
TCTATCTTTAAACTGTAATACTTCATTTTAAACTTAAGTGTGGAATTTTATGGAAGATCAATTCAGCGCGATGGCATCCCTGATTGGCGACCCGGTTCGGGCCAAAATATTGTGGGCATTGATGGATAAAAGGGCTTATACGGCCACGGAACTTGCTTTGTATGCCAATACCACGCCTCAAAACATAAGCATGCACCTCCATAAGCTCGTTAAGGCGGATTTGTTAACGGTGCAAAGCCAGGGCCGGCACAAGTATTACAACTATTCACGATCCGAAATCCCCTACGCTATAGAAGCGATTGCCAACCTGGCGCCGGAATCGGATGCAAAAAAAATTAAGATAACCGAAGAACAACCCATAAGGTATTGCCGCAGCTGTTATGATCACCTGGCAGGGAAGGTTGGCGTAATGCTGACCGAAGCGATGCTTCACCGTAATTACCTTACAAAAGAGCAAGACTGTTATGACTTGAGCGAAGAAGGACAAAAATGGTTTTCGGAACTTGGGATTGACCTGGAAAGGTTAAAGACACAAAAAAGGCATTTCGCCAAACCCTGCCTCGACTGGAGCGAACGTAAGCATCACCTGGCCGGGGCATTAGGCGCTGCGTTATTGAGCCATATGATTTACAATGGCTGGCTGCGAACGATGGATGGATCACGAAGTATTTTGGTTACTGCGAAAGGGAAGCAGGGTTTGCGGGATTGTTTGGGGATGGATGTTTGAAGTCACTTGGTCAACCCAGGGACACAATATTTTGCTTCTCCGTACCTTGCGTCTTAAGCATCTGGCTATCTAATTGGTGTAGGCGGGCCTTTTCGGCGAGCAGGGCCGCGAGGTTTTTCGCCTGAACACTCAATTCAGGCACGGCTGTGCTCTCCCATAAGATTCCCTTCAGGTTGGAGCCGATTGTAAAAAGATTGGGTTTGTGCTCTCCGGAAAGGGAGATAATGCAGCCATCGGAGGGATTGGCTTTTATGCCCATACCCAGGTCATCAGCACAAATAAGGCCGCTCGCGGCCAGGGTCCGCAACAATGCATTCGAGGATAATTTTGGGTTGCTCTCGGGCCCGGTACAATTGATGATCCGCTGCACGGTAAGGAGCTTCAGTTCGCCGCCGCAATCGAGGGTTACCAACACCAGGTCATCGTCGTCAATAACCTTTACAACCTTGCCCTTATAGGTGATGAGTTGGTCTGTAGCGTACAAGCCTGCTATCAAATTATGTGTATTGGCGGGGAGCCGGTGCCTTGCGCTTCCCCATAAATGTCGTAGATATTTCAGGAATAGCCGTTTTTCTTCGAGGCTGAATGACAGCCATATTTGCTGGGTGTAAGGCCTGAGGGAATCCACGATCAGGTAAGCCGACGACTCACTGGCCTGCGCTGACCTGCGATGTTTATTTAATGTTGCCAGGAGTCCGGATAGTCCGGAGTTATTCAACTGCAGGGAACCGGTATCCCGGTCCTCGTAAGGAGCTTTATTTTCTTTGAAAATGTTAATGTTATAGCCATGCGGCGACACCGTGTATATGGTGTTTTTAAAGCCAGCCTCTACAAGCGCCACAACGGTATCGGCCATGGTCAGGCCGTTGCCGATGATCAGCACATCGCCTCCGGGATCAAGTTTGCCGATACTGTCGATGGTCCAGGGATCGCCGAAATATTTTGGCCCCATGCTGAAGGCGACTGGCACACCGGACGGCAAGCGGGGCAGGGCGTTGCCTGTGGCCAGCACAACCACATCGCTTGCCAAAACCGGGTTATTTTTAAGGTAAATGTAATACCTGTCATCCGCCTCCACCACATTATAAGCATAATCCTCGTAAACAGTCAGCACGCTGTTTTGCTCCCTTGTTTTCAATGCCTCCTGCCACAAATGCGTTAAATAGTTGCCATATAATTCCCGGGGAGCGAAACCGTCGGCGAGGTCTTCGTTCGCTATGCCCCTAAACTCAGGCTGCTTTTTGAGCCAGTTCACAAAATGATCCGGCTCGTCGGGAAAGGCGCTCATTTTACCGCTGGGGACATTTAACAGCAAAGAAGAACTGTTTGGCGAATAAGCCACTCCCCTCGCAATTGGATTGCCCTTGTTGATGATGTTAATGTGCAGCGACTGGGTATTGTCGCGCAGCAAGTTAACCGCGGTAATCGCACCACAGAATCCACCCCCGATAATTGTAATTTGTAAAGGTTGCATTTTTGTCACGGTATATTAACGGTATGTCACCAGTTTTTGGCCTACCTTCCTTTCGATCGGAAGAAAGAGCAATAATAATAATTCCCATCGGAATGATGTAATATAAAAACATGGCCGAACAACTTTTTTTCCATGGCAGCAGCCGGAGCTGCCGGAACCTGGCTGGATAGAAGACAGCCCGTTGTTAATTGTAACATGGGTATCATCTTATGAGTTACCCGCTTCATTACCGAAGATAAATATTCATTTTTGCATTACATGTTTAAACATGTAATTTTCAAATTTAAAAATGAATATGTATAAGCTAAAAATAATATCAAGTACTGTAAGGCCCGGCCGCAAGGGGCCCATCGTTGCCAATTGGATTGCCGAAACGGCAAAGAAAAACGGAAACTTTGACGTGGAAATTTTGGACCTGGGGGAAATTAATTTGCCGCTGATGAACGAGCCTGTTCATCCCATGATGAAGCAATATGAACATGCGCATACCAAACAATGGAGCCAAAAAATAGAGGAAGCCGATGCTTTTATATTTGTAACTGCCGAGTATGATTACAGCTACCCGGCATCGCTGAAAAATGCGCTGGAGTACCTCGTGCATGAATGGGCCTATAAACCGGCCGGATTGGTAAGTTATTCCGCCGGAGCCTTTGCGGGCGTACGCGCGGTGATGAGTTTAAAAAACGACTTGCTCTCTCTGCGGACGATTTCGCTTGCCGAGGCGGTAAATATCCCCGGCCTGAACCAGTTGATCAACGAAGATGACGAATTTACACCAAACGAAATTATCGCAACATCGGCCAAAACGATGCTGACGCAACTGGTGCGGTGGACCAAAGGGCTGAAAGTGATAAAAGAGGACAAGTAAGTTTGGATAGTGAGTGGTGAATAGTGAACGGTGAGTAGTGAGTAAGTTTAAAGTAGATAAGTGGGGGTTATATTGATTGGATTTGCTGAACGCTGAACTTGGCAATCCTTAACAAAGCGAAAAATGCGCCAACATTGTCTTAAAAAAAAGCGGCTTCAATAAAGCGGCTTTTTACTTCTCTTTCTTTCTGGCTGATGGGCACTGTCACGACTCGACGTTTGATCGGAGCGCTGGCCGCCGGAATTGCTGATGCCGCGCTCTTTTAGCCGTTCGTTCTGATCGGTAAAGGCGCGGTTGGATGTTGAGCGGCCCTGGCCGGATTCGTTGTCTTTTGAGCTTTGCTGCGTTTTCATGGTATAATTGGTTTGGTAATGGTTGGGCAATAACCGTACCGCAAAGTCTTTCCACACAAATGGCTTCTATTATTTAGCAATAAGATTTTTACGCCAGTGCGATGTCCTAATAAGCAGAGTTACCTACATTAGCGGCGATGAAGAAATTGCTTTCATTTTGTTTGATCATAAGCGTTTGGCTTTCACTGGCCTCATGGGGAACACTTGGTCATCATGTTATCGGCGAGATCGCTGAGCGCCACCTCACGCCGGAGGCAAAGGCGGGCATTAAAAATCTTTTAGGCCATGAAAGCCTGGCCGATGTAAGCAGCTGGGCCGATGACATCAGGCAGGCTGATCCTGAAACAGCGCCGCTTCATTTTATGAATCTCCCCGCTGGACTCAATTATGCGGAATTTGAACAACAGGTAAAATCCATGAAGACCGGTAACGTTTATACCGGCATCCTGGCAGCGGAAAACCTGCTAAAAAACACCAACGCGACGCAAAAGCAGCGGATTAATGCACTGAAATACCTGGTTCACTTTGTTGGCGACGCGCACCAGCCCATGCATGTTTCGCGCGCGGAAGACCGGGGTGGAAATAACATTAAGCTTACTTTCGAAAACCAATACACAAGCCTGCACGAAATTTGGGATACGAACCTGCTCGAAAAAGACGGCCTCAACTATAAAAAACTTGCGGAACAATATGACCATCCTACCGATATCCAGGTTAGGAGATGGCAAAGCGACCCGGTGATCACCTGGATATGGGAAAGCTACCAGATAAGCTCGATACTTTACGCGGAGACCGACACAATGAAAGGCAGCAACCCCGGCAAGAATTATTACGACACCCATATCCCGGTTGTGAGGCTGCGCATTGAAAAAGCGGGGATACGGTTGGCGGGTGTGTTAAATGAGATCTTTAAGGGAATTTAATTAGTGTGGAAGAGCCAAGAACCAAGAAGGGAGAACCAAGAGTTGACTCGCACAAGCAACTAATCCCCTAATCGGCTATTCTTTAATTTTTACCGGCGCCGAGTTGATCCAGCATATTTTTCCCGTTTTCGCTTTGGGGGTTCAGCTCCAATGATTTCCGGTAATATTTGATGGCATTTTCCTTATCCCCTTTATCCATATATGCTTCGGCGTAACTGTCCCAGGCGTTCCATGATTGGGGAAAATCGTCGGTGTTTTGTTTAAATACCTGCAGCGCATCGTCCAGCTTTTTCATCCTGATCAAGGCATATCCGATGCTGTTCATATCGGATTCGCTGATCTTGCCAGTGGCGTCCTTTCGACGTTCGTCCCTGTAGCTATTCAGTGCCGCAAAGGCGCCATCGGCAATGATGGATTTGAGCAGGCGGCGCGAAGGGGCATCATACCTTTGATAGCCGAGGTTTTTTAGCGAGGGATGTTCGCCGCCAACCGCATCGTTCAATATTTCCGTAGCGATGCTGAGGCCGCTTGACGAATTGGCAAAATACACGACCGCATCTTTTCTTGATATGGAAGCCATGTAAAAAGCTTTCCCGTCGCCGTTGTCTCCCCAATGCCAAAACCAGGTCCCATCGGGCATGGTCTCCAGCCCTATGCCCAGCCCCCATGCCAGTTGAGGGTATTTTTCAGTCACGCGTATTTGCGGGGACAGCATTTGTTCCCAGGTCTTTTTCTTCAAGCCTGTTCCGTTCAGCACGGCTATGATGAATTTTGAGTAATCGGTGGCATTGGTGGTCAGGCTTGCAGCGGCAATAGCTTGTTGTCCATTCACGGCCGTTGGCCCGGCGCTTGATTTATCGGTCCTCCCGGTCACGTTTCCTAAATCGTCATGGCGATAAGACTTGATGCTGTCGTAGTGTGCAAGCCAAACATAGCTGCTCGAAACCATACCCAGCGGCTTTAGTACGGTCTGCTGCATATAGTCTTCCAACTGCATTCCGGTAATTTTTTCGACTATTTTAGACAGGTAAACAAACCCTTCGCCCGAATAACTCCATTTTTCGCCAGGGTTAAAGTGAATCTGCAATGTTTTGCTATGATCTAATTCCCGCCAGTTAGGAAAACCGGAACTGTGGGTAAGCACATGCCGTGCTGTGATGAGGTTTATCCGTGGGTCGGTGACACCGTAATTGTTGCCCAGGTATTTGTTCAGAGGCGTGTCAAGGTTCAGTTTGCCTTCGTCGACCAGCTTGAGCACGCCATAAGCAAAAACACACTTGCTGAGCGAGGCGGCCTCGAAAACGGTTGAATCTGTCACAGGTTTTTTGGTGTCGGCATTCATCACGCCAAAAGAGCCCACCCAGGTGATTTTCCCGTTATGGATAAGCGCTATGGACATTCCGGGGATATCTGCCTTTTGCATTAGGTCAGGAACGTCCTTCTGCAGCCTTTCGACGGCCTGTTTTGCGCTTGGGATATCCTGTGCTTTTCCGTGCAGGCCGGCGAGGGTTAGGGCGAAAAATAATGCAGCGGTAAGTCTTATATTCATTCTTTGATGCTTGGTCAAATATGGGCGCCAAAACTATGCCATTGGATTAAATAGTTTAACACCAATCACTTGTGTCTAAATGGCAAACTCCTAATTCGTTCGGATATGAACAGTGGCATATCAAAAACATGCACAACCTGCTCAAATAATTGCTTTTGGTAATGTCTTTAGGTAACATAAAAGAAGTACATTTATTTGCTTTTTTTTAAAAAATCACCTGAAAGTATGACCCGAAACACACGCCGATACTGCAATTTTGGACGGATTTAAATTTAGATAAAAAACAATGAAAAAGATCACCTTAATCGGCCTGCTTTGCGCGGGCTTCCTGTTGGGCTACGGTTTCAGCCGTTTAACCACGCCGGCGAATAGCGGCCCACGTGTGACGGGTATCGGCGGTATCTTTTTTAAGGCCAAAGACCCCGCTGCGCTGAAAGCCTGGTACAGCAAGAACCTGGGCATCCGCATCGGCGGATTCGGTTCAGATTTTGAATGGCGCCAGGGCATGGACAGCACAAAAAAGGGTTTTACCATATGGGCGCCCTTTAAAGAAACCACCAAATACTTCCAGCCCTCTGAAAAGCAATTCATGATCAATTACCGCGTGGAAGGCCTGGATCAGCTTTTAGCCCAATTGAAAGCTTTGGGTATTCTGCCGGTTGACAGCGTGCAAAAGGTGAGCTATGGGAGTTTTGTACACCTGATGGACCCCGAGGGCAATAAGATCGAATTGTGGGAGCCCAATGATGTGGAATTTGCCAAAATGAGTACGGTCACTACTAAATAAATTGCGGTTACATCTATCTAGAAATCGGAAAACGCCCATAAATGAAAAAGACTTGCATAGATCATAGAAATCGAAGTTTTGAAAACTTCGTAAGTCTGATCAAGGTGGGGTAAATGATGGGGCTCGAACCCACGACCCTTGGTATGAAACTCCGATATGGTAGTGACTTAACTTATCAATTTATAAGACCTTAACGATTTCCAGCAAATGTTTGAGTTCAGCCTCGCTTATGTTATCAAGATCGCCTTTGTCGTATATCTTCAGCAAATAAAGTATCTCATTTTCAACGCTAACAATTAAATGCGTAATAACCCTTGCGCCGCCGCTCTTTCCTTTGCCTTTGCTGGTAATCGACAGGCGGATTTTGTAACAGTTTCTACCAATCGGAGTGCCCAATTTGGGATTAAGGTCAATGTCATCCAATAGGTCTGCATAATCTTGCTTTAAAGAAGGGTATTTTTTTGCAAGCTTTTTTAGTTCCTTATCAAAACTGTTAAGAGAGATAATCTTAAAGCTCATCAAGCAATTCCCTGGCTGTTTTTAATTGAATTTTTCCTTCCTGGTGAAGTTTAACCTCTTTAAAAGCCTTTTCCAAATCCTTTTTCATTTTTTTGGCGGCCGGTGAGAGTTTATGAACATCGGGATCAATTAATTTTACTTTCCCTCCTAATTTTGATATTACGTTCAAAATCAATTCAGCATCTTTTTCGGGAAGTTTTATCTCAGCCGTTATCATAAAAATAATTTTAATAAAGATACCACAAATCCAGTAAAATAAAAAAACGCCCCTAAATGAAAAAGACTTACGAAGTTTTAAAAACTTCGTAAGTCTGATCAAGGTGGGGTAAATGATGGGGCTCGAACCCACGACCCTCGGTACCACAAACCGATGCTCTAACCAACTGAGCTACATCTACCGTTTTGGAGAATGCAAAAATAGGGAACTTAGGGTTATTTACAAAGAGTTTTTTTGATAAGCTAAGAATTGTTGGATTGCACTATTGTTGGATTGTTGGATTACGGGCATTTTATTATTACACTGCTCTTACCCTGACGGATGCATTTATGAGTAGATTTGGTGTATGGCTGAACAATTGGTTGAATTGAATGTAACTGGCATGCATTGCAATAATTGCGCCATATCGGTGCATAAGCTGCTGGAGAAAAAAGGCCTGAAAAATATACTTGTGGACTTTGCCGGGGAAGAAGTACAATTCTCCTACAACGACCCGGCTGACTTGCCGGGCATTATTAGAGACATTGAGGGGCTCGGTTATAAAGTAGTGGATGACCCCGCGCTCCAGCCTACACCGTTTTATGACAAGGTTGAAAACAAATTTATCTTTTGCGCCATCTTTACTGCTCCGCTCCTGCTTCATATGGTGTTGCCCTGGCATTTTTTACAGGAACCCCTGGTTCAGCTGCTATTATGCCTGCCGGTGTTTGTGGCAGGCTGCCTGCATTTCGGTAAGAGTGCAATCGGTTCGCTAAAAGGCGGGGTGCCCAATATGGATGTGCTGATTTTTGTTGGGTCGACCGCCGCTTTTGTTTATAGCCTGATCGGCACTTACGAGCACCTGGGCGAACGCTACCAGTTTTATGAAACCTGCGCCACTATTATTACCCTGGTTTTGCTTGGCAATGTTTTTGAAAAACGGTCGGTTACACAAACTACGTCGGCGGTTAAGGACCTTGTAAAAATACAGCAGGTAAATGCAAATCGCGAAGTAAACGGTGTTATCGAAGTGATCAATGCCCGCGAAGTTCGCCCCGGTGACATACTGCTGGTGAACGAAGGCGATAAAATACCGGTCGATGGCGAAGTTTTGTCAGGCGAAGCGTCGGTTGATGAATCTATGCTGACGGGTGAAAGTGTGCCTGTTGAAAAAGGAAAATATGCGCGACTAATTGGCGGGACGGTTGTTCAGCACGGGAATCTCCGGATGCTGGCTACCAAAGTCGGCTCGAATACCATACTGGCGCAGATCATTGAGCTGATGAAAAAGGCGCAGGCCGCCAAACCCCCGGTACAAAAACTGGGCGACCAGGTGGCGGCGATATTTGTCCCTGCCGTGATACTTATTTCGCTGGTGACTTTCGCGGTGGCTTTTTTTGCCGTGCACGATGGCATGCGGGCTTCATTAATGAATGCGATCGCAGTTTTAGTTATCTCATGCCCCTGCGCCATGGGCCTGGCTACACCAACGGCCATAATGGTTGGCCTGGGCAGAGCGGCCAAAAACGGCATATTGATAAAAGGCGGGGATACCGTTGAAGCTGTAGCCAATGCCAAATACGTAATATTTGATAAAACCGGCACCCTTACTACCGGCAAGTTTAAAATCAACGGCATTAAAGCCGAGGGCCACTTTGGCATTGAAGCGATAAGAGGTATTATTTCGGCAATTGAAGAACGGTCGAACCACCCGATTGCAAAATCACTGGTGAACGGACTGGCAAATTTGCCAAAGACCAAAGTGATCATCAAAACGGCGCGCGAGGAAAAAGGGCTGGGGATGCACGCCGAAGATGTGGAAGGCAATCATTATTTCCTGGGCGCCGGCAAAACCGCCGACGAGGGCGATTTTAACCTCACCCTGTTTAAAAACCAAAAGCTGATCGCGCAGATCGGCGTAGATGATGAGATCAAGCCAGAGGCGGCAGAGCTGATCAGTCAACTAAAAAAGATGCATATTACACCTGTGCTGCTCAGCGGCGACAAATTAAACCGGTGTTTAAGTGTAGCAAAGAAAATAGGGATAAGCGATGTCCACGCGGAAAAGCTGCCTGATGAAAAATTAGTGGTGGTTGATATTTACCGCAAAAAAGGCTGCACAATTATGGTTGGCGATGGGATCAATGATGCTCCCGCCCTAATCAAAGCCGATGTTGGCGTTTCCATGAGCGACGCCAGCCAGATAGCCATACAGTCGGCCAGGGTGGTGCTGTTGAATACCGATTTGCATTCGGTCGTTAAGTTTTTGCAGATCAGCAAACATACCCTCATCACCATTAAACAAAACCTGTTTTGGGCCTTCGCCTACAATATTGTCGCCATCCCGCTGGCGGCTTTTGGCTTTTTGAGCCCGATGATCGGCGCGTTCACCATGGCATTTTCGGACGTGGTTGTAATTGGGAATTCGCTAAGGTTGAAGTGGAAGAAAATCGGCCCAGCCCGCCCCCCAACCTCCGCTGGTTAGCGGAGGAGTTGATTAGCAGGCGGTTTTCTCCTCCTGTTTTTATTACCTATTTTAGCCAAAATTTAACACCCCCGCTGGGTAACGGGGGCTTGAGGGCATGATAGAGATATTTACAGACGGCGCTTCGAGCGGGAATCCCGGACCGGGAGGGTATGGCGTGATCCTGCGCTCGGGACAGCATTATAAAGAGTTATCCGAAGGATTTCGCAAAACCACTAATAACCGGATGGAATTGCTTGCCGTGATTAAAGGCCTTGAAGCGCTCAAAAATCCCAAGCAGGACGTTACCGTGTTTTCCGACTCGAAGTATGTTATCGATGCCATTGAAAAAGGTTGGCTGTATGGCTGGATAAAAAAAGGCTTTGCCGGCAAGAAAAATAAAGACCTCTGGTTGCGGTACCACGAGATCAGCAAGTTGCACAACGTCAAATTTCATTGGGTGCGCGGGCACGACGGCCATCCCGAAAATGAACGCTGCGATGAACTCGCCGTGGCGGCGGGCAAGCAAAAAAATTTATTGGTGGATGCAGTATTTGAGGCGGAAGCAGCAAAGGCTGGTCTTCTTTAGTTAGCAGTTTTTAGTTAGCAGTTGGCAGCGCAAAAGCGCTGCTGGAATGGCCTGCTGCAAACGACAAACCGAGCAACTACCCACTGCAGACTGCTCACTGCAACACCACCTCTCCTTCAAACGTCTTTTTAGTGCCCTGGGGCGAAAAAGACGCCATCATTTCCTCGGCTTTTTTTACCATGTTTTTTGAGCCGATAAAAATGGCCGAGCGCTGATGTAAAGCGTCCACGTCGAGGTCGAGGATGCGTTCGTAGCCGTTGCTGGCGCGGCCGCCGGCCTGCTCGACGATGAAGGCCATCGGATTGCATTCGTAAACCAGGCGCAGCTTACCATTCGGAGCGCCGGCTGTTACCGGGTAAATAAAAATGCCGCCTTTTATCAGGTTGCGGTGAACATCGGCCACCATGGAACCGATATACCGGGAGGTGTAGGGCCGGCCGGTCTTTTTATCTTCCACCTGGCAATATTTGATGTATTTTTTCACGCCATCAGGAAAATGCACGTAGTTGCCTTCGTTGATGGAATAGATAAAGCCGTCTTCCGGCAATTTCATATCGGCATGCGAAAGGCAAAACTCACCAATGGAAGGATCCAGGGTGAAACCGTTTACGCCTTTCCCGGTGGTGTACACCAGCATGGTTGATGAACCGTAGATCACATACCCGGCGGCCACTTGTTCAGTCCCGCGTTGCAGCACATCCGTGATGGTTGCTTTGCCTTCGGCGGATTTTCGGCGGTAAATGGAAAAGATGGTGCCGACAGCAACGTTTACATCGATGTTGGACGAGCCATCCAGCGGATCCATCGCCACAATATACCGGGCGTCTTTTGACACTTCCGACTCGATGGGTATATAATCGTCATTTTCTTCAGAGGCGACAATGCAGCACTCGCCGCCATGTTTGAGGGCGGAGATGAATTGCTCGTTTGCGTAGACGTCGAGCTTTTTTTGGCCTTCGCCCTGCACGTTTGTGGTGCCTGCCTCGCCCAATATATCTGCGAGGCCTGCCTTATTCACCTCGCGGTTTACGATCTTGGCGGCAATGCCTATGTCGCGCAATAATCTTGACAGCTCGCCTTTGGCATAAGGGAAATCGGCCTGTTTTTCGAGGATAAACTGGCCCAAAGTTGTAACAACCTTCATGGTACTTAGTGTATTTAATACGCCTTAACGCGGCATCTCAATAAGGTCGAAGGTATGGATTTTTTCTTCAGAAATGCAAAATCTCACTAAAGTTCGCACCTTGTGCCAGCCTTGTTTTCCGGCAGCACCAGGGTTTACATGCAGGCAATTGATACTTTTGTCGAAAATTACCTTTAAAATATGGGAATGACCCGTAATAAATAAGCCGGGAGGCTTAGTGTATATTTCACGCTTTATCGACGGATGATAACGACCCGGATAACCGCCGATATGCGTCATCCAAACATCTACTTTTTCGCAGTTAAAGCGCAGGTGCTCCGGGAATATCTGCCTGATCTCGGTACCATCAATATTGCCATAAACGCCTTTAAGCGGTTTAAAGGCAGCCAGCTTATCGATCACCTCCATATTGCCAAAATCACCGGCATGCCATATCTCGTCACAGTTTTCGAAATGTTTGAAAACAGCATCATCAAGGTAGCTGTGCGTATCGGAAAGGAGGCCTATTTTAAGCATTGAAAAATTAAATCTCGTTGTAAAATAGTTGTCGTCATTTATGAGCATTTGACAGCATAAAAAAAATATTCACGCCATAATAAAAGATCAATGAGATAAAAAAGGTGGCAAGCAAAGTCCCGCATATTAGGCTGTTGGCGAGATATTTTTCCCTGGCATTTAAGACGGTCGCTACACACAAGTAAATTAAATTTTCAGCGATCGGAGTAAACAAATGCCACTGAAACTCACCCATACCAGGTTGAGACATAAATGCCCTCTGCACAGTATAAGATTCATATGCGGAAAGGAACGCGTATCCGACTGGTAAAATGAGTAAAATGGTGAGAATAATTGATAAGGTTTTCATATTAAAACGCTAAAAAGTAATGTTTTAAAAGCTTTCGATACTCATCCGAATAAATACCGGAATCTTTATAAATGGTGAATTTAATTGTTTGCTGCGAAACTTCCTCAAAACCAAAGCATAAAATTACCCTGTGCGCAGCTGAATGCGGATATGAGTGTACATCTATCGTTCTTGACACACTCGTCCCGTTTTGTTTGATCAGCGCTTTCACCTCCGTGGCTGCGTTTATGGACAATATGAGCCAGCAGGTGCCTTTTTCCGCCAGGAACCCTGCTATATCCTTTATCAGCAGTTCAAAAAATCTCGCTTCAGTGTGTTTCGCCAATGTCTTTCTTTCCATCGGCGATTCAAGTGAGTTGATATAGAAAGGGGGATTTGATACAATAAGGTCATATTTTCTTTCAAGATTTTCGTCAAACTCATTGATATCAGAACAGTGAATATTCAACCGCTTATGAAAAGCGGAATTTTTGAAATTTCGACCTGCAGTTTCTACAGCTGACTCATCAATTTCCACGGCGTCAATAATGGCATTGGTATATCGTTGCGCCAGCATTAAAGCCATCACGCCCGTTCCCGTACCAATATCAAGGATCGATGCAGGATCGTTTGCTTCAGCAATCGCTCCGAGCAACACACCATCGGTATTGATCTTCATCGCACAACCGGTTTGATCAACGCTGAACTGTTTAAATTGAAACATGTACCGATTTACGATTTTAAATTTACCCGGTTGCAAATCACCAATGAACCAGTGAACTAATGAACCAATGAACTAATGAACTAATGAACCTCCCGATAGCTATCGGGAGAACTAATGAACAAATTCTATCTCGTAGCTTACTGCATATTCAGATGGATAGCTTTTCGACGGTTCAATGACTAGTTCATCTTCTTTTTGTTTCCAGTTGACGGGTGCCGCGCTCCCGAGCATTTTGAGGTGGGCTATTTTTCCGTTGACTGCTTTTAGTGCGAGCGATTTTATGCTTAGGTTATCTGTGGGCAGGCCCATTGCTGTTATATACAGGGTATCGCCTTTGGTGGTGAAGCGTACATCATGTGCACCAAAAGGGATTTTCTGATCAGCAAAAGAGCCGCTGGCGGATTTGGTGGGGCCCTCACCATAAATTTTCCAGGGGCGGGTACCATAGATGGCATCTCCGTTCACTTCGAGCCATTTGCCGGTGCCCAGCAATACCTGGGTTTCCTGGTCGGTGATGGTGCCGTCGGATTTGGGGCCGATATTCAGCAACAAATTGCCGTTCTTGCTAACGATATCGATAAGGTTGGTAACCACGTAACGCGCATCTTTAAAGGTATTGGTGGTGGTATAGCCCCAGGATTGGTTGCCAATGGCATCGTCGGTTTGCCATGGTATTGGCCGTATGGCATCCAGTTTGCCGCGTTCCAGGTCGAGCACAGCTGCACCTTCGGGATAGGAATTGAGTTTGTAATTAATAACCACCTCTTTGTTCCATTCGAGCCCTTTGTTATAATAAAATGCTGCGAAAGACTTGCGATACGGAGTTAGCGCGGGCTGCTCGATCCACCAGTCGAACCAAACCAGCTGGGGATGGTAATTATTCACCAGCTCGATGTCCCGCATCAGCCAGTCGTTCATATATTCGGGCGACATGGTTTCGTCCTCGCTGTGTGCGGGGCCGTAATAGTTGTTGTATTTAGGGTCGAGGACATCCGAATCAAACGTTTTGCCGCCGTTGAAGAACCACCAATGCTCGATACGGTGCGAGGATAGACCAAATATCAGCCCTTGTTTTTTTATTTCGGCGGCCAGCTCGCCAATTACATCGCGATGCGGCCCCATGTCGTAGGCATTCCATTTAGTAAGCGAGGTTTTGTACATCGCGAAGCCGTCGTGGTGTTCGGCCACAGGAACCACGTATTTCGCCCCAGCTTTTTTGAACAACGCCACCCAGGCATGCGGGTCGAATTTTTCGGCCTTGAACATGGGAATAAAATCCTTGTAGCCGAATTTGCTTTGCGGGCCGTAGGTTTCCAGGTGATGTTTATACTCCGGCGAGCCCACCTGGTACATATTACGCGGATACCACTCCGAGCCGAATGCCGGGACGGAATAAACACCCCAGTGAATGAATATGCCAAATTTGGCATCCCTGAACCATTCGGCAGTTTTATAATTTGACAGGGACTCCCAGGTAGCCTGGTATTTTTCCTGGGCGCGTACCGCACCATTCAACAAAATGAGTACAAATACAAAGGCTATGAGCGTTTTGGATGACTTCATAATTGGCCGAGATTAATTCTTTCCTTGAGGTTTTATGCTAATATAGCAGGTATGGATTAATTTTCGGTAAAAAGGTTGTTCCGGGTAGTTATTAAGCCGCGTTAACCATAAAGCTTTCTATGGATTAACAAGCTTATTTTGTAACTTTGAGGTAGAGAAGCTAATCGTTATGGAAGCAGTGAGCATAAACCAGGTACTTCGCTTGTTCAATATGTTACCGAAAGCAGCGCAGTTAGAAATTGCAGAGCAGATAAACGAACAAACATTTAAAGAACGCTGGCGCCTTATGGACCAGCAAATGCCGGAATTATCAATTTCGGAGGATGAAATTATGGACGAAGTCCGGGCCGTTCGGTATGGCAACAAAAAAGCTTAGAGTTATCCTGGATACCAACTGGTATATAAGCGCAACTATCAACAGAAATTCAAGGCGACGACTTTACAGCTTACTGACCAATAACGACATCATTATCTTATTCAGCGATGAACTTATGCGGGAGTATAACCGCGTAATTCTTCGTGACAAGTTTAAGAGAATTGTCAGATCAGATCAAATTTCCAGGTTTATCAGTCTCGTTATTTCGAAATTGGAAATCGTTGAAATAACCTCTCAAATAGCCGGCAGCAGGGACCCAAACGACAATTATTTGTTATCGCTGGCCGCGGATGGCCACGCTGACTATATAGTTACCGGCGACTCCGATCTCCTGGTTTTACGAAAGACCGGCCAAACCCAAATTGTAACATTATCCGACTTTATGCAGGCTATTTCTCATAAAACCTTATAATCAACCCATCTGGGTCGAACCCGATACTCATACATTTCGTGTTCACTGGCTTGCCGGCCAGCTATCATCCCCAAAAAACAGGGTTTATCTTCTGTCGGGATTAGAATAAACCTAAAAACGTATCAACCTAAAATAATTAAATTACATTACCCTGTAACAATTTTTTAAAGCTGATACTTATTGGGTGTTAAAACAATAGCCGCAAAATGATTTTAAAACATGGACAATGAAGAAGCCCGCTTTCTGCACCTCATAGGAGAGAACAAGGGCATCCTTTATAAGATCTCCAAAATTTACGAAGACAACCCCGAAGACCGGGATGATCTGCTGCAGGAAATGATAGTACAGTTGTGGCTGGCCTTCGATTCATTCAGGGCCGAAAGCAAATTTAGTTCGTGGATGTACAGGGTCGCACTAAACACCGCGATCGTGTTTTTTAAGAAGCAAAAACGCCGGCCTGATAACCAGGCGCTGCCTTACCAGTTTGAGCGGGCGGAAGAACAATCCGCCGCCGGAGAAAAAGAAGAACAACTGGCCGCTTTTTATAAAGCTGTGCAGCAACTGAATAAAGTGGAAAAAGCACTTATATACCTCTACATGGAAGATGTTTCTTACATGGAAATTGCTTCTAACCTCGGGATTTCTGAGGGGAATGTTAGGGTAAGATTAAACAGGATAAAAAATAAATTAAAAGAATTAATTAAAAATTGAGTTATGAATATAGATGATTTAAAAGGCGCCTGGAATCAGGATGAGCCGAAGGATATGCACCTGCCGGTTAGTACCGCACAGTTGAGCAAAACCACTTCCGCAGTCGGAAAAATACGTAACAATATGAGGAATGAGTTTATCGCTGTGCTGGTATCCTATGCCGCGTTGATCTGGTTGATGTTTTATGGAATTCAATCGGCCTTCTTCTTTAATGTCACCAGCATTTTTGTTTTTACACTGATCGTGCTGAATTGCTTTTACTTTTTCCGCTTTTACCTTTTCTACAAATCCATCAGCCGTTACGACTTCAACGTTAAAGATAGCATCCGGAAGATTGCTTATGAAGTGGAACTCAATACGGAGATCTATAAAACCTATAATTTCTGTGTCACCCCATTAGCCGTGCTGTTTACGTTCATCCTGCTTTGCGGCAAAAATGGCATGGATTACATACGCCATATCCTGGCCTCGAATGTATCTGTTGCCCCAGGGAATTTGCTGATCGTATTTGCGACTATATTGATTTCGTTCTTCATTACCTACGTCTGTATCAATCATCATGTGCGCCAGCAATACGGCAGGTACCTGGCAACGCTAAAACAGGTAATGGACGACCTGGGACAAGAGGAATAATAAGCAAGCACGAAAACGCTTATATCTCGTAAAACTCAATCGGCAACCCGTCCGGGTCGGCGAAGAATGTGAAACATTTACCGGTAAATTCATCCACACGGATGGGCTCGGTGATTACGCCAAAAGCATTGATGTGAGCAATTGCAACATCGATATTGTCCACTTCGAAAGCTAAGTGCCGAAGGCCGGCTGCTTCTGGTCTTGAGGGCCTCGGCGGTGGATCCGGAAATGAAAAAAGCTCGATCTGGTATTGGTTTCCAACTTCCAGGTCGAGCTTGTATGATTTTCGTTCTTCACTGTATACCTCGCGAACAATTTTTAAGCCGAGGATTTCGGTATAAAAACGTTTCGACTTTTGGTAGTCGGAACAGATGATGGCGACATGGTGGATGCGGTTGAGCTTAAGCATGCTGAGGAACAGCGATTTCAACCCTGGTAATGAAATATTCGTCGGCGATTTCACCTTCCTTGAACACACCGTCCGCGATATGCTGACTAATCCCTTTTGCCCTGGGAAC
>JABDGE010000085.1 GCA_013286235.1 Bacteroidota bacterium
AAATATTACGTGGACGCTTAAAATTTAGGGTTCAAGTGTGGACACTTAAACAGGCCGAGCTATGGATTGGATATTATTTCGCCTGTTTTTTTATACTGTCAACCTGGCGGCTAAAAATAATTAAACACCCTTGAATAAAGGGCGAATCTATTTTATACTGCACATCTGCCGATTTTGATAAAACGTCGATATACTCTTTCCTGCCCATACCCTGCATTATTTTGTCTGTTGTGCAGGTACAATAGTCAAACGTAATTTGAGGATATTTTTTCGCAGCGAAGCCCACGTCTCTCAAACACATTTTCATTAATACCGCTTTGTCTTTGTTCGTCCATTTTTCATTTTCAATAGCACTATCCAGGCGATACATATTCGGGTCATGCCTAATCAATGTATATGTCCCGTACAACATTAAAAATATGGAACCAAACTTCCATAGTTTGCCTCGTCTATTTAACCAACCCGCAACTTTTAATTGTTGCTCTTCAGTCTTATATTTCGGGTTATAAATCCCGAACGAAACCAGGAAAAAATACAGGCCGGTTAGGAAATAAACTAAGCCATAAACGTAGGGCAGATAGTTTATTATCGATGTGTGGGGTTTATAGAGCAGATAGGCTGCGAATAACAGGCCCAGCAAAATTGCTATCACCATTATTGCCATCCTTTTGTTTTTATTGAGTTCCATTTTGTTTATGGTTTGACATTAATATCTAAGCTCTACCCCGCCCAGCCCTCTCTGTCCAAACTCCTGAAATGAATCGCTTCGGCCAGGTGCTCCAACTGTATTTCTTCGCTGCCGGCGAGGTCGGCGATGGTGCGGGCTACTTTTAGAATGCGGTCATAAGCGCGGGCGGAGAGGCCGAGTTTTTCCATGGCTTTTTTGAGCAGGCTTTGGCCGGCCAGTGTTATTTTGCAGATGTCGCGCACCATTTGGGGGCTCATCTGGGCATTGGCGTATAAGTTGGGTTTGTCGCCAAAGCGCTGCGCCTGGATTTCGCGGGCTTTGATCACCCGTTCGCGGATAAGTTCGCTTTTTTCCGCGAGGCGGTCGCTGGCCAGTTCCGTAAAGTTTACGGGTTTAACTTCCACGTGCAGGTCGATGCGGTCGAGTAAAGGGCCGGATATTTTACTCAAATATTTTTGCACGGTACCCGGCGGACATACGCATTCTTTCTCCGGGTGGTTAAAATACCCGCAGGGGCATGGTGGTGAGCACATTTCTTCGGCAGACGAAGAAGGTGCGCAAACCGCGAATCCATGAATATTCATTGTTTCCGCAAACTGTTGGTGAACATATTCGCAAGGTACGGATTGAGCGCGAATTGTCGCAACTCGATGTTGCCAGGATAATCGGCGTGAGCGATGAAAGTGTGTACTATTGGGAGAACGGCCGCTCCGTGCCACAGGTGCAATTCTATCCTTCAATCATTGCCTTTCTCGGCTTCTACCCATTCAATCATGACACCCGCACCATTGCCGGAAAATTGCAGCAAATGATAAATTGCAATGGCTGGACTCATGCGGCCTGCGCAAAAGCGTTGCAGCTCGACAGCGGCACGATCAAGCGCATTCTCAAAGGCAAGCGCACCATGACGCCAAAGATCGTCATGGTCATACAGCTATGGAACCAACTGCCCGAACCCCTAAAACAACAATACCGCCCTTAGAGCGGTATTTTATTTTTCAAAAAGGTAATCCTTAACAACGTGGCCGGACATGCCGGTCAGTGCTAATTTGAAATGCTATAAAAATGCGTGGTGGTACCAAGCCCTTCGGGAAAGCTGGAACTACCCTCATCGGTATAGTCGAACCCGGACGCGTTAACATTGGCAAGCGTTCCGTGGAGGTAGGCCTGGGTTTGGCCGCTCACCATCACGGTTAGCACACTGTTGGTGATACTGTAGGTGCTGGTCTCATCGGGAATAGCGCTACAGGCTGTTCCGTGCGCAAAAATGAATGTGCCATTGCTTTCAAACGTATAGATGCCTGTAGCAAGACAGCCATTGGGATTTGCCGCGTTTACAATCATGTAGTTGCCCGCGGTGATGGATGCCCCTGCCGGGGTGGCGGGTTTTGTGCCGCTCTTGCCGCAGCTGATTAGAACGGTAGCGATGACTACCAGGAATAAGCCATGCAGAAAATGCCGAAGGCCCTGAGTACTGATTTTTTTCATGACGTTATATGTGAGGTGAATAACTGATTGAGTTAATGCGTAAAGGTGAGTCGTTCACCGGTGTAGGTGCCGCCTGTCGGATAATTCTGTTCGGTGAGTTCCAGGGTAGAGGTGGTGAGCGTGTTGATCGTGTAGGTGCCTTGCAAAAAGCTGCCGGTCAAGACAAGCCCATTGCCGATGTACCAGGTGTAACCCTCGTACATGCTGGCGCCCTGGTATATTGAAAATTTGCTGTTGTTGGAGAACTGGAGCGTGAAGGTACCCGGCGAATCAGGGTTGGCTATCCAGGTGCCGTTTGATTCTTCAACCTGTTCGCTTTGGAGCGTCCAGTTGCTTGCTGTCAGCAATTGGGTTGTTGAGTTGGAATTTGTCGTTGAGGAATCGCTTTTCGAACAGGAACTCAACATAATGACACAGGTGGCAAGGAGCATTATCGCAGCGCGGAATAACGCAGTAGGGGTGGCGGTGTATTTCATTTGGTTAAACATTGGTGACAAGTTGACGCGGTGAGGGTTGCCATAGCGCAGAAATACTTGATGTACAGGCTATACTGTTGTAATCTCATTTCCATATTCGATAGTGCTGGTTGCATGGTCTGTGATGTAGTTCTGCGGCACGTACCTCGGCCGGTGATAAAGTTCATCAACCAATACGTGAGAACCTACCTAAAACCTGGATACTTTATCCTATTTTTGGCTACCTTTAACAAACTTTTCTTTTTTGATATGTACGGGGATAAAATCAGGCTGGTCAGGGAATTGCGCGGCTTCTCGCAGGAGAACGTTGCTGCCAGACTCGGGATAGCGCAAAACACCTATTCGCGGATCGAAACCAACCAGACAAAGCTTGAGGCGGGCATGCTCAATAAGATTGCGGACGTCTTGGGCGTTTCCCCGATGGATATCCTGTCGAGCCAGCCGGCCATCGTCAATTTCCAATCCAACAAAGGCACGCAGCAATCGTTTGGCTACGTTGAGACAGTCATTGCCGGCCAAAAGGAACTGTATGAAAAAATGCTTGAGGGAAAAGACGATGAAATTGCGCGGTTGAACAAAATCATCGAAAAGCTATTGGTAAAACAATAGTCACTCCACAAAAAAAATACCCTCTCGGGTATTGGATTAGTTCGCTATCTGCTATGCAGCGCATGCACTAAGAACTGCAGTACATATTTTCCAACTACGTAGAGGAGGCTAAGGACGATAATGGCGCCAAAGGAAAATTGCACAATGCGTTCATACGTTCTATTTCTAACAGGCATGATAAAAGAAATTAATGGTGAAGTACTAAAATTTAGGTATAGTGTAGTACTTCACCCGGCGAGATGATAGGGGGTATTATTTCGTCTTGAGGCGAAATAATACCGGATATATAGCACGAAAACACGATTTGGAAATATGTAAATATGTCCCTACCTTTCACTCAATTAACCAGATTTTTCACCTAATTTCTTTGTCATGCTACACACACTGTTGTACGAGTCCGAACACGATCAATTTGTCACTGAAGTCATTATGTACCTCGCCGGAGGGTTTATCAGTTTTATCATCAGCGTCTACATTATCCGGGCCATTTTCAATATCCCGACTTTCATTAAATTGCAGAAAGCTCAAATGAAGCTATTGGAAGAAATCGCGAAAAGTCAGGGGGTTGACAGCGCAAAGGTCCAGGGGATTATTTCCGAAACTGTTGGATGGAATGATGTACCAACGCAAAGCGTTCAAAAATAACGCGGTACAAAACCAATAACCTATCGCTTCTTTCCAGCATTGATGATGCTCTGTAATAAATCCTGCCGGTTGGGGTTCGCTTCATAATTGACCTTCACCCGATACCCCTTGACCAGGGTATCGGGTGGCTGTGCTTGAGCAGAAGAAAGAAATAGCGTTTGGATATCGGCGCTTGAAAAAACTTGGACTTTCTGTTGCTCGGCTAAAGATAGCTGCGAACTGATCTGCTGATTGATTGCTTTGACTTTCGCAGGAAGGGTCGCGCATACCACAATACGGCTGTACCCTGCAGCCAGGCATTTTCGGATATTGTGCAATTCCCAAACGGCCGTCGTGGTTACTGATATTTCAACCGCAATGGCTTCGGCGCCTTTTTCGAGCAAGACGTCCACCAGGCCCGCGCCGTCCGGTGTGGGCACTTCGATGTTGGCCCGGTATCCCTGGGCTTCAGCCATCCCTTTGATGAGGCTCTGCAAATAGCGATGCGCACGAATCTGTTCTTGCTGGGCGCTGGGGGTTTCATCGGCAATTGGCACTGTTTCAATAGGTTCCCTCTGTAACGGAATTGGCGGCGGTGCTGCTATCGGTTCTGGTTCCGGTGTAATAATGGGAGACTGGACAATCGGGACGCTATATCGCGCGCGGGAGAATTCTATGATCTCGTCAACATAATTCGCTTCTTCCTCTCTGGTATACGGAATGACTGTCAAATTGAAATCTGCATCCGTGGTGTTCACCCGTGCGATTGCTTTTCCTATAGTCAGGTTTTGCAAATCTTCAGCAGAAAAACCGCTAAAACCGTCCTCCAGGCGCTTGGCATCAGTGTCACCCAGCCGAAAGCAAATCCTGGTGCCGGCATTTGCCAAAACGCTGCTGGCAATGTCAGTGTCGGTCTTTGAAATCTGGTTCATATCCTGGTGGCTTAACACCAGCCCTAAAAAATATTTCCTCGCACCCGACAAAATAGAAGCCATAGAAGGGGTGATGAAATGCTGGAATTCGTCAATGTAGCAAAAGAATGGGACCCGTTCTTTTGCCCCTTGCGCTTGCCGGGCCATTGCAGTCTGCTGCAATTTCGATACGATAAAAGCACCCAAGAGATAGCTGTTTTCCGCTCCCAGTAGTCCCTGAGACAGTTTCACCAGGACAATCTTGTGACTATCCATCAATTGCGCAAAATCAAGACTCTGCTTTTGGCACAGCATGTTCCGGATCACTTTGGGGCGAAGAAACGCGTCAAGGCGGGTCAGGATGGAGCCAATGGAATTGCTTTTCAGTATCGGGTATTCTGCCTGCCAATAGTACACGATGTCCGGATCGGTGACGGTGGCAAGGATAGTGGAGCGGTATGGAGCTTCGATCAGGAACCGCCGCAAGTCGCCTAAGTGGTATTGCTTGGCGTTATAGAGAAATGCCAGAATCGCATTCGCCAGCACGCTGTTCATGGCATCCCCCCAGGACGTGCTGAAGCGTCGGAATACCGCCACCAGGTCCGAGGCCAGCAATTCCTTTTCAATGTCGGAATGCGCGACCAGGATATTGAGCCCTACCGGAAATTCCGCATCATGCGGGTCAATCAATACCACGTCCGCGATCCGTTCTTCAGGAATGTTTGCGAGTATATCCTCGATCAGATCCCCGTGGGGGTCCAGGCACATCAATCCTCCTCCCTGGTTGATGTCCTGCATGATCAGGCTTTTGAGCAGTGTGGACTTGCCGGTACCGGTGGCGCCCAGGATATGGATGTGCCGCAAACGCTGGTCGGCTGGAATACTGACTTCCTGCTCTACCCGCTGGTGCTCATTGGTGCCTAAGACATAGTCATGGCCTGATAGGGAGAGAGGCGCTTGTTTGGTGGTTCGATTATTGGCAATCAGTTTCTTTGACTGGATAGCCGGAAAATGCACGAATGTTGCAAGTTCCGAAGCGTTGAGTAGCATGCCTACACGGCACGTCTCCCGCATTGCAATATCGGCTAAGCGTTTGTTGATACTGTATTCTTCCCCTTGTAGCGGTATCAGTGAATTGCTCGGTGACATTGATGCGTGGACGATGGCGATGGCAACTTGCTGCAACAGTGCTGCCGCTTGCTCCATGGTATCGCTCACCGTTACCGCCCTCACCGTTGCCCCATACAGCGGCTGGGACACTTTTTCCCGTGCCAACTGTGGCATCTCCGGTGCATCGAGAAAGAACGATGCCTTTCCGGAATCATCACATACTGCTGTCTGTATGCTTTCTGCCCAGGCATTGTGCACGCCGCAAAAAAGGACCTGGATGATCACCGCTTCGTCACTGTCAAGGCGTTCCAAAATGCCAAAGAGCGGGAGGTACGGATCGTGCTCACCGCTATTGAATGTTGCAATGGGGCGCATGAATTCCTCCGCCATGCCGAAATCAACCGTGTACAGGCAGGGCGCATTCTCGAGAATGTCAAGTACACCGTCGGTGCATGTTTCCATGACCGTGCACTCGGGAAAGAATGCGCGCAGCTGCGCGTAGAAGAATGCGGCTTCGCTGTCACTTGTGACAAACTCAATGAGTATTTCATCCGCTTGCGCAATCAGCTCGAAACCCACCGGACTTTTGCGATATGAGAGCATCACCACAAATTGGTTGATGCGCTCTTTGCTCTGCTTGAATTGCTTCGGCAAGGTGACGGAAAAAATTGATAGGCCGCTGGAAGCGGCACTGTACGGATGGGCGAGTTTCTCTTTGGGCTCGAACGGTTTGGGGCGCGCATCATCGGGGGATATGCCCGATAGCAGGCTGCCAAAGAATGAGGGCCGCTTGCCGTCATCAATGATTTCGTCTTGGTCGATGTAATGGCCAAAGAACGGCACAAATTCCGGTTCCAGGTCACAAGGAAAGTTTACGGCCCGCCAGCCACGGCCCCGCTGTTCCCATTGGTAGAATTGGTTGGTCAGTGCTGCGGCAGTTGAAATCATCAGTTGGCTGCAATTTCAACGTCCTTCCGGTACCCCTTGTCCGCTTTCACTTTTTCGACTGCCGATTTGATGAGCGAGTTGATGCTTGAGGTGAACATCAGTTCGGTGTCCCGTTCATAGAATGTCTTGCTTTCCATCCGGGTTGCCACCGCCTTACCCAGCTTGCCAAACTTGCTGGCAACGTTCGCGGCGGTATGTGCATCTTCCTGGAGCCACCAGCTGATAAAGAAGCTTTTGCCAAAGGGACTGGCGCAGACGTAATAATGGTATCGTCCTTTGGAAATGCACAGGTATTCCCTGCGGGATGAAAAGAGGCCGCTTTCGCTGAGCGTGACCGGCTCGCACTTCACGTCCGGGTACCGGTATTCTTCGATCATGTTCTTTAAGAGCGTATAGAACTCCTTGGCGGACAGCTGCAAATCCTCAAAATGTTGGGATTGGTGGGCATGTATTGTGGTTTCGGTTGCCATAATAGTAAGGAAGTAGGTGAACAATGATCGAATGTCGGAACAAAAAAACAAAAATGCAAGTCCCTTTGTGGCGTGCACATTCATGGCTGAATTGCACACACAAAGCCATTGCATTGCGTAAACAACAGGCACCGGTTAGCGGCTGCGCGGTCAAGGGTGAGGTGCCGAAAAAAAGAACACAATTTCACCTCATTTACATGCCCTTGACGGCGCAGGCGCGGCGGTAATTTTGTGAATGCGGTGCATATTGACCGGTATCGTCCGCGCATCTTAATTATCCCGAAAGTTATTTTATCTTTCTTTGATCGCTAACTTGTAATTGTCTTTTTTAGTGTTTACATTTCAACGAATTTTCGACAATGAAGACCTATCAGACCTTGTTAAAGAAAAAAGTAGATGCCTATACCCTCACCGAAATCCTGGTGGTGCTGGTAATCATTGGCATACTTGTGCTACTTGCGTTGCCGAACCTGCTGCCTTTGATCACCAGAGCGAAGAGCCTTGAAGCGAAAACGCAGCTGAACCATGTGCAGGTATTGGAGCAAAGTTACTTTTATGAGCATTCGCGATACTCAAAAGATTTGAATGAAATAGGCTTTCTGCAGGATAAGCTTGTGACCGATGGAAATGACGGACGGGCGAACTATCGCATCGAAATTGTAACTGCAACCAATACAGGGTTTACGGCAAGGGCAACCGCTGTTGTTGATTTTAATGGCAATGGCACATATAACGTATGGGAGATAGACCAGGACAAGAATTTGAAGGAAGTTACGCCGGATTAAGTGGTGCTGCTTGAACTATCCGTTTTGGGTGTGCTGCTGGGGATTGTGGTACAAGATTTTCTTTGCCGATCTGTGTACTTATTCTTTTTTCCGGTGCTGCTCGTGTTGTTCCTATTATTGAAGGGATTTGGGCATTTGCTCTCCAATGAAACCTTCAAAACCGTTCTTATCAACCTTGGCTTTTTGGTGTTTCAACTGGCGTTGCTGACCGCATATTTTTCGGTTAAACGCCGGTTATTTGTAAATATCACGAGCGAACTTTTAGGCTGGGGCGACATTTCATTGCTGGTTTGCATAGCCTTTTATTTATCCGTTCTTAACTTTTTATTTTTTTACCTGAGCAGCCTTTTATTGGTATTAATTGGGTGGGGACTTTATACGGCGCTTAACGGCAAGAAGGATAAACACATCCCGCTGGCCGGCTTGCAGGGAGTGGTGCTAATAATTTATCTGGCTGGAGATTGGTTTTTTAAAGTTGCCGATCTTACAAACGACGCGTGGCTCTTACACTTTATCACATGAATGCGGCTGAAGAAATAGTGATCGTTACTGAACAACTGCACTGGCTCACCAAAGACCAGGCCTGGCATTACCGTATACTGCCCAAACGGAAGTCGGCAACGATGCTGGAACTATATTGCGGGGAAACTGCCGACGTGGATGCTGTCATTTCGGAACTTGAAATATTATTTAATGTAGCCGTTACACTTGAACCGATCCCGGAACACCTGGTGGCAAGAATGCTTTCTAAGTATTACATAAAAGACAATGCGGCGCAGAGCTCAACACAGGTACAGGTAAATAACGCTGATAACTTTCTGGCGAACCTGATCCGTGAGGCAAAAAATTTGAAGAGCAGCGACATTCATATTGAAAGCTATGAGCACAAATGCCGGGTGAGGATCAGGATAGACGGCATAATGGTAGAGCGCTACCTGTTGAAACGTGACGACTATCCCGCGTTGATCAATAAGGTGAAAATTCAGGCCAATCTTGACATCGCCGAAAAACGACTGCCACAGGATGGGCGTATCAACTTCAAGCTGGAGAATGAACAGTTTGACATCCGGGTTTCGGTATTGCCGACTTTATATGGCGAAAAGGTGGTACTTCGATTGCTGAACAGCGATGCTACGGAGATTGATTTGAACAGCCTCGGGTTTTCAAAGTTCGACCTGGATAATTTTTTGGAGGGCGTTAGAAAGCCTAACGGCATATTGCTGCTTAGCGGGCCCACCGGCAGCGGAAAGACAACTACGCTGTATGCTACTTTAAAACTGCTTAATAAAGAGACGCGAAATATCCTTACCATCGAAGACCCGGTTGAATATACCCTTGAAGGTGTTAACCAGGTGCAGCTGAAGGAGTCTATCGGCCTGACCTTTGCCACAGCCCTGAGAACCTTTTTGCGCCAGGACCCGGATGTGATCATGGTGGGGGAAATCCGGGATACTGAAACGGCGAATATGGCTATACGGGCGGCGTTGACCGGTCACCTCGTATTGTCGACCATCCATACTAATTCGGCATGGGGAACAGTGTCGCGGCTTATTGATATGGGGATTCCGCCATTTTTGGTGGCGAATACGTTGAATACGACCGCAGCGCAACGACTGGTGAGGTTATTATGCCCGCATTGTAAACATGACACTGATTTTAATGATGAGTTATACCCCCGGCAATTCAAGCCATTTAAAACTGTGCGCAAACATTTTTTGGCGCGGGGCTGCGAGCAATGTTTTTATACCGGATATAAGGGACGTAAGGCGGTTTATGAAGTAATTCCGATCGACCAGGAACTGGCTTTTGAAATAAAGAACGGAAACATGTATATTCAGAGCCTTTTAAAAGAAAGAAACATACAAACGCTGGCAGAAAACGCCTTTAATTTATTTGAGGAGGGGAGAACGACGATAGAGGAGATTTATCCGTTGTTGTTTAATTATTGAGGAGAGGCAAGATTTGAGATGTGAGATATGAGATATGAGATATGAGATGTGAGATTTGGATCAGTCGGGAGTAAAGAAAAATAGAGATGGGATGGAAAAATTATCATAAGAGAATTGGCAGGCGGCGGAGTGGACAAGACGGCATATTGGAATACACACCCCCGCCACCACACTATCCGGCGCGCGCCCTCTCAAGAGGGGAGCCATTTAATGTACACATTTTTAGTTATTTATGAATATTAAATAGAAAAACCAATCGCTAAACACATAAAATTACTAAACCTTATATGCTCAAAATTTACCGCCTGTTCCTTTTCTTGTCCCTCCTATCAGCCATACCGGGCATTGTATCGGCGCAGCAAAATCATTTGCAGGCCATTCAAGCGAAGCTCGACAGTCTTTCCGCGACGGCGCCGGGGCTGCGGCAAAATGTGCAGCTGCAGATCAACGGATCGATCCAGCAATACCTGGAGGGTATTGCCAGCATCAATAATTTAAATATCAGTGTTGATCCCAAATTAAGTTTTTCGGTAAATGACAACCTTAACGGGGTTACCGCCGAAAATATCCTGATCTTTTTGGCAAAGAAATATAACCTTGATATCGTTGTAACCGGTTCCATCATCTATGTGACCAGCTATGAAGACCCTGGCCAATTTGTAAAAGCGCCGCCTAAGGAGATCAATGCTAAATATAACCCTACGGATAACTCGCTGTCAGTAGCCTTAAATAACGATACTTTAACGGCTGTTGCCAAAAAGATATCGCAGATCTCCGGTAAAAATGTTATCGTGCCGGGAAGTCTGAACGGGAAACTGGTGAGCGGGTTTATTGAATCGGCTCCATTTGAAACCGCGCTTGATAAGATCGCCTTCAGCAACAATATCAAAATGGTGAAGACCAATGACGGCTTTTTTATTTTTCAACCCCTGGAGGATAACGAGGAATTGTACGTCAACGGAGATAACAGTACGGCAGTACGCAGGGCATTCAAGCCCGCGGCGGCAACTTCGGGCGGCGGTGGAGCTTCGGGTGTTTATGCCAGAACAGTGGATGGCAAAAAACTAGTTTCGGCGGATGCGGTTGGTGCGCCTTTGATTAACCTCGTGAAACAGGCGTCCCAGGAATTGGGTAAAAACTACGCCCTTTATTCAGATATTAAAGGAAGCATTGACGTGCATGTGACCGGTGTACCTTATGATCAATTTCTCGACATTCTTTTTAAAGGGACCAGCTATACCTTCCAGGAGGATAACGGGGTGTACCTAATAGGAGACAGCAAGCTGAGCGGCTTAAAAGCCTTTAAGGCTGTTCACCTGCAAAACAGGTCCATCGATACCGTGGTTGCGATGATCCCTGCAGAGCTAAAGAAAAATATAGAGATCAAAGAGTTTAAGGAACAGAACACGCTGTTACTTTCCGGTTCAGCTGCTGATACCAGGGATGTAGCCAATATCATTACGCAACTTGATGAATTGGTTCCGGTTATCCTGATCGAAGTAACGATGATCGATATCCACAAAACAAACACGATTTCAACCGGCATAACCGCCGGCGTGTCAGACAGTGTGAAAACGGGCGGCACCATCTTACCGGGCGTAAACTTTACTTTCAGCGCAAACGGTATCAACAGCTTTCTAAACAGCCTGAGCAAAATTACCTCCATCAACCTGGGCCAGGTGGTGCCGAATTTTTACGCCACTATTCAGGCGCTCGAATCAAACGCCAATACCGAAGTGCGGGCCGTTCCAAAGCTCACCGCGCTCAACGGGCATTCGGCAAAACTGAGCATCGGCAATAAGCTGTATTATAAAAACACCACGCAGAACCTGATTCCATCCTCAGCCACCACTACATCCGTGTTAACCAACGTTTATACGCCGGTGGAGGCCGACCTTTCCGTGGAAATCAAACCTGTGGTTTCGGGAGATGACCAGGTAACCTTAAATATCGGCGTTGTTGTCTCCGATTTTACGTCTATTCCGACCGATGGCTCACCCCCGCCTGAGTCGATCAGCCAGTTTAACAGCAGCCTGCGGGTGCATAGCAACGACACCATTTTGCTGGGCGGAATGGAGCGGACCGAGAATGACCTGACGACTTCGGGGGTGCCGCTGCTATCGCGCATTCCGATCCTCAAGTGGATATTCAGCGCGAGGACCAAAACGGCATCCAAAGTGATCACCGTGTTATTTATTAAGCCGACTATTTTACGTTAGATGAGAGCGAATGTGTGCAGTGGCAGTAGCAGTTGTTCATAGTTCATGGGCCATAGTTCATGGTTCATGGTTCATAGCCGGAGGGAGGGTGGAAGGTGATCCGCCGCCGCTACCTCCTTCGCTGAGGCTACGGCGGTTGAAAAAAGCTATGGCGGACGAAGAAGGTGAAAGCGCAAAGCAGAAGGCTGAAATACTAAAAAGTAATTGATAGACTGAAATAATCATCAAATGCTGGAGCAATACTACAGGATAAACCAGGCTGCCGGGATAAGCATACATACCGAAAATGACGGTACCGTATCGGTCAGCGCTTGTGGTATTGCCGTTACTAAGGCCCAGCTCACGATTGAAAAAAAGGTTCCCAATCTACATGGGCTTGAGGGCCTGAAACATGAATTTCCGTCGAAAACATTTGTTTCACTCAACTTAGCGGGCAAAGGCGTTCTTTATAAACAGGTAGAGAAAACGGAGGGAATCAGCGCTGTCAATTTCAACAAGGTTTTGCCCAACGGTAATATTGCCGATTTTTATGTACAAAATTTTATTTCGGGCGATTATTCCTTCGTTGCAGTAATCCGGAAAAGCGAGGCAGATAAGTGGATCGGGCAATTACAAAACCTGGGTTTCGTGCCATTGATGCTTTCACTCGGCCCCTTTCCGGTTATCAACGTTATTCCACAGCTGAACCTGTACGATAAAGCGTTAATATTTGCCGGCTATACCATTAACCGGAACGACAGCGGTGAATGGCTTTCGTGGCGATATGATCCATCGGCTGTTGCGCAGTTTCCGATAAAAATAGAGTCAGAGGCTATTCATGAAAGCCTGGTGATCCCTTATGCGGCGGCATTCCAATTGGCGCTGGCGAGGAAAATAGACGCTGTGCAGGCGGACGCTGATTCTTTGGCAGAGGCCTTAAAAAACTCCGTCCGGGAACGAAAGCTGAAAGTACAGGGCTTTGTGGTTTTGGCAGTTTTTTTTGTCCTGCTGCTTGTTAATTTTTGCCTGTTTTCCTGGCTGAATTCGTCCAATATGCGGCTGACTGAGCAGGTGAGCCGGTCGGCTCAAAGTACCGATGACATCCAAAAAATCACCGAAGAGGTGCAGCAGAAAGAAGGATTGTTAAAAGTGCTTGGATGGGAAGGCAATATCAATAAAAGCGCCCTGGTAGACCAGGTTGCCTCACTATTACCGCCCGAAATCACCTGGAAGGAAGTCACCATTGACCCGGTGGACCTTGCCGGGAGCAGGCAGCAAAAGCAGATCGTGTTTTACACCCGGAAAATACGGGTAACGGGCATGTCTGAAAAGATCATTCCCGTAAATGAATGGATAGCGCGCATCAAAACCAGGCCTTGGGTAAAGAATGTGCAGCTGGATAGCTACACCTTTAACAGTGAATTAAACACAGGCCAGTTTTCCATTTTAATTGATTATTGAGATGCTGAAACAATCGCCCATCAAAAAAGAATATCTACTGATTGCAGGAACGATTATCCTGCTGCTGCTTTGCTACCAGTTTGCCTTTAAGAAAACGATTGTTGCGTTGCAACTGAATAAACATTTGACAGCCCAGCTGGCGCAAGCATCCAATCTGAGTGTGCAGCCGGCATACCTGCTACGAAAATGCGCTAACCTTTCCAAAATAATAGATTTATACCGGGCAGATACTGTTACATTCCGCAGCAATGCTATTAACCAAATTGCGGCAATAGCTCAGGGAGAAAATGTAAAACTTTCTGAAGTGCCTTTGTCGGACCCTGTTTACCATACGGGCAAATTTATAATTCAAAAGGCGGATTTTGAGGGGGATTATTTTGCTTTGATGAGGGTCCTTAAAAAATTGCAAGATGCACCGGGAACAGGCGTGGTGCGTTCTGCGAGCTACCGTGTTGTCACGATACACCTACTTGATGGTAACGCGAAAAAACTGGTACTTGAAGTATATTTTGAAGTAATAAAATAGCAGTAAAAATATTTTTAAAAAATTATTGTTTTTCTCAAATATTTTTTCTAATATTAAAAAGTTTCTAACCTCAACTTATTAAATATAAATACCATTAGCTTTAACCAAATCAACACGTTCTCTTAAAAAGTTTTACAATAACCACTAGTTCTTACCCAAGGATATCCTTGTTCTGTTAAACCCGCTATTTTCCATTTTTTAATTCATAATTTTTATGTCCAGAAAACATATTGCCCTGTTTTTTTTCGGCTTCTTTTTCGCACGCGTATTATTCGCTCAAAGCATTGTTTCCGTGAATCCCAGCACAGGCACGGGAAGCATTCAGATTCCTGTTTATACTTTGAATAGTGGAGAAGTATCGGTACCCATAAGCATTTCGTATGCGGCGACAGGGGTAAAAACGAGAGATGCGGAAAACACCGCCGGTATGGGGTTTCAATTGAATGCCGGCGGCCAAATAAGCCGCCAGGTAAGGGGTTTGCCGGATGATGTGACAAAAGACAATTCCGGAGTGTCCGAAACGGGTTGGATGATTGCAGTCAACCCCGGTGCAGGCTACGCGATGGGCTTTGTTCCGCAAAATGATGATAACTTTTCTACCTGTACCGATGAGACTAGTGACATCGACAATATCAACACATACATGCCCTATACCTATGATACGGAGCCCGATATATTTTCAATATCGGCGCCGGGACTGTCATGCCAATTTGTGTGGGACAGGGTTTCCGGGGCGTTTCATCCACTCATTTATCATGATCTTGTATTCCAATACACGCTGGTCGGCGGTACCGGCGGTAATGCCAGTCAAATTGCCTCTTTTACTATAACGACTGACAGGGGTATTAAATATGTGTTTGCCGCTCCCGAGACGGTAACGCAGTTGACAACGCTGGGAAATGTAGGCACGCCCAGTTACTTTAAAACCAAATACAGCCAGTATCAGAACGGGATAACATATTACGACGCGTGGAATTTGACGAGCATAACAGACCCGTACGGGAACGGTGTTACGTTTACTTATACCACTGCACCGGCGCGGGGCGGAGCTGATCCGGTTGTACTATTCATTGGGGGCGTCTCCAGCACATCAGTTGAGTATAATGTATTGCAATCCGTGATCCCACAAACACTTAGTGCGATGGGTACCACTAATGTGAATTTTTCCAATCCGTCGTTGCTTTCGTTTAGCTGGAACGGTCTGAGCAGCACTGGCGAAACTTATGTGACGAACATAAGCGGCATGGGGCACTTATTCGTTTTTAATTACACATTGATGGTCTACACGCCAACAGGATATAGCAGAAGTTTCCTGACAAATTTTACTGATGCAGCAGGTTGCAGCTCACCCACTAACTACACATTTAGTTATATAGGGGAGTCGTCAGGCGGTTCCGGCTATACTACAACGCTGCCCGATTCCACCTCGAACGAAGTAGATTACTGGGGGTATTATTCATCATCCGCATCAGGTTCGACATTGATTCCATCCGTGTATGTTTTGAATCCCGTGATAAGCTATTATCCAAGGTATGTCGTGGATGCTTCAGGATCGCCCGGCAGCGACTATGAGTATGGGCTCCTGGCGAGTAATAACAGGGCCGTTACCACCTCGACGGTTTATGCTGGTACTTTAAACGAAATAACTTATATCAACGGAGGCGCCACACGCCTGGTTTACGAGAGCAATAGTTATGTCGATGCACCTTCCGGCAATATTATGCTTGGGGGTGGCATCCGAGTCAAGCAGGTTATCGATTCGGCTGGAAACGGATCACCGAACATTGTACGCAACTACAGCTATAATAACCCCTCAACCGGATTGTCCAGTGGCACACCCCTGACCTTGCCTCAATTTGCCTTTACCATCCCCTATAGCGGGTCTGCCACCGGTTTAACACTGTGGCAGGATGCTACAGCTCTTTCTGCTTATGATCTTTCGACCGACGACCACACCATCATGTATGCCTATAGTACGGTTAGCCAGACCGGCGCGGGCAGCACGACGTACCAATATAATGTGACACCGACGTACTGGACGTCCAATGCCTCCACCGTCAATGACGTTGCCAGGTACACCTGTTCATCCACCTATGGCCCCATACAAAACTATTCCTATTCTTATCCTTTTATTCCGAATCCCAATTGGGACTATGAAAGAAGTATGCTGCTTAAAGTGACCAATTTTATGGATGCGGGAACGGAAGTAAGCGAAAAAAATTATACCTATACGCCGTCCTTTTCCCCTACTTCTATCCAGGCATTTCAAGGCGACGACTACGGGCCAAGCCTGTTGGTGGCAAAGGGTTACAACGTATATACAATTTACTTTGGAGCAAGCGAACTGACGGCATCGGTAAACACAAAAGTGTTCGATTCCAATACCCTTAGTCAATCGCAAAGTTCTACAGTTAACTACACCTATGCAAGCAGTTATCACAAGTTAGTTACCAAGCAACAAACCAATAACAGCGATGGCAGCAGTGAAACTGTAAATTATCAATATGCAAAAGATTTTACAGCAACAGCCACTGGTGGTACATCAAATCCAAACGTTACCGCTATTTACAACCTGATACAGCAAAATATAAATTTACCTATCGAATCGTACCGGCAAACTACGCCGGTTGGCGGATCATTGACCACCACAAGCGCCAGCATCACGCTTTACAGGGATACCACCATTGGTTCCGCTACCGAAGTCATCCCCGCTTCCGAACAAAAATGGTTTGCCGCCGGAGGCGGTAGCTTCAGCCAGATGACCATCAGCGGTGCCACACTCACTAAGAGCGGGAATTATCTGCCCGTTGAAAATTTTGACATTTATGATAACACCGGATTTCCCCGGACAGTAGATGACAATTATAAGCACGTGCAAACCACGCTCATGGACCATTACTCCAGTCAGCCGACGGCGGTATTCAGCAATGCTGCCTATAACCAGGTCGCTTTCAGCGATTTTGATACCGATCCGGCAGCCCCGCCATCTTGTAGTTTTACGTTTA
>JABDGE010000086.1 GCA_013286235.1 Bacteroidota bacterium
CGCGAAAAAGGCGATCACCGTTCTCCACAGGTACCAGTTGTACCTTCGTATATCCTCGGTCTTGAGTTTAATGATCATTAGTTAACAGGATGTTTTGATAATAGTCGATGTAACTATTCAATGTTTTTCTGTCGGCTAATTTATCCAGATTTTCTTTGGAAATGATAAAAAAGGTGTAATTCGCTGCCGGCACTTTCATAATATCGGGTAAAAGAGGAACGATCGCCTTAGCATAGCTTTTTGCATCTTCAAAAGACGAGAAATGACCGACATAGATCACCTGGTCGCTGTCGCCAACAGCTTTTAGCTGGTGCCTTATGCCCTTGCCGGCGTAATTCGCCCGGTTAAACTGCCCGATACCAAAACGTGAGGACGCCAAATTAGTTGTGACGGACGCTACTTTTACGGCGAAATAATAGTCGGTGGCGGAGAATGAAAACAGGGAGGGGACACTTACATGTGTTTTTATACTGTCAGGAGAGGCGTTTACCGCCAGGTTGCCGCGTGCATCGACGTTAGCGCCGGCCGGTAAGGTAGTTGACGGGAGTGCTAAGGCCGTACTATTTAAAGGACCAACCGCGAGGCTATTATTTCCGGGAGCGGCGAGAGAGGACGCAGTTAACGAAGGGGTTATTGCTGCGGCGTTAAGCGGCTGCGCGGCCTTTTCCGCAGGCTTTTTGGCAAGGCTATCGATCTGCTTTTGGCTGAGTTTTGGCTTTGGCTGATCCGGCAACGCTGCGCGTGGCTGTCCCCGGTAATTGGTTTGCTTTTTGTTTTCGACCGCAAGTGTGTATGGAACATCGTTGGCCGAAGCATCAGCCAAAACTACATCCCTCGTCGCCATATCAGCTTGATTTGTGTTGATGTAGTGTAAATGCTGCTGTACCAGCGGTATGATCAACTTATCAGCAGGATAATAGCTCATTAATTGTTTCAGGCTATCGGTAAAAGGGCCAATCTGTTCGTAATGCCCCTGGGAAAGCGTTTGCAAATAATACAACTGTGCCGACAGCCTGTTTCCCGGGTATTGTTTCAGCAATTCGGGTACACTACTGATCACTTCCTTGTATTTCTTTTGGGCGTAAAGGTCGAATACGGCATTGTAGGCGCTAGTGTATTCGGCGTCCTTATCTCCTAACTTTTTTACAAAATCAGGGTCGATAATTATTTTCGCAAATGGCGTTTCAGGGTATTCTTTCAGCAGTTTATTTTTGTAAAAGTCGGATTTTGCGAGGTCAATGTCACCGTATAGCCTATACAAATTATAGTAAATGGCCGGTTTGTTGGGATCATTGGGAAACCGGCTAAGAATGGTTTCAAATGCGGTGATTGCCTGTTTTTTATCCTGGAGGATATCCCGGTAGAAATCGCCAATATCAACATAGGCATTGTATAAGCGCAGGTTCGATTGTGCCAGTAGCGCGGGCGTTAAGGGAAGGCCCGCCATGAGCGATTTGCGGTAAGCTGCGCCGGCGCCATTTGTCCGCCCGGCTTGCGCTCCGCCTATGGGTGCATCGGGGTCAAGCGCCTGTATTGAACTCGAGGTGTTGTTGGTCACATCGCTGGACGATCGTGTACTTCGCCGCCAATCATCCTCCAGCTTCCGGCTGCCCCACTTCTTTTTAAAATCGGAAATCCCCTGGCCAACCGCCCCCGCGTTATCAAAATAGAATGAGCCTCCGCTAAATGAGCCGGATTGCTGGGAAGCCAGGGCGTTGGCATTCGCCTGGTTTGCATTGGCAATGCTTTGCTGTTGCAAAACATAGTCGTTTACCATTTTATCGATCACGGCCAGCCGGGCTTTTTCGTCCATCTGCGCCAGCGCTTGCAGGGTATCTTCGCGGGCTATGATCTGCAGCCTGTCAGCTAACAGTGCCAGGTTAGTGGCCTTTTTTTGAAGGGCCAGGTAGCCCGGGTAATTTACCGGCAAACTCGTTAAGGTACTGTCGTAATATTTTTTTGAGCGCACGTAATCTGCCTTGTTATCAAAATAGATCTCAGCCAGCCTTAAATAGGCCAGCCCCTTCTGGGTTTGGTTTTTTTGACTGTTCCTGATGGATAGATTGTAATATTTAACGGCGACATCAATATTTTTATCGGTCTGCTGCAGCAGCGCCACCTGGTAATATATCTGGTCTTTAAATTCAACGTTGTCGGGATTTTTTAACAATGCCAGTAATTCGTTCTGCCGGTTTCTTTTATCCCCCTCGTTGCTTTCGTGCATCCGGATCATATTCAGGTTGGCGTTGAAAGCCATCTCGAACAAGGCGTTGCTTTTCGCTATTTGCCTGTAATTTTGGTAGGCATCAGCCGTATGTCCGTTCAATTCTTCAAGCTGGGCCCAAATAAACTTCCAGCGGGTGCGCTGGTTTTTCGACTTGCTGTAACGTACGGCCTGCTTTGCCATTTCTTCGCCGTCAGTATAATCCTGAACTTCGATATCATATTGGAGTTTGGCGGCATAGATGTCGGCCAAAGGGTGCTTTTTAGGGTTGATATGAGCGATAGCGGTGTCAATTACCGCCTGCGCCTGGGGTAGCTGGTTCAGGTAGATCAGTGTTCGCGTTTTCCAAACCTGCGCCTGCTGAATGAGGTCTTTTCTTTCGGGGAACGACCGTATCACATAACTGAAGTATTCAACGGCATTATAGTAATTGCCTTCCAGGTAATTGGCCTCGCCCAAAACCAGGTAAGCATCCCCAATATATTTACTGTGTTCTTTTTCGTTGATCAGGTAGTTGGCTTTTACCGTTGCGGCATCCAGATCCTTGTCGATCGAGTTAGATTGTGCTACGGTGTCGGGATAAACACTCAATATCTGGTTATAGTTATCCAAAAATGAAGTGGCGTAGCTTACCTGTTTTTGCCGCAATATTTCTTTGGCGTTGAACAGGATGTTGTAATGCGCGGTTAAATTTTGCATGCCTTTGCTGAAGCCGCTATCGCGCTGCGATCCACATCCTGAGCTAATCACCACCAGGGCAAAAAACAAAAAATTAAGATATTTTGCAACGAAATTTTTTTTGTCTCGCTTCAACTTAATACCATCCATAAAAGCCTTGCTAATTTAGTAACAATTATGGAATAGGATCAATAAATTTGCACATGGCAAAGGAGAAGAAAAATGATGAGGGCGATGACGGCGGCGGAAGCGATTATTTAAAATTTACGGGAATGGGTTTCCAGATGCTTGCAGTCATAGGGATATGCACTTTTGTTGGTTATAAAATCGATGAGTCCGGTCATCATTCGGTTAAATGGGTAACCGCGGTGCTTTCACTTACAGGTGTTTTTATATCTTTGTACCTTGTAATAAGGTCTGTAAAAAAATAAGATCAATACGCATTTACCTTCTTTAAAACCGCAACAGATCCGTCAACCGAAATGAAACTCAGCCGCTCCTTGCTATCATTTTTCTTTTTCACGGTCGTCATTTCGATTCCCCCGTTTATAGTTGGGCACTTGGACGATTCGTCACTTCAATTGAGTGATTTTCCGATTATCGTTCCCGGCTTTTGGATAATGTTCTTTTTTATGTCGGCACTGACGCTGTTGGTTTTGTCAATAATGCTTATAGTCGACAAGAAAAATCCTGACTATTTTGCCCAAGCTTTTTTAGGTGGAACCACCTTGAAAATATTAGCCGCCCTTGCATTTATCTTCATTTTTAGAGCAAAAAACCACGTCGACAAAGCCGTTTTTTTGGGTGATTTTATGTATATATATTTATTAAATACTGTCTTTGAAGTTTATATTTTGTTACGTAACTTGCGGCTCAAAAATTTAAGGTAGAAAACTTCATTTAGATGCAAAAGAGCTCGATTTTGAAATTAAAAATTTTTAGACTTCACCTGATTTCCGCGTTTTTTTTATTTGCAGCCCTGTTTCCGGTACTTGCTTTTAGCCAGGAAAACCCGTCAAATACTACTGAAAAGAAGTTTGACGCAAAGGCTACCATACTCGAGCACATCGGCGATTCGCACGTGTGGCCTATCGTAGGCGAAAAGTATATGCCGTTGCCTGTTATTCTTTACACCGGTAAAGGTGTAGAGTGTTTTTCGTCGGGTAACCTGATGCCTGAAGGAACCGTTTACCGCGGCAAATATTATGCCTATAAGCTCGAAGAAAACAAGATAAAAGTTGCCGGGCAGTCAGGAAGTGTTGACGACGCTGCTTCGAAAAAAATAATCGACTTTTCCATCACCCGCAATGTAGCCTGTATGTTTATGGCCATGATCATTTTACTTGCGGTATTTTTAAGCGTGGCTGCTGCGTATAAAAAGCGCGCGGGTAAAGCGCCTAAGGGTTTGCAATCATTCCTGGAGCCACTGATCCTGTTTGTCCGCGACGACATAGCTATTCCGAATATTGGTCTAAAGTACGCCAGGTTTATGCCGCTCCTGCTTACTATATTTTTCTTTATCCTTTTAAATAACCTGTTCGGCATGATACCGTTCTTCCCCGGAGGATACAACTTAACTGGCAATATTGCTGTAACTTGTGTTTTATCAGTGATCATATTATTTGTCGTGAATCTTAACGGTAATAAGTATTATTGGAAGCATATTTTTGTGCCTAACCCATGGTGGTTATTCCCGATCATGATACCGGTTGAAATAGTCGGCATTTTCTCAAAGCCCATCGCTTTAATGATTCGTTTGTTTGCCAATATTACAGCAGGCCATATCCTCATCCTGAGTTTGATCTCGCTGATATTTATATTTAAAACCATTTGGGTTTCCCCTGTGTCCATTGTTTTCGTGGTATTTATGGATGCGATCGAATTGCTGGTAGCTTTTCTCCAGGCCTATATTTTTACCCTGCTTTCGGCCTTGTTTATCGGAATGGCTATTGAGGAGCATCATCACGAACAGGAAGTTTTGTAATTAATTATCTATATATATACACGTTTTAAATTAACACACAATGACTGGAATGACTGGTATGATTTTAGCCCAGGCCACAGGAATGCATGGTAACATCGGAGCATTGAGCGCTGGTTTAGCTGCAATTGGCGCCGGTATCGGTATTGGCCAAATTGGCGGTAAAGCTGTTGAAGCTATTGCCCGTCAGCCTGAAGCTATTTCTAAAATCCAAACAAACATGATCATCGCTGCCGCCCTTGTAGAAGGTGTGGCCCTGTTTGCGGTGGTTGTTGCGGCTTTCTTTTAAAAAGAAACTGCAAAAGGAAAAAGCAACCCGGGGCGGTTGGCGTCGGGTTGTCTTTAAATGAATTAATTATTTTGAAAAGTACTTAAAAATATGGATTTAGTTACTCCTCAGTTAGGCTTAGTGGTTTGGACCACCATTTGTTTTGCCATACTATTATTTTTGTTAGGCAAATACGCCTGGAAACCGATTCTTACGGCAGTGTCCGAAAGGGAAAACTCTATTGAATCGGCTTTATTAAAGGCCGAAGCAGTTAGGGAAGAAATGGCGCGTTTAACCACCGAGAACGAAGCCTTATTGAAACAAGCCCGGGCCGAACGCGATTCCATCTTAGCGGAAGCTACTAAAGTTAAAAACCAAATTATTCACGAGGCTAAAGACGCCGCACAAAAAGAAGGCGCGCGTCAAATTGAAATGGCCCGTGTTGAAATTAACAACCAAAAGGCAATAGCCATGGCCGATGTCAAAAACCAGGTTGCAAGCCTTTCGATCGAAATTGCCGAAAAGGTATTGCGCAAGCAGTTTGAAGACAGCAAAAAGCAAGACGAACTGGTAAAGGAGTTGTTGAAAGAGGTTAAACTTAGTTAGATTTTAGATTTACGAATTACGATTTTAGATTTTGACATGGTTCACATCAAATCGTAAATCGTAAATCGTAAATCGTAAATACAAACGAATGTCAGAACTAACAGTAGCAATAAGATACGCCCAATCGCTGGTTGATTTGGCCGGCGATCTAAAGCTGGTTGAGGAGATCAAGAAGGATATGGATCTTTTTCATCATACGTTAAAGGCCAACCCTGAATTGAAAGCAGTTTTGGCAAACCCCATCGTATCGCACCAAAAGAAAAACAAAATACTTGACGAAATTTTTGCAAAGCGTGTGAACAAGGCCACGCTCAGTTTCTTTAAGTTGATGATCGATAAGGGTCGCGGCGAGGTGCTATATGCTGCAGCACAGGAGTATATCCACCTTTACGACGTAGCGAACAATATCATCGAAGCGAAAGTGGTTAGCGCTACAACCTTATCAGCGGTGAACAAAGAAAAGCTGATGGCCGAAATAAAACAGGCAACCGGCGGCACCGTTAAGCTTGATGCCAAAGTTGACTCGTCGCTGATCGGTGGTTTTGTATTAACCGTGGGCGACAGGCAAGTGGATACCAGCATCGCCAATGATCTGAAAAAATTGAAAAAAGAATTTGCCCAACGGGTGACTGAATAACAATAATACGCTAAAATAAAATATCAAAATGGTAGAGGTAAGACCAGACGAAGTATCGGCGATTTTGCGCCAGCAATTGGCCGGCTTTAAGTCAGAATCTGAATTAGAAGAAGTGGGTACCGTGTTGCAGGTAGGCGACGGTATTGCACGCGTTTATGGATTAACAAAGGTACAATCAGGTGAGTTGGTTGAGTTTGGTACCGGTTTGCAGGGTATCGTGCTCAACCTCGAAGAAGATAACGTTGGGGTAGTGTTGCTGGGTAAATCTGATGATATAAAAGAAGGCGACACCGTAAAACGCACCAAGAGGATTGCATCTATCAACGTAGGCGAAGGTATGCTTGGCCGTGTTGTGGATACTTTGGGCACCCCAATTGATGGTAAAGGCGCTATCAAAGGCAAAACTTATGAAATGCCGCTGGAACGCAAGGCGCCGGGCGTAATTTACCGCCAGCCGGTTACCGAACCATTGCAAACTGGTATCAAAGCGATCGACGCGATGATCCCTATCGGCCGCGGACAACGTGAGCTGGTGATCGGCGACCGCCAGACTGGTAAAACTGCGGTTTGTATAGATACCATTATCAACCAAAAAGAATTTTATGAAGCCGGTAAACCGGTGATCTGTATATATGTGGCTTGCGGACAGAAAGCCTCCACCGTTGCGAATATTGTGCGCACACTTGACGAAAACGGCGCTATGCCATATTCTATCATCGTTGCGGCAAATGCATCCGACTCTGCTACCATGCAGTTTTTTGCACCGTTTGCAGGCGCTGCTATCGGCGAGTATTTCCGCGATACCGGCCGCCCTGCATTGATCATCTATGATGATCTTTCGAAACAAGCCGTAGCTTACCGTGAAGTATCGTTGCTGCTTCGCCGCCCGCCGGGCCGTGAGGCTTACCCGGGCGACGTATTTTACCTGCACAGCCGCCTGCTGGAACGCGCTGCAAAGATCAGTCAGAACGACAGCATTGCCCAGGCAATGAACGACCTGCCCGATTCAATAAAAGATATCGTTAAAGGCGGCGGCTCGTTAACTGCGTTGCCTATCATCGAAACACAGGCTGGCGACGTATCTGCCTATATCCCAACCAACGTGATCTCCATCACCGACGGCCAGATATTCCTTGAATCCAACCTGTTTAACGCGGGTGTCCGTCCGGCTATCAACGTAGGTATCTCGGTATCGCGCGTGGGCGGTAACGCGCAGATCAAATCCATGAAAAAGGTTGCCGGTACATTGAAGCTCGACCAGGCACAATACCGCGAACTTGAAGCTTTCTCCAAATTCGGTTCGGATCTGGATGCTTCAACCAAAAGCGTACTCGACAAAGGCGCCCGTAACGTGGAGATTTTGAAACAGGGTCAATATTCGCCGGTGACTGTTGAAAAGCAGGTAGCTATTATTTACCTGGGCACCAAAAACCTCATGCGTAATGTTCCTGTAAATAAGATAAGGGAGTTTGAAAGCGAGTTTACCAGCCAGCTGGAAGCACGTCATCCCGAAACTTTGGCTGCCCTTAAAGCAGGCAAGATTGACGACACGGTAACCGGCGTGCTGGAGACGATGGCTAAGGAAATGACCGGCAAATATTAGTTATTAGTGGTAGTAGCAGTGGCAGTTTTGAGTGCTACTGCTACTGCCACTGCTACTCAAAAAGAAGAATGGCTAATTTAAAAGAAGTAAGAAACAGGATAAAGTCGGTAAGCTCAACACAGCAGATCACCAAAGCCATGAAAATGGTTTCGGCGGCTAAGCTGAAACGGGCCACCAACGCTATTGTACAATTGCGCCCCTACGCCAGCAAGCTAAAAGAATTGCTGGCAAACCTATCGGCCAGCCTTGAAGATGGCTCATCGCCATTCCTGGTCGACCGCGAGCCGAAAAAGGTGCTGGTCGTGGTTGTTACCTCAAACCGCGGGCTGGCGGGGGCGTTTAATATGAATGCCATCAAAACCGCCAATAACCTCATTGCCGAAAAATACAGCAAGCAGCTGAAAGCAGGGCATGTTTCAATCGTTGCGATCGGTAAAAAAAGCCAGGAATATTATACCCGGCGTAAATACAACGTTATCGGCAACAATAACGATTTGTACCTGGATTTGAATTTTGAAAATGCTTCCAAAATCACGGAAAGCATTATGGAAGGTTTTTTGAAAGGCGATTTTGACCGTGTCGAGCTGGTGTACAACCAGTTTAAAAATGCCGCAATGCAAATTTTAACCGCGGAGCAATTGATCCCCGTTCCTAAACCCGAGCCTGTAAAGGAAGATCCAAAGAAAGTAAAGGAAGATCCGAAGAAGGAAAAAGAGGCCAAAAAAGGTCCCGAAATGCAGGTAGATTATATCCTTGAGCCATCACAAGAAGAGATTGTTGCACAATTGATCCCGAAAAATATAAAAACACAGCTATACAAAGCGGTGCTTGATTCCAATGCATCCGAGCACGGAGCACGTATGACGGCGATGGATAAAGCAACCGATAATGCAGGTGAGTTGCTCAAAGCATTGAAACTGTCGTACAACCAGGCGCGCCAGGCTGCGATCACCACCGAGCTTACCGAAATTGTGAGCGGCGCGGCGGCTTTGTCGGCTTAATTTATTTGTCAACTGTCCGTCCACCCTTTTTTGTCATCTCGACGAAGGAGAGATTTTATACGCCATGCGCACGAACTATGCTGGCAGTACACCCTTTTTTGTCATCTCGAGTGGTAAAATTAGAAAATTCTGAAGGGACGATGACAGCGAGGGGAGGTGTCAATGGCAGGCTCTCGAACTGCGGTGCGCAAAGGCCGTCCCGTACTCCACCTTTCACAAACTGTCATGGGTAGTGGTAAAATTAGAAAATTCTGAAGGGGGTAATGACATAAAAAACTTTGTCATCTCGACGATAGGAGAGATCCTACACGCCGCACAAGCGGACTGTGCAGGCGGTAATGTCTGATGTTTAAGATTTCTCCCTCGTACCCTCGGTCGAAATGACAACTTTTTTATATGTCATGGGTACGAAGTATAGATATTGTACGCCGGATAAGCGCACCATGCGGGTTGTATAGTCAATGGTACCGGCTTTTTAACTTTCAGCCATTTGCAACTATCTATAGCTTTCAGCCTTTAGCTTTTAGCTTTCCGAAAATTAGATCAGTAAATCAGCGTTTTTGCAGTTAAACAATACTATTTCTGCTTTGTTATCTCCATATGACAAAGCCAGCAAACTCAAAAGACAAACCCTCGCCGGCGGATACACCCACTTACCGTCCGCATGATAATGGCGGAAAAGCCAGCAGGAAAGGCGAGGATAATATTTATAAAGCTAATAACCCTCATGGAGGAGATATTGCCAAAAGGTGGGAAAACGAAGAGCAGCCGGTACATTCCGCGGATAAGTTGAGGTAATAGGGCGGACACATTGGCTTAAATGTCAGTTAAACGAGGCTGGCCTTAAGTACAATTAGCGCCTTTGCCTGCAAAAGGACAACAACGGAATAAAACAATTTATAGCAAGCCTGTTGTTGGCTCCGGAGGAGCCCCCTGTTTATAGAAAAAAAACGAAAAAACTCAGGGCTCCAGCGGAGCCTCCTATAACCCGCCTGCTTTGAGCCGGTCGTCGGTACTGCTTGCAAATGCACTGCCATTTTGCATAGGCATTTTTTCGGACTTCAGCCGCCGGCAGTACGTTGATCAACAGCAAGTTGAGGCGAAAAAGAGAATTTCGTAAGCTTACTCCAGATGTCAGCTAAGCTTACAGTTACTGTTAGCTTAGCAAATCCCGATTTCTTTTTCGCATAAAAGCATAACATATTTGTGTGGGATTGCAGGATTACTTTTGTAACAGTACGTTTTCACTGGTACGTGAAGCCAGGGATCCGGAAACGGAAGCCCCCTGCCCGGTTGATCGCGAATTGTAAGGGACGTTTGGTTTGATACGGACATTCAAAGTATAAAAATCACAATGAAATCGAAACAATCACAATAAAATCATAATAAATACACAAGCAAATCACAACAAAATCATAACGATGTAAGCCCTTATGAGTGCCGGACTAATCGGTGAAACTAAGCGCAGCAACTCATGAACGCCACTGAAAACAAACAACACATGTGAATAATCAAAAAATAATCGGTGAAATCCCCCCAAAAAAATAGCTGTAGACAGCTGATAATTAGTTCTTTGACATATTGAATATTCATCCGGGATGAAGTCATGATCGGTCGTAAAGACGCCCCGATCTATCGGGGCGTCTCAGTGCAGCTCATTTAGCCGCGATTTAATTTATTGCCCGTCGGGTTACATAGGGTGCAATTCAAATTGTCGCTTGCGCACGAAACGTTCCTATGGACATCGGAACGCCTGGTTAATAAAGCGACAATTTAAATTGCACCCGGTTAAATTTCGGTAGTCGGCCCCCAAACATGGGCGCTGAGCAAATTCCTGGCCTGTTTAAAAATTTTTCAAATAGGTGTTGTTATCGACAAAGACTTATTAACCAACCATTTACCCTTAGTCCACGGCCCGCCATCTTGCCCCGTGCAACAATTTTCAATCGCACCTATCGAAGGAAAACATAACAATAACCCTGCAAAAAAGATAGCATTAACCTTGCATTACCTGCGTCAAACAAGCATTAAAAAAGCAAAAAGGTTAGCATGAACCACGCATTAAACAGCATTAAATATTAAAAAAAACACCCCGTAGTACCTCAAAAGTTCACGAAAAGTACCCCAAAGTATACGGAAAGTACCTCAAAAGTACACGAAAAGGACATCTAAAGTACCTCAAAAGTACGCGGAAATTGGCCTGCATCCCTTTAAATGGAAACAATAAATAGCTGTGAATTAGTTCTTTGACATATTAAATGTTTAGCCAAGTGTTCAAAATCGTAATTCGTAATTCGTAAATCGTAAATGATGGCTGATCTTATAATCCGTTAATCCTATGCATCACATAGTTCTCACACATCATCAATCCTATAACTCTTAGTCCACCCGTGTTATCCCAGCCGAATTAAACTGCAGATCGTACAATTTCCGGTAAAATCCATTTTCAATCTTCAGTAATTGCTGATGGGTGCCGGTTTCTTTGATCTCGCCGTGGTCGAGTACAATGATCTTATCGGCGTTCTGGATGGTTGACAGGCGGTGAGCAATGACGATGGCGGTACGCCCCTGCATCAGTTTACTGATGGCGTTTTGTATCAACACTTCCGTCTCGGTATCAACCGACGAGGTCGCCTCATCAAGCACCAGGATAGTGGGGTTGTAAACCAGGGCACGGATAAAAGAGATCAGTTGCGCCTGCCCCGCCGAAAGGGTTGAACCGCGCTCCATCACATTGTATTGATAACCGCCGGGCAGGCGGCTGATGAATTCGTGCGCCCCGACGTCTTTCGCTGCTGCGATCACCTGTTCGAGCGTTATATCCGGGTTATTGAGGCTGATGTTATTGGCGATGGTGTCGGTAAAAAGAAAGACATCCTGTATCACCGTGGCAATATGTGACCGTAAAAAGTTGACGTCGTAATCACGGATATCGACCCCGTCGATATTTACGTTGCCTTTGCCGATCTCGTAAAAACGGTTCAAAATATTAATGGTCGAGGATTTGCCGGCGCCGGTAGCGCCAACCAAAGCCAGGGTTTTGCCGGGTTTTACATGAAAGTTGATGTTCTTTAACACCCAATTTTCATCGTTGTAGGCAAACCACACGTTTTTGAACTCGATTTCGCCTGCAAGCTTTTTGGGTTTTTGAGTACCGGTATTCACGGCCACTTCGTCGGTATCCAGCACTTTGAATATCCTGTCGGCGCCTACCATGCCCATCTGCAGCGTATTAAATTTATCAGCAAGCTGACGTATGGGCCTGAAAAGCGTGTTCAACAGCATAATGAAAGCGGTAATTACCCCCGGGGTGATCTCAGTTCCACCGGTTGACAGTACGTTCATTTGGTGACTCGATAATATCCGTTTACAGCCGTACCATACCAGCAGGCCCATGCAAACGGCAAACAATATTTCCACCACCGGAAAGAATATCGAATAATACCAGTTGGAGCGGATGTTGGCATCGCGGTATTTTTTATTTACCGCCTTGAACTTGCGCATTTCCTGGTCTTCACGGGCGAAATACTGGATAACGCTTATGCCGGAGATGTGTTCGGCCAGGAAAGTATTTAGATGTGCCACCTGCGTTCTTACCTCCTGGAAGGACGATTTGATCGCTTCTTTGAACACATAAGTTGAGAGCAGTAACAGCGGCATTGGAATAAGCGTGATGAGTGCCAGTTTCCAGTCCTTAAATAACATGAAGCCGATCACCACCAACACCAACAGCATATCGCCCATGATCGAAATGAGGCCTTCAGAAAAAATATCGGCGATGGTTTCCAGGTCCGAGACGGTGCGGGTGATCAGCACGCCGATAGGGGTGCGGTCGAAATACTTTAAGCGTAGGCTGGTAATGTGGTTAAATATGTCGATGCGCAAATCGCGGATGACGGATTCGCCCAGCCAGTTGGTAACGTAAGTTTGATAATACTGCGCCACGGTTTGAATAAGCAGCTGCCCGATCATCAGCTCCACCATAAACACCATGCCGTTATAATTATCCTTCAAAATATAATCGTCGACTGTTTTCTGGATCAGGATGGGTTGCAGAATTCCGTTCCCGGCAAGGAAGATCGTCAAAAAGACAGAAAGAATAAAAGTACCACGGTAGGGTTTTACATAATGCATCACCCTGCCCAGTAATTTCCAATCCAGCGCTTTACCCGTAACAGCCGCCGCCCGCGCTCCGCCGGCTGGCGGAGGAGCTTTTGAAGTACTTTGTGTGTTGTTGCTCACGATTGTTTCAAAGATACCTGATGTCTTTTAAAAGATGTCATAGAAAATAAATAGGACTCTTAAACTCCCCCGCCAGCTGGCGGGGGCTAGGTGCGTGGGGATAGGTGACCTCCGTCAAATACAATCCACACGCCGGTACCGAAGTTCCCGCATTGCTGCGGTCTTTCTCTTCGATGATCTTCCGGACATCAGCGGGTTCAATTTCCTTTCGGCCAACCATCAGCAGGGTGCCGACGATAGCCCGCACCATGTTGCGTAAAAAGCGGTCAGCAGAGATACGGAAAACGATCCCGTTCTCTATTTCGTGCCATGCCGCTGAGGCGATTTTACAGTTGTTGGTTTTTACCTGGGTGTTGGATTTGCTGAAGCAGCTGAAATCGGTGTACTCCATCAGGATGTCTGCCGCCTGGTTCATGAGCTCAATATCGGGTAAATCACGAAGCTCCCGGGAGTAGCCGTGTTTAAAAGGGTCTTTGCTGAAATGGATAAAATATTCGTAACTGCGCAAGGTTGCATCGAAACGGGCATGCGCATCCGCCGGTACGGGAAATATTCTTTTTATGGCGATGGAAGGAGGAAGCAGGGCGTTTGTACTCCGAAGCATGGTATCGGTACTTTGCGGCTTCTGGTCCGGCGATTCCGCCAGGTCAAAATGAGCGAAGAATTGCCTGGCATGTACGCCGGTATCCGTACGCCCGCAGCCGGTAGTTTCAACAGGTTGGTGATAAACAGTCGACAAAACGTTATTTAAAACCTCCTGTATGCTTTCAGCATTTTTTTGAATCTGCCAGCCATGGAAGTTTGTACCGTCATAGGAAAGTTCGATGAAATAGCGTTGGGTATTAATCACGCCGCAAATGTACAAATTGCTGGAATTTTGCGCTGTCCCTGAATTCCTCAACTTTCGGACCTCCGGACTTTCCGACTTTCGGACTAATTAATATACTCCTTATAGATGGCTTCGAACAGGATGCGGTTTTCCACAGCCAGGTCAAATGGCTGATCAAGGAAGGAATTGCTGTACCCGATGGCTTTCGCGAGGTTTTTTAACACCTTGAAATAGGTCACTTCTATCCCTTCGATCTGCTGTAGATAAAACAGGATAAAAATATCTTTTTCGAGCTTGGTGGTCCCGGAGCGGATGGCGGCGAGGTAGGCTTCGAGCATTGTAGCTTTGATGCTAAGCGTATTTGTTTTGGAGGGCTTTTCCTCAATAGCTGTATAAATTTCTTCCAGGCGCTCCAATTGCTGGTTAGTGTCGTCAATGCACTCGTTTATGGCCATCTTTAAAACGTTCAAAGTGGCGATAGCCTCAACTTCTTTAAAAAAGTCGATGAGGTGCTGTTTGCCATAAAAGATATAATTTAAGTGCTCCAGGAAGGTTTTTCTCAGCAGTTTTTCATCGATCTGCACATCTCTGGGCTGTAAACTGGATAAAGCGTCGCTCATGGTTACATTAATCGGGGTGAGGTGTGATAAAAGTACAAACTAAATATTAGTTTTTTTAAAGTTTTTTGTCCTTAAAAAACCGCACCCCGTATGGATAAAACAATCCTATCTTTGTTTGAAATATTTAAACCCATATGTTACAACGTATACAAAGTCTTTACCTTTTGCTGGCTGCATTATCAGTTTATGCCCTCTTTCTTTTTCCGCTTGTTCATAATGTTTATGTCGACGGCAAACCTGTTACCATCATGGTTACCGGTGTTTTCCAGGACGCAAACGGGCAGCTTGTTCACACCCAATTTTTTACCGCCCTCACGGGGGCAACTGCCGTTGTGGGCCTCATTCCCATTGCTATAATCTTCTTGTTTAAAAACCGGAAACGGCAGGTCACCTTATGCTACAGCGCCATACTGGTAGTTATCGGATTGAGTTTTTGGCTCGAGAAAAGCGTGGAATCGGTAATTGGCGGGGCGCCCATCGCACTGAACAACTTCGGCATAGGCGTTTTGCTTTCCACGGCGAGCATACTTTTCCTTGTCTTAGCTGTTAAGCGGATAAATTTCGATGAAAAGCTGGTAAAATCGGCGGATAGGTTGAGATAGCGTTTTTGAGCGCTGCTGAGAACTTGCCCCGAAATTAATAGCGTTTTAAGGGCTTCTGTCTGGCTCCCCTGATATTAACCAGTTCAATCTGTTGTTTTAATGGCTTTATTCGATAGGTCAAAATGGTTAACCTGTTGATTGGGCCACGATATAAGTTTTTCTGGGACGGGTTTTTTGCAAAATTTCCGGATGTTGGCTCAGCGTTTGGAAAAACCTGTCTGTCTCAGTGATAAAGTTTACTAATTCGATTTCGGTCCAATTTTCTTCAAGGTATTTGACGATTTTGTCATAATCTTTTGCAGCCTGCTTAGTCCAGACTATTTGGAACGCCATTTTTGATACTTGCTCATTACCTCCTCATGAGATAGAATTTCTCCTTGGTCAGCCTCCGCTATACCTTGTTCAATTTCTGCTCTTTCGTCGTCGGTGATGGTATCCCACCAATCTAAGTGTTGTTCTTTTTTTAGAGCGATGAAACGCTCAATAACGGCCGGCTCATCAACACTGGTCAGCCATTTTATTAAATTTAATTTTTCAGCCTGAATATCCATAACCAACAAATCTTAATCAAATTTAAATAATAAAAAGTACATCCATCAATTAAACCTCCCATAGCCCTCAATTTTCCTGAAGGGCTGGGTAAAGAAATCACCCACGATCTTATTGAACTGCTCCTTTTTAAAGATCGGCGTTGAATGGCCTGAGTTAGGAATGATCCACAAGTAGCTGTTGGGTATCGACTGCGCAATCAGCATCGTATGTTTGGGGCGAATCACGTCATGGTCGCCGCCGATAACCAGGGTAGGGCAGGTAATGGTTTGCAATTGCTGGATAGTTATATGCGGTTCATACGATAGCAGGTGCGCCAGCTTAAGTTGGTTCTTCGTTTGGGCAATGTTTGCGCCTGGCTTTTTCATGGTTTCCAGCAGGTTCTGGTTGTACTTCATTGCCCAGTTATAGACGAATGGGTCGACGGCGGTTGTGTCTGGCCATAAGTTAGCCCCGGTAACCGCGAGTTTTTTTACTTTATCCGGATGCCGGATAGCTAGCAGCAGGCCATTGATGCCACCATCGCTCCAGCCAATTACATAGCAGGACTTTAGCCCAAGCTGATCCAGCAGTGCGTTCAGGTCATCGGTCATCATTTCATAGCTGAGGGAGTCAGATGGATCCACGGATTTCCCCTGGGCGCGGCTATCGGCGAGGATGACCTGGTAGTTTTTTGCGAAATAGGGTATCTGATTACTGAAGTTAACGATCGAACCGCCGTTGCCATGGATGATCAGCAGGGGCTCGCCTTTGCCATAAGTTTCGTAATACATTTTAAAACCGCGGATATCGGCGTATTTGCCAACATCGGGGTTGCGGCCAAACTTGGTGGTATCTATTGGGGCGCTTTCCTGGGCGAAGGTAATTTGCGCGAATGCGACGAACAGGAGAATGAGGGTGAGTTTAAGTTTCATAGGTTGATGGAGTTAGATAATCTTGGTTAACTTGTCAGGATTTTGCCGGGTGTCAAAAATGGTAAGGATTTTTATCATCTCGTCATATTCCTTAAAGTAGATGACGTTATGTTTTGTTAACATACATCTTTGAATTTCCTTGATCCTATCTTCAAACCGATAAATACCTGGATTACGGGAAATGGCCCTTTGAACCCGGTCAAATCGATCGATAAAATTATTTGCTGTCGCGATGCCCCATTTCCTGGTTAGGTAGGTGACGATATTATCCTAATTTTTAATCGCAACCGGGGTTAGAATGACTTCCTTAGCCATTCAAGCCATGTTTTTCCCTTAGTCGTTCAGTTACTGCGTCAAAGCTTTCCCCCAGCCCGGCCTCCGCCTCCTCAAGTCCTTTATAAATTTCCGCCTTTTGGACTTCTGATAGCTGAGGCCAATTTTCTTCAACTTCCTGGTC
>JABDGE010000087.1 GCA_013286235.1 Bacteroidota bacterium
CGATATAATAAGCAAAAATAAAAAGCAGGAAAACAGAAGATTTTACGGAGCTCGTAATCGGGGCAATAGGATAATGTGTGCTTTTTCCCGAAAAAAATTGGTCTGGCGGCTATTTCATTTATCGTTTAGCTAAAACAGGTTTGTGCAAGTGGTTGTCAACAATAAAACGAATGATATCATCCCGCTGTTTTAATAATAAATGGTCGTGCACACCTGATGGAGGCTGACCGGCAAAGCCGGCCAACGTAATGACATAACATTTATAACGACTTTTGTAATGATCAACAATATCGTAATAAGTATCTGCCGATCCTTTTAATCCGGGAATCAGGATCATCGGTCTTCCTCTGCCAATAATCCTAGGGCCGAAAGAGTATACAGGGCCAGCTGTACCGTAAACATCCGGCCTGCAAGTTGTCAGTAGCAACAAAAACGCCAGGGTAATCTTCGTCATAGCCCCGCTGTTTCCTTTTTTAACTGAAAATCGGGGTGCCCGCATTGCCACATGGCAAAAGCCAGCTGATCGGCATAATTTGCATACTCCACGCTTTTATCCTCGGTAAAGTGGCCATTATTATAGTTTACTTTCATTAGCACGGGTTTACCCGATGAAGATGCATTTTGCATTGCGGCGGCAAACTTTCCCGGCTCCCAGGGCACCACGCGGGGGTCGTTCCAGCCGGCAACACAAATAACTGCCGGATACTTTGTATTATCCACTACATGTTGCATGCCATCCATTTCATACAATGCCCTGCACAGTAGGCTATCTTTCACCGTTCCAAACTCCGGGATATTGACCGGCCCGTTGAAGCTAAATTCAAGCCGCATGGCATTGGCGCAGCCGACGTTGCAGATAGCGGCAGCATACAGATCAGGTCTTTCCGTGATCGCCCTGCTGATGAGGATGCCCCCAGCGCTTGTTCCCCATCCCGACAGCCTGGAGGGTTGCGTATAACCGTGTTGGATCAGGTATTCGGCGCAGCTATTAAAGTCCTTCCAGGTATTAGACTTGGTAGTTTTATAGCCAGCCATATACCAGGCCTGTCCTTTTTCGCTGCCGCCGCGTACATGCGGCAAGGCTATAACGACCCCGTTTTTCACTGCCAGCGAAACTTCATAGATGAAGAAATACGGGCTCATGCTAACCCCGTAAGCACCGTAACTATCCATTAGGCAAACATTTTTACCGTCGAGCTTTGTTCCTTCGCGATACAAGATGGTTAAAGGGATCATCACTCCATCATGGCCCTTTACCTCCACATTTTTTTCGATTAAATGATTGTAAGCTTCCGGCAAAGCTGCTGGTTGATTAAAAATACTGGGCGAAAAGCTTTCGGAAGCCACATCCAGATCAAATTCGGTTGTCGGTTTAAGGTTTGAAGTAAAGCTTAACAAACAGTGGTTGGTTTTATTGTTATAGCAATTAAACCTGAATATGGTGAGATTACCCGCGATAGGCAATTTTAACTGATCGGTTTTTCCGGTGCTTAAATCATAGCGGTATAGCTTATCTGTTATCCCGTTGCTGTAGTGTAAAAGCAAATAATCTTTGGTGCGGACAAACATTTCCAATGTCTCGTCCTTCTTTTCGGGCGCAACCACTGTGGCGTTTTTCCAGTCTGGGTTGCTTAAGGGGGTACGCACTAATTTATAATTTTCGGCATGCTCATAGGTGATCGAATAAACCCATCCGTTGATCGGCAGCATCGCCCTCACCAATTTATCCGACGGTTTACATAAAACCTTCCAGTTGATATGGCCCGAACCAAATTCAGACATGGGAGCGTAAAACCCGGTATAATCGCGCTGCACCGTTCCTTCCTCAGCAAAAATGTAATTCGGATTATCTTCATCTATCAAAAGCTCGGGGTAAGATTTAGCCTCCATATGAAGGCCGGGATAAGTGGCTGTGCTAAACACATCAACATCTTTTGAAGTATCCTGCCCAACAACATGCAATTTGGTTTTCAGGTTTAATTTCGCCGAAGGATCGGTGTTATCAGCTGATTTTACCGAAAGGTATAAAACAGACTTATTGTCTAAAGTCCAGCATTCCACACCGTGGGTGGGATAGATCTCTTCACTTGAAAACTCCCGGGTATCAACATCCATAATTTTGATATGCGGAATTTCAGCCCCCCCTTGTGAATAACAGACCGCTATCTTATTTCCGTCAAAACTGGGAACAAAGCTTTCAATGGTGAGCGTTTTGCCGGGAATATAAGTCAACGGATCAAACAGCAGCACTTCTGCTCCGTTTTCGCCCTGGCGGAAGTACAATTTGCCGACTTTTTCACCAGGCATCGTTTTTTTATAAAAAAGCCGCCCTTTCTCGTAAACAATTCCGGTTATTTTTGCAGGGGTTAGCTTGTCTATCATCTTCCACTCCGCTATCAGCTCGTCCCTGCCGTTTAGCTTGTTTAAAATAGCATTGCTATAGTCGGCCTGGCGATGAAACCACGAAACTACCGAAGTGTCTTTCATGTTTTCCATCCATTGGTACTGATCGTGGTAGGTTACACCAAAATAGGTGTTGGCGCTATCGACTTTTTTCGAGGCTGGGTATTTGAATTGCCCGAATGACGTGGTTGCATAAATGCTTAAAAGAAGAAGGAGAAGTTTTTTCATGATGACAGAAGCTTGAGTTTAAATAAGACCCCACTATAACAAAAGGCTTGATCTTGTTACAAAGTAACCTAACCTTTATTTCATCATCAATGGTATAAATATGTCATATCAACTAAAAAAGACTCGATAATCATGGTGTTCAGTGTTCACACAATCTGTCAGGCAGACGCATTAAAATAACTTTCGCTTGTTGGGCCAAATGTCAAGAACAGGGTCATTTAAATAATTGATTGTTAACCATAAGGACACAAAGGTTTTCGCAATGCCACAATGCATAGCAATTATTCATTTTAAGCTCTCCGGGAAAAATCTTCATAGTTGATTATTTTTAACTAAACACGCGTCTAAAACGTTAACCAAGTAAATTATGCCTGTCAATTTTCTCTTTGTGCACTTTGTGAAAAACTTTGTGTCCTTGTGGTAAATTTAATCGTCAAGCATAGAAGTGCTTTTTATGAAAATCCTATTTAGCTGATAAATAAAATCAACATCGATATCTTCTGTTTCGGGCAGGCCCTTTTCACTTTCAGGCAAGCCTTTAAATAATGCAGCCCTTAAGTGGATTTTAGAAAAAATACGCAAAAGCCGCACAAAGTCGTTTAAAACAGGCTTATCGCTTTCACTATTTGTTGTGTTAGCAATAAATACCGGGTTAATACTATTTGAAAACCCTGAACGATACATATACAATGCGCCGGACATCGAAAGCGAATAACTAGGGTGCGGATCCCCGACTTCATAGTATTGACAATTTGCTTTGCCAAAACATTTGTTTGTTTTTTTTACAAAAACCATCATGTGATGATTATGATTCATCGCTGGAAGACAAGAAACACTAATAGATATTTCTCTGTCAACTAGCTCCTTTTTAGTTCCAAATATCATTTCATATTTAGCTTCTTGTTCTTTATTCAATAAATCAATTTTTTTCTTAAAATGTTCTTTTTTAGCTCGCTGCAAATCTTCGCTTGTAAAACCTTTTGGCAACATCTCTTCGATATTCTTATCGAATTCATTCAATTTTCTAGAATGGAATTGCTTAATCGCTTCGTAAGAATTAATAATGGTAATATTCTTGCCCCTAAACGCTTCCCTTGACGGGTTGTCATTTGCTAAAAATTCGAACAAACACGTTTTTTCTGAAATAATTAATAGATGATTCCAACAATCACCATCTCCCTCCAATTTAGTTTGGTTAAACAACTCCCGGAATTTATATTCAAGGGCCAAATTTGTGTGCAGAATGCTACTAGGAGTAAAGGTTTCTATCAAAAAGTTTTGGGGATTATTAAATCTCGGATGTATTGAATAATATGAAGCCGATGCCATTACTGACTTATCAAAAAGTCGGACCAATTCGTCAAGCATTCGTAGCCCGCTTTGGGTATCATCGGGTCGGCCCAAACCCATTCTTTTTAGATCTTCGTCTGTATAATTTTTGCCATTATAGACTATTTTATTATAGTTGCTTTTAAAATTCTCTTTAAATTTTTTTGAAAGGTGTCTTGATGTAAATAAATAATAAAGTACCACCGGGGTTATTAAATTGAAAGGCGTTTTATTATTTTCTACTTCATTTGGCGATGGTATGGATATGGAAATAAATTTTTTTACAAGACTTTTTAAAAAGGAAACATTGTCGAATTTGAATCCCCAGTCAGACAAAAGTTCATTTTCTAACAAATCAAATTCTTTGTTTTCAATAGCAGTTATGACTGCCCGGGCTTTAATTCCAATCCCTTCATCCCCTTCCAGAATAGTTGTGTCTAACTCAAACACACCCTTAGGATAAAAACTTTTATCGTCATTTTTCGAGCTTTTCTTAAATTGGTCAATCAATTCATATATCGAAAGTGTTGGTTTTGGTTTTTTATTATCATTTATTTCCAACCGGTCGTAAGATGCTTTTTTCTCTTTATAAAGTGCATAATATTTGCCGACGCGATCTCCTAACAATTGCGCCAGTTCGATTATTCCATTATTCCTATTTATTGCAATAGCTATCTCCACCAATGTCCTATCTAAGAAATATTCAAAATTTTCATCATAGTTTTGCCGAAGTTTATCTCTTCCTAATACATTTTCCTTACTATAGTCCGGATTGTAAAATAAGTAAGAAATGATCTCATGCTGACCGATACTTCTTGGGCGAAAGCTAACATTGAACTGATCGTATACCCGTCGCCATATGTAACTAAATATCTCGCATAAAGAAGTCGTTATGCTATCAGTCTTCCCTTCGTCCAATAACTCCAGTGCAATCCGATGATAGACTTTTCCATGTTGCTCTTTTCTTTTGTTGTAAAAGTCTAGTCTTAAATCGTTCGATGAGCCGTCTTTCTCTTGTTCTTTCTTATCTATGTTATTAATATATTCTTCGTATTCATTTTTGCCAAAAGTTTTTTTGAAAAATCCGATCAAATTCCTCTCCAGAAATAAAGGTTGATATTGATTTTGTATTTCTTTTTCCTTCATAAAATGATATATTTTCGATCTCGCAGATAACCGCTCATTCAAAATATCGTTAAATTCTATACTATCCAAATTGAATCCGATGCAAATGAGGTTCACTGGAATTTCGTCATTCCCAATATTTTCGCCACTGTTTGAGAAGTTTTTAACATTGCTATCAAAGGTTTTCATATTCCGCGGGTCATTAATTGCACCGCTAATCAAACTATCCAACAACTCCTTAACTGGATCTGGCATTTCTATATAGTGATGATTGGTAAATCTTAGCGAACTCTTATGCTTGAATGTGCCGTGAGGTTTTATATAAACTGGTATTTTTAATCGCCCATCTATCACTATTTGATTTAGATCGACGCAATCGCCGTCTGACAATACATTAAAATAATTTTCTTTACCTAGTTCTTCTTCAATGGCATTGTCAAGAAGTTCATCAAAATTAAAGTTGATGATAACATCGATAAATGAATGTTTGAACATATGTGCAATTATTTCATAAAGAAGACTTGGAGGATACCTGAAATCCACAAATTCCGCGATCTTTGCTCGCAAAACCTTGGGTTCATAGTATATTTGAGATAAAAGAGACAAAGTATTTTCAAAACTGCGTTCCTGCGGTTTCAGTCCAAGTTCCAATAATTTAGTCTTAAAAATTTTGTCAAGCCGTGTTTCGTCTACCTTTATTTTATTGTCATAATCATTTTTACATAAATCTCTAATTAACTGGCCGCCCAAAGGAATGCAATTATAAAGATCGTAAGTTGCGCCGGTACCAATAACTAAAATGTTTCTATGCTTCATTTTATGTACATTCGGTTTTTCCTGTCCGTCGTGCGATCTGTCAATTACGGAGTTGCTATTATGGTTTACAAATATTTCTTCTAACTTGGCACGCTCCTTTTCTTTTTCACCAAAAGAAGCAGTAAAATAGTCCGTTGACAATTCGTCGGCGATAAACTTCAATTCCTTTTCAATTTTAGCAAGCTTTCCGCTTTGCCCGTTAAATTGATAGCTTTCAGTATTAGTGTTTTCGGTAGTAGGGCTCATAATTTGGTCAGGCTTAAGTTTTGTTTACAATCGTTTTAAAAGGAACCGATGCTTATTCAAGGTTTCGTTTAGGATCGCTCAATAATTTATCCTGTAAATATATTTATACAAATGACAAGTCCACACAGTCTTTTAACAGTTTTTTATTTTTTTATTGAAAACCCAAATGAGTATTGAAAACTAAACCTTTCTAAAACCCCGACAAAGGATTTAGCTGCCCCTCCACTACTATTAAAAAGCAAAATATTTTCAACCAAAAAATTATAAATTTCTATCTTCGCCCAATTTACTTTTCGTTTGCAAACAAATAAATTATGAAGATAACCGTAGTTGGCGCTGGCAATGTGGGCGCAACCTGCGCTAATGACATCGCCAGGAAAGAATTAGCCCAGGAAGTAATTTTATTAGACATCAGGGAAGGTTTTGCCGAAGGCAAGGCCATCGATATGATGCAAACCGCATCGCTGCACGGTTTTAACACACACCTAAAGGGTGTTACAAACGATTATGCAGCGACCGCCGATTCGGAAGTGGTGATCATAACCTCAGGACTGCCCAGAAAACCAGGCATGACCCGCGAAGAGCTCATCGGCACTAACGCCGGGATTGTTAAAGGCGTCACAGAAAATTTAATCAAATATTCGCCCAACGCTATCATTATTGTGGTGGCCAACCCTATGGATACAATGAATTACCTTGCTTTAAAAGTATCGGGTTTTTCTAAACACAAGGTAATCGGAATGGGGGGGGCGTTGGACTCGTCGCGATTTAAATATTACCTGAGCCAGGAACTGGGTTGTTCTCAGTCCGACCTCAATGCGGTAGTAATTGGAGGACATGGTGATACCACCATGATCCCCCTTATAAAACATGCAACATGGAACAGTATTCCGGTAACTCAATTTTTAAGTGAGGAGCAGCAGGACAAAATAGTAAAAGCTACCATGGTTGGCGGCGCCACTTTAACTAAATTGATTGGCACGTCAGCCTGGTATACCCCCGGCGCTGGTGCGGCGGTTATGGCGGAAGCCATTGTTCGGGATCAAAAGAAACTAATCTCTTCTGGCGTGGCACTCAATGGCGAATACGGCCAGGAGGATATTTCCCTGGTTGTACCGGTAATTTTAGGCAAAGGCGGCTGGGAGCAAATCCTCGAGTTTAACCTCAGCGAAGCCGAACAAGCCGAATTCAGCAAAAGCGCCGCCGCAGTTCGCAACATGAACCAGGTGCTGTATGATACAAATGTTATTTAAAATTCTTTCCTTTTCATAGCGATGGGTTTTAAACCCATCGCTGTATATCCATCCCGATAAGCTCTTAACCCTCCTTTGTATCGCGGTATAATTTTATTCGCCCAGCCAACGTTCTTATATTCAAAAATCCGCACATTTGCATTCCGCACGTGCGGAACACATTCGCACATCATAAATGCATTTCCTCTATCCCGCATTTCTTTTTGCATTAACCGCACTGGCTATCCCTATCCTTATTCACCTGTTTAATTTTCGCAGGTATCAAAAGGTCTATTTCAGCAATGTGCAGTTCCTAAAGGAGATACAGGAGCAACAATCCTCGCGCCGCAATCTTAAAGAGCGACTCATTTTGGCGGCACGCCTGCTGGCGCTGACATTCCTGGTGCTGGCATTTGCGAAGCCATATATCCCTGGCCAAAACGCCGCTACAGCCGGTAAGCAGCAAGCTGTCAGTATTTTTGTGGATAACTCGTATTCCATGTCGACCCTTAACCGCGAGGGCTCATTATTAGACGAGGCCAAACGCCTGGCGAGGGAAATTGCCTCGGCCTACAGCATCAACGACCGCTTTCAACTTTTGACACAGGATTTCGAGGGACGTCACCAGCGCCTGCTCAGCCGCGATGAATTTGACGATGCCGTGGATACTATCAGGATCAGCCCAGAAAGCCGCAGCTTGCAGCAGATCATCAACCGGCAGGAAAGCCTGCTCAATATGCACCGGGAGCAGGCCGGGAGCATTTATATCATTTCAGATTTTCAAACCAATATGGCCGGTGCGGAAACCGTCAAGACCGACACCGGCATCAATATCAATCTTGTTCAGCTAAAGGCGAGCACCCTGCCAAACGTCGCCGTTGATTCGGTTGCATTGCTCAGCGCCATCCACCGACCCGGCGAAAGTGAAAAATTGATGGTGCGGCTTCATAATTATTCAACCGCAACGGCCGAAAAGATCCCGCTGAAGCTCCAGGTAAACGGCCGGCAAAAGGCGCTGGGAAGTTACACGATAGCCGCCCGCGCGATACAATACGATACGCTGACGTTTTCGGGCCTGCAGGCTGGATGGCAGCGCGCCGAAATCTCTTTGCAGGACAACCCGGTAACATTTGATAACCAGTTTTACTTCACTTTTGAGGTAAAACAGCAAATGCCCGTTTTATTAGTGGATGGCGGCATTCCTAATCCTTATCTGAAAGCTGTGTTTGGAGCCGACGCTTTTTTCGATCCACACCGGGTTCCAGATGGCAATGTGGACTATGCCTCGCTCAACAACTACCCGGTGATTGTTTTGAGTGATATTAACGCCATTTCAACCGGCTTGTCGCAGCAATTAAAAAGCTACGTTAACTCAGGCGGTACGCTGCTGATCTTTCCCGGAGCCGATGCCGACCTCGCCAATTACAAATCTTTCCTGTCGTCTGTAAATGCCGCATATCCCGAAAAATTGGTTACTGGGGCTGCGAAGGTATCGGCCCTGAACCTTCAAAACCAAGTATTTAAAGGCATTTTCGAAAACTTCCCGCAAAATCCAGATTTGCCGGCAGTGAGCAAATACTACCAGCTAAGCACTACCGGCAACAGCCCCGAAAACCTGATGAGCCTGCCCGGCCGGCAAGCGTTTTGGGCAGATTACAGAAGCGGCAAAGGAAATGTCTATGTATCGGCAGTGCCACTGTCCGACGATTTCAGCAACCTGCCGCGTCATGCGCTGTTCGTTCCGACAATGTTCAGGATCGCTCTGTTGAGCGGGCACGACCAACCCTTGTTCTACACGCTGGGGCGCGAGGAATCCATCGAAATTCCGCCTGTTCAAACCAACGAAAAACAACTGCTCAAATTAGTTAAAGGCACGCAAAGCATCATCCCCGAAACCCGGCAGATCGAAGGGAGCATGCTGCTTTACACGGCCGACCAGCTCCGCCAGCCTGGTATTTACGACCTGAAAAAACAGGATAGCACCGCGGCCGTACTGGCCTTCAACGATAACAGGAGCGAGTCGGACCTTAGTTATTTCACGACTGCCGAACTTGCAAAACTGGTGCCCAAAGCCAAACCTGTCCTCGAAGCCGGTAAAGGCTCGTTGAAAAACGCGCTCAACGAATCAAATTTCGGCCTGCAATTATGGAAACTTTGTATAATTTTGGCATTGATTTTCCTGGGGATCGAAATTTTGCTGATCAGGTTTGTAAAAACAGATCTGCAACCCGTTTCGCCGCAGGCCTGATCGGCAAGCCCACCCTTAAAAAAGCGTAAATGAATTTGCTCATTAAATCCGCAACCATCATCGACCCTCACTCACCGTTTCACCACCAGACCGCTGATATTTTAATAGAAAAAGGGATGATAAGCCGGATCGGGCCAGGAATTGAAACCGATGCCGAAGTTTTGGAGGCGGATGGCTGCTTTGTTTCACCGGGCTTCTTTGATCTGAACTGCAATGTCGGGGAACCGGGTCTCGAAACAAAAGAAGATCTGTACACTGGTACGAAAGCAGCGGCTGCAGGCGGCTTTACCGGGATAGCGCTGATGCCGAACACTATACCGCCCGTCCATTCAAAAGCAGAAATAGAGTATATCGTTAATCGCTCCAAAAAGAATTTAGTGGATGTGTACCCGCTAGGCGCCATTTCGCACAAGCGCGAGGGCAAGGATCTGGCCGAGATGTATGATATGTACCTCAGCGGCGCCAAAGCGTTCACCGATGGCAATCGTCCGGTACAGGATGCCGGCCTGATGGAGCGCGCCCTGCTTTACGCACAGGGATTTGACGCCCTGGTTTTTAGTTACCCCGAAGACACCGCCATCGCCGGCAAGGCAAAGGTGAACGAAGGCGAGATCAGCACTTTATTGGGCATGAAGGGTATCCCCTCCCTGGCCGAAGAACTGATGATCGCCCGCGACCTTTACCTGGCCGAATATACCGGCTCCAAAATACACTTCAGCACCATATCTACTACCCGCTCGGTTGAGCTCGTCCGCGAAGCGAAGCGAAAGGGCCTTGAGGTAACCTGCGATGTTGCTGTGTACCATTTGTTGCTGACGGACGAAGCCCTAATGGGATTCGACAGCCTGTATAAAGTAAAACCGCCGCTGCGCACCCAGGACGATGTTGACGCACTGCTGGCCGGGCTGAAAGGCGGGACTATAGACGCCGTTGTGACCCAGCATACCCCGCACGAAGTGGAGTTTAAAAATGTGGAGTTTGAAGTGGCTGAGTTTGGTATTATCGGTCTGCAAACGGCTTTTTCGCTGGCCGTCCAGGCCGGGCTTCAACCGGAATTGATCGTCCAAAAGCTGGCGATTAGCCCGCGCGAGATATTAGGTGTGGATATTCCGACAGTCGCTGAAGGCAAGGAAGCTAACCTGGTTGTATTTGATCCCGAAGCCCATTGGGATTACAGCAAAAACAACAACCGGTCAAAATCATACAATTCCCCTTTTATCGGGCATAACTTAAAAGGAAAAGTATTGTTAACCATTAATAACAATCAGCTTTACAAATCACATTAACCATGACCGATCCACGGGTAAAAATAGCATCGGAGGCGGCATTGAATGCGTTCTCCAAATACGGCAGCTTTGAGGCCACACCCTTCGCCAATATATTTGAAGGGATTTTCGCATCCGAAAAGGATTTTCTGATAAAAGCGGGTATGCTCGACGAGGTATTTGACGATTACCCGCAGCTGGAGGCTTTGCGTGAAGTATACTTTGATCTGCTGCTGATCAACTTTTTCAGCGCTGATGTAAACAAGCTTGAAGAAGGCTACCTCGATTCGCCGGAATGGGAAGAGATCGAGGAGCAAACCCTCGACAGGGGCACCGAATTGCTGAACCTGCTGCTTTACCTTAACGAATGCCGTGACGAAGATATCGAACCCGGGCTTGAAGATTACCTGAAAGAGTTTTTATTGGTTGATGAAGATGAGTTCCAGGACGAATACCGTATCTACGAACCCATCATCGCCAACCAGATCCTGGTTGAAAGTCCACCGGCCGAGATCAAAAAAGTAGCCGCAAAACTGCCTGAAGATTCGGAACTGAAGGAACTGTTTTACCCGGTTATGTGCTTTTTCCAGAATATTTCTCCTTCTGCTGATGAAAAAGCAGTGATTGTAGCCTCGTCCGGCGATAAGGGATTCGATATGGCTGTGCTGGAAATTTTAACCATTTTTGCCGAATAAAACGTATTGGAAAACCTCAACCAAAAAATTAGAAAAAGCGCCGTTAAATACGGACTGATCCTCGGGCTTGTAACTACAGCGCTTTCTATTATCGCTTTTTACACCGTTACAGCGCCATCGATCTCTGCAATTTTATTTATCGTAGCGCCTATCCTTCTCCGCTTATTCATCCCTATGATCGTGGTTGTGGCTCTTTGCTTCCAGGTTCGTAAAAGCGTGGGCGGTTTGTGGACATTCAGGCAAGCCACCACCGGAATATTTATCATGTTGGCAACCGCTTATGTGGTTGAGGTATTAGGGAAGGACCTGCTTTTTGATAAAGTAATCGAGCCCCAGGGAGTTGAAAAAACCCAGCAAGCGGCTATCAGTACTAAAATCGCCAATATGAAAAGCAGGAGCATAGCGCAAGCTAAAATCGATGCTTCCATAGCCGACATGAAAAAAGATTTCGCGCAAAAAGACACTTCCACGGTTGGCAGCGTATTGGTCAGTAATGGATACATTGTTCTGTTTTTGTTTGTATTTGCTCTCATCTTTGCCTCGCTGCTACGCAATGCCGTTTTGGTCAAAGCCGAAAACAATGGATAACCGGCGTATCAAAGACTTACGAAGTTTTAAAAACTTCGTAAGTCTGTTGAGGACTGCTACGCCCCTACGGCCATGATCCATCAACTCCCCCCGAAATATTTCTCTCCCCAACCTCATTTTATAAAATATTTTTTATCTACTTTTATTTACACTAAAACCACCCAAATATGGACAATGCAAAAAAACCAGGTTCAGCACAGATAGCTTTCAAATGGACGCTAATTTATGTAGTTACTTCTATCGTAATTACCTTCGCTTTTCAATTTTTGAATGTGAACCAGGCCTCATCGGTCAAATACCTTGGCTACATTCCTTTTATTGCTTTTCTGTTACTCGCACAGAAAGAATACCGTGATCAGTTGGGTGGCTTTATTAGCTTTGGGGACGGGTTCGTGGCCGGACTTTTGTATTCTGTCTTCTCAGGAATCATACTCGCTGTATTCATCTATATCTACTTTGCAATAATAAGCCCGCAGGTATGGCAGCAGATGCTGGAATTTCAACGGCAAGCGATGCAGGATAAAAATTATTCGGCCGACCAAATCGACCAGGGCATGAACTTTATGCAAAAATTCGGGGTGATTTTCGCGGCCGTGGGCGTACTTATCATGACGCCGATCATAGGTGCAATAATCGCGCTCATCGGCGCCGCCATATTTAAAAAAGAAAAGTCAATTTTAGATATAGAAAAAGACGCATCCAACCATTCGGATCCGGTTTCTTAAACAATAGAAGGTTATATAAAAAAGCAGGATCGATAAAGTCGACCCTGCTTTTTTATGTCATTCAATTCTATGTGTGTGGTTTCGTCTTTCCCGGAACGTCAATAAAACATCTGCACAATTCGTGCTTCTATTCATCTGCACATCCGCACATCTACTCTACTTCTTCACCACCTGCTTCACAATGTCATTGCCAAAAACAAATACCATCAGCGATATCAATATCACAAAGCCAACAATCTGTGCACGCTCCAAAAATTTATCACTCAGCGGTTTGCCTTTTATCATTTCGATCAGGAGGAAAAGCGCATGCCCGCCGTCAAGCGCCGGAATGGGCAACAGGTTAGTTAACGCAAGCACCATCGAAAGGAAACCCACCAGGCTCCAGAAACGGACCCAGTCTATCTGTGTGCCAAAAAGAGTCGCGATAGCTACCGGCCCTCTAACAGCCTTGCTAAATTTCACATCGCCGGTAACCATTTTGCCTATGCCTTTGGCATTATCGGTAAAAGTGCCCCATGCTTTGGTGGCCCCAACGGGCAGTGAGCCAAAAAAGCCGAAAGTAAGCTTCTTTTCTTTTGGGATGTCCAGGCTTGGCAGAAAGCCTAAAATACCGTTCTTGTCGATCTGTGCAGTCTTTTGAAAGACATTGTCGCCACGTTTGACTGAAACCAGTACCTGTTTACCTTTATCTTGCTGCAACTCTGCCTGGAGCTGATCAAAAAAGGCAATTTTGTTGGTATTGATGCCCACAATGCTGTCATTTTCGGCCAGGCCCATCTTTTGCGCGCCGCTATTGGGCTCAATGGACCCAACAGAAAACTTTGCTCTCGGGAATTTTCCGATAAACTGGTCGATCCCATAATCCGAAAGGTCATTCAAAATATTCGACGGCACCTTAACGTCGAGCGTCTGGCTGCCACGTTGAACCGTTAATACGCTGTTTCCCAAAATAACTTCGGTGCTGGTGAGTTCATCAAAACGCACGACGGTTCTGCCATTAATCGCCGTAATTTTATCACCCGGCCTTAAGCCAATCCGCTCCCCTATCTTTCCGGGTACAATTCCATATTTAATTTCCGCATTCGGGATATAAGATTCACCATAGCGAACGGTAAGTATCCAGAAAATAAATATGCCCAATACGATATTGACAGCAATACCGCCCAGCATTACGATCAGCCGCTGCCAGGCCGGTTTCGACCGGAACTCCCAGGGCTGCGGCGGACCTGCCATTTGCTCGGTATCCATTGACTCATCGATCATACCGGCTATTTTAACGTAGCCCCCTAACGGAAGCCAGCCGATGCCGTACTCAACACCCTTGTAGTTAAACTTAAACAGGCTTATTCCCCAGGCATCAAAAAAAAGATAAAACTTTTCCACTTTGATCCCAAATGCCCGGGCTGCTATAAAATGCCCCAACTCATGCAGGATCACCAAAATCGAAAGGCCCAGTATCAACTGGCCCACCATTATCACTATACTCATTCGTAAAAATTATATTAATACAGCGCCCTTTAACGGCGTTTTTTGAATTAAATTTTGTGCAAAAATGCGTGTTTCCCTGTCAGTATTCAAATAGTCGTCCAAATCAGGTCGCTCAATATAGGCAATTTGTTGCATGCTTTGCTCAATTATTTCGCTCATGCCCAAAAAGCTGACATTCCGATTTAAAAACCCGGCCACCGCGATTTCGTTGGCTGCATTGATAATACAAGGCATGTTACCCCCTTTTTTCAAGGCGCTGAATGCCAATCCGAGGTTACGGAAGGTATCCAGGTCGGCTTTTTCAAACGTCAGCTCGGGGTAATTGATAAAGTCCAATCGCTTAAAATTGTTTTGTACACGGACAGGATAAGAAAGCGCGTACTGTATGGGCAGCTTCATGTCCGGTACGCCCAATTGCGCTTTGACCGACCCATCACGAAACTGAACCATCGAATGGATCACCGACTGCGGATGAACGATCACATCGATTTGGTCAGCTTCGACGTTGAATAGCCATTTGGCTTCGATCACCTCCAGGCCTTTGTTCATTAACGAGGCTGAATCGATGGTGACCTTCGATCCCATTACCCAATTCGGATGTTTTAACGCGTCTTCCCGGGTTACCGTGCTCAGATAATCTGCAAATTTTCCCCTGAACGGCCCACCCGAAGCAGTCAATATTATCTTTTCGATCGCGTTGTCGTCTTCGCCAACCAGGCATTGAAATATCGCCGAATGCTCCGAATCAACCGGCAGTATGTTTACATGATGCTGCTTTGCCAGCCCGGTGATTAACTCGCCGGCCACTACGAGGGTTTCCTTGTTGGCTAAGGCAATGTCTTTCCCTGCTTTAATAGCTGCCATTGTGGGTTTTAACCCGGCAAAGCCAACCATGGCTGTCAAGACGGTGTGGATTTCAGGATGGGTAACGGTTTCGATGATCGCTTCGATGCCCGATAAAACATTTACCTGGGTATTTGCCAGCGCTTCCTTAACATAAAGATATTTAGCAGGGTCGCATATAATGGCGTACGCTGGCGCAAATTTTAACGACTGTGCAATGAGCAGGTCGGCATTGCTTTGAGCAGTTAACAAATAAGCCCGGAATAACCCTGGGTTATTCGAAATCACCTCCAGCGCTTGTGTTCCCACACTGCCCGTAGAGCCAAGGATTGCAATGTTCTTAGTAGTGTTTTTTAACATGCTTTATTTCAGCATTCGGCTTTGCATTCGCAATGCACCTCCGCTTTTTTTACTTTATATAACCGGTTAGCCCGTTGGCAATCTTCCGGTCATTAGATAATCTCGGCACTTTATTCTGCCCGCCCAATTTTCCTTCAGAACGCATATAATTTATAAAGGTATCTTTTTTCAGGCTTTGGATGACCAATGGCTGCAAAATGTTACCGTCTATTAAATCGAAATAGTAAATATTCTTTTTCCGGAGCGCCTCATCAACCTTTGCCGCAAAGGTATTCATATCTTTCGGCTCACGGCCAAATTCAATAAACCATTCATGGTAGGGCAACCCTCCTTTTGGCGGGTTAACTTGCGGCGCTACGGTAAACTCAATTACGTCAACCCCCTCTTCATGTGCAACGCTCATCAGGCACTGTTCCACTTCTTCCCCAATAACATGCTCGCCAAATGCAGAAATATAGTGCTTTATGCGACCGGTCACCACAATTTTGTAGGGATCTTTCGAAATAAAATTCACCGTATCCCCAAGGCTATAACCCCACAGGCCTGCGCTGGTATTTAGTACCAATGCATATTGTTCTCCCAGTTGCACATCTTTCAGGCTAATGCGGGTCGGTTCCTCATTAAAAAAATCGCCGGCCGGGATGAACTCATAAAATATACCCGAATCCACCATCAACAACAGCCCTTTTTCCTTTTGGGAATCCTGGAAAGCTATAAACCCTTCTGATGCAGGATAAGTTTCGATGGTATCAATAGCGAAGCCGATGGTTTCTTCGAGTCGTGCCCGGTAAGGTTCATAGTTCACGCCGCCATGAACGTACAGCTTAAAGTTGGGAAAGATGTCTTTGATCTTTTTACCCCCGCAAACCGCCGAAAGCCTGTCAAAATACATCTGGCACCAGGGCGGAATCCCCGATATCAGTCGCATATCCTCGTTTTTAGTTTCTTCGACAATGGCGTCCACTTTTTGCTCCCAATCCTCTATGCAGTTGGTTTCGTAGCTGGGCAGCCTGTTTTTTTGAAGATAACCCGGTACGTGGTGGGCCACAATGCCCGATAAACGCCCGGTGGCTATACCTGCCTTGCTGTCGAGCACCGGGCTGCCCTGCAGAAAGATCATTTTTCCGTCCACAAAATCCGTGTTGCCTGTTTCATAAACATAGCTTAGCAGGGCATTGCGCGCAGCTTTTATATGCTCCGGCATGCTTTCTTTGGAAATGGGGATATATTTTACTTTGCGGATAATGTTTTTCATCACCTTTATAGTCGACGATAAATCGGGGCCCGTAGAGTCCATTGTGCAGAGTTTTAGATTGACGAAAGGATATTTTTTGAAACTCCTTGGCATATTTGTGATC
>JABDGE010000088.1 GCA_013286235.1 Bacteroidota bacterium
GGCAAACTCCACCGCATGCGTACCGTCGCCATGTAAACAAAGCGTATCCGCTTTCAATCTGATCACCTTCTTGTTGGATGAGATCACCTGCTGCTTGTTTACCATCATCAAAGCCTGATCAAGGGATTGTTTTTCGTCAGAGATAAGGGCATTCGCATCAGAACGAGGTGTGAGCGAGCCGTCGTCCTGGTAAGTCCGGTCCGCAAAAACTTCCGAGGCGTATGCTAATCCCATCTTTTTTGCGGCAACAACCATTTCGCTGTTGGCAAGCGCGAACAGGATAAGTCCGGGGTCAAAGTCATGCACGGCATTGACTATTGCTTCCGCGAGAGCGGCGTTCCGGCCGGCCATGTTGTACAAGGCGCCGTGGGCTTTCACATGGTTCAATTTGCCGCCAGTTGCCTTCACAAAAGCATGTAAAGCCCCAACCTGGTAAAGAACCATTTGGTAGGCTTCTTTCGGCGTAATTTGCATTTCGCGACGGCCAAAACCCTGCAGGTCGGGTAAGCCGGGATGCGCGCCGATGGCGACATCCTTTTTGATAGCCGCTTTAACTGTCATTTCCATAACGGCGGGATCACCCGCATGAAAACCGCAGGCAATACTCGCCGACGAAATATAGTCAAGCAACAATAGGTCGTTGGGCATCGGGTAATTCCCAAAAGCCTCACCCATATCACAATTCAGATCAATAACCGCCATCGTTTTTGTTAAGTTCTATTATTTAATTTTAAACGGATCATATAAGTCATTTGATAGGCCGTGTTATATATATTCACGCACCACACCGCACACTGCCTACCGCCCACTGACAACTCACCACTCACCTTTCTATAAAGTTAGCTATATTTCTGCTTCACGCCGGTACGGGCCTTGTCCAAATCAGCAACCTGTTTTAAATACAGCCTTTCTGCGTCTTTCAGGCTGATCCGGCAGAAGCTTAGCTCGTCGCCTGGCTTTAATTGGGCGCACAGGGGCATATCTACGGAGGCGACTTGCGCTATTCGGGGATACCCCCCGGTCGTCTGTGCATCGGCCATTAACAGGATTAGCTCACCGTCACCCGCTACCTGTACCGTTCCCGGAACCACGGCCGTAGAAAGCATCTCGTCCCACCTTACCCTGCTCATCTTCGCACCCTGCAGCCTGTAGCCCATACGGCTGCTGTTATTTGCAACGGCAATTTTCCCGGTGAAAATGTGCTGCTTTGATGCATCGTCAAACCAATCAAACTCCTTCCCCGGTATCACGCGGATGGTGCACCGGTCAACCGGTAAGAATGCGCCGACTGCAATTTGCCAGTTGGGATAATTTATTCCCTCTCCTGCTAAACTTTCCACTATCTGCCGGCTTAGGGGCGATAATGCGGGCGAACTGTTTAATTCATCGTCCTCAAGCAGTGCGCGCCCATTTATCCCGCCGATTCCTGCCGGAATATAGGTGCTCCTGCTGCCAAGCACTTCGGGCGCATCCCAGCCGCCGGCGACCGCCACGTATGACCGGAACCCATCCGGGTTATGCTCCAGGTAAATCTCTGCACCTGCCGGGACGAAAACCGGCCTGCCCGACGGCAAGTGCCGCCCGCCCGAGCTTAGATAAGCCCCCTCGCCCGACCAGGCAAGCACTATATCCTCCTCAACTTTAAACGAGGCGCCGCTTTGCGTAAATTCACTCACCGCACAACCCGGGTCGTTCCCGACTGCTATATTGGCTATTTGTGCTGATAACTGGTCCATCACGCCTGAAAATGGTACCGCATCCGAGAGGTAGTTCTTTCGACCCATATCCTGTACGGTGCTCAACAAGCCCGGCTTTAGGATTCGGATCTTCATCAGGCGCTATAATTTTTAAACTCTTCGGCAGATATCGGCTCAAACTTTACTGTATCCCCCGCTTTCAACAACGACGGTTGGCTCCGGTTTGCATCAAATAGCTTAACTGGTGTCCGCCCGATAAGCTGCCAGCCACCCGGGGTTATCAGTGGATAAATTCCGGTTTGCGCACCCGCAATGCCCACTGACCCCGCAGGGACAATGGCTCGCGGTGTGGCCTTTCTTGGGGATTCTAACAGCGGGTTTAAGCCGCCGAGATATGCAAACCCGGGAACGAAGCCGATCATAAAAACAGTGTAAGTAGCTTCGGAATGCAGCGTTATTATTTCAACAACAGGCAATTTTTTTGTTTCGGCGAGTTCGGTTATATCCGGTCCGTACTCCAATCCATAACATACAGGGATGCTAATTACTTCTGCCGCTGCATCAACCGGTGGCATTTCATTTTCGGTGTTTAACATGCGGAGATAGTTGCAAACTTTGTCGAAACACCCAAGTCCCGGCAAGGAGCCCTGGCCGATAACGATCACAGGATCAAAAAAAACAGTTAGTGAAGCATAGGCAGAGACGGTTTGATACAGGCCCGGAAATGGTTTTTGCAACAATTGCCTATTGAAACCGGTAACGCACCGAAGGATGCCTTCATCGATTGAATTGCCAAACTCAACGGTAACGGCATATTCACAAAGTGGGTAAATGACGAGTAGTTCTGTAGCGGCAATATTTACCATCGATCAAATTTAACCAATTAAAGCAAATTTACCGATAGTTCGAATAGCGGACAATTTACGGCGTATGATCATTGGAGCCGGTCAATGATGCGGTTTTACCTCTGTTCTAAAAATAGCTAAACCCAGGGAACACGATGTGAAAAATATTCCACCAACCGCCTTCGTTTGACATATACAACTTAAATGGGCCGACTTTACGAATGGTTTCCCCGTTCTCTAAAACGGCATCATATTTAACGGCTCCTTCAGCATGACCAATTCCTGAATCCCCGTCCAGCTGAAAACCGATATCGATAATTTTGTAATCACCGTCATTGAACGCAACATAGGCGTCAAATACCAGCTTGATTTTCGCCACAACATCGGCTTTGCTCAATATGGTCCGGTCGGGTAAAATAAAGTGGCTGGCCAACTCCCAGCTGCGCTCATTCAAACTGCGTTCAAACCATTCAGTTATAAATTCTTTGGCGCGATTTTCAATATCCTTTTTGTGGTTGGGATGAAATTCCTCGTAATCAAAACAAGTCATCATTCCGGGTACCGGTAGGAAGGTGGTTTCGTGGTCAAATAATTCTTCGGTTATAAATTGATATTTTGTGCGGTTATCGACCTCATCGCCGAAGTACACATTGATGCTTTTTTCATCTAACAGCGCATCTAATTTCTCTAGTTCTATTTCAAGTGCCTCGTCTGTTAACTCATCTGCCCGTACGAATTGGGGCTTGCCCAACAAATCAAATACCAGCACCATTTGTCTGCTGGCAAAATTTTGCTCGAATGCCATTACATTTTTAAGGAATTCATTTTCCATTCCGGGATCGAGGTCTGGAGATGTGAATGAAGTTGCGCCTGATTCGGCTTGCAGTTTCAGCTTCATCAATTCATTTTCCATTCGGAGATTTTCTTCCGGATCGTCGCTCAACGGAAGGTCGGGTGTTTCGTTTTCCATAAGGCTTAAACTCAAATATCTAAATAATCTTGTTAACTCGCAAAAATTCGGTTATACATAAAACTTTTAATTAATTTGTTTAATTTTAACGTTGTTATAGACTGGTAACCCTCATTTTAATTTATCTTATGCGGCGGTATTTATACCTGTTCGGGATCGTGTGCGCAGGTGGTGTTTTGGCTTTTTTTTATACATGCAATCGCTCACCCGTAAACATAGACGAGCAAATGCCCGATGTAGTGAGCTATAACTTTAATATCCGCCCCATTCTTTCTGATAAATGCTACAAATGTCACGGGCCCGATGCCAGTAAACGGCAGGCCGGGTTAAGACTTGATGATCCGGCGAGCGCTTTCAAAGCCCTAAAAGACGACCCGAATGCCCATGTGCTCGTGCCTGGAAGCCCGGCAATGTCGGAGTTGTTCAGGAGGATATCCACCGGCGACACATCCGAAATGATGCCCCCGGCCAATTCGAATCTCAAAAGGCTCACGCCGCACGAAGTCGACCTCATCAGAAAATGGATAAAACAGGGCGCCAAATTTGAAAAACATTGGGCTTTTGTCCCGCCGAAATCGTCCCCGGTGCCGGAGGTAAAAGACAAAAGCTGGCCCAGGAACCCAATAGACAATTTCATCCTGGCCAAACAGGAGCAATACGGGCTTACGCATAACCCCGAAGCCGACAAGGAACGCCTGCTGAAACGGCTTTCATTCGATCTTACCGGCCTGCCTCCTACCCTCGACATGATGGACAGGTTTTTAGCCGATAAAAGCCCCAACGCCTATGAAAAAATGGTGGATGAGCTGATAAGCAGCCCCGCTTACGGCGAGAAGATGACCTTGCACTGGCTGGACGTTTCCCGGTATGCCGATTCGCATGGATACCAGGACGACAACTATCGCAGCCAGTGGCCCTGGCGCGATTGGGTGATACATGCTTTTAACGAAAATTTGCCTTACGATAAATTTATCACCTGGCAATTAGCCGGCGACCAGATACCCAATGCCACGAAGGAGCAATTACTGGCCACTGGCTTTAACAGAAACCATAAGATCACCGAAGAGGGCGGTGTTATCAATGAAGAATACCGGGTAGCCTACGTCACCGACCGCACCAATACCTTTGGCAAAGCATTGTTGGGTGTTACCATTGAATGTGCGCACTGCCACGACCATAAATACGACCCCTTTTCTCAAAAAGAATATTACCAGCTCTTTGCCTTTTTTAACCAGGTGAAGGAACCCGGCATACAATCCGTAGTGGGCGGCCCCGAAACCTATGCAAAAAGGCCGCTAATGCAGGTGACCAATGAGGATGTAAAGGGTATCCTTAAGTTCGTGAACAAACAGGACACCAATAAGCTCATCGTATCCGTAATGGGCGACAGCGATGCGTATCGCAAAACCTATATTCTGAAACGCGGCAACTACGATATCCATGGCGACGAAGTCTTCGCGGGCACCCCAAAAGCTATTTTGCCCTTTGACGACAGCTATCCTAAAAACAGGCTCGGGCTTGCTGAATGGCTTTTCAACCGAAAAAACCCATTAACCGCCCGTGTGTTTGTTAACCAAATATGGCAGGAGATATTTGGCCGGGGCATCGTAAAAACTTCCGAGGACTTTGGCAGGCAGGGAAACCTGCCTTCGCACCCCGAGCTGCTCGATTGGCTTGCAGTTGATTTCATGGATCATGGCTGGAACATCAAACGGCTGGTAAAACAAATGGTAATGTCGGCCACCTATCAGCAATCGGCCGTGATCTCCGCTGCAGCACTACGGACGGATCCCGACAATATATACCTGACGCGCGGCCCCCGCAATCGCTTGCCTGCTGAATTGATCAGGGATATGGTATTGGCCAGCAGCGGCCTGTTAACCCGCACCATTGGCGGGCCGAGCGTAAACCCCTATCAGCCGCCGGGACTTTGGGAAGCTGCCACCTCCGGTCGTGGCCAGCTGGCAAGTTACAAACAGGTGCATGGGCCAAACTTGTACCGCCGCGGCATGTACACGCTTATCAAAAGAACAGTCCCACCAGTTGAAATGGCCATTTTTGATGCCAGTAACCGTGATCAATGCGAGGTGCGGCGGCTGAAAACCAACACGCCGCTGCAGGCTTTACTGATGGAAAATGATCCGACCGTACTGGAAGCTGCCAGGGTTTTGGCGGCTAAGCTTTTGCAGGAAAACAGCAAAGCCAGCGATAAAATTTATAAAGCCTTCCGGCTGATCGTTTGCCGCAAGCCCACGCAGCAGGAGCAGTCCATTTTAAGTAATTATTATTCCACCGAATTGACATCAATGGACCCCAAAACGGCAGCAAAAGTGCTGAATGTGGGTGAATACCCGATACCGGCTCAGCTGGACAAAGTGACATTGGTCGCAATGATGAAAACCGTTGACCTTATTTATAACCTGGAGGAGGCTATTACAAAATCCTGATGCGATGGAAAATGAAACTTTAGAACACAGGCTAAATATTAACAGGCGAAAGTTTTTATCGAAGCTCAGTCTTGGCATTGGCGGCGCTGCTTTGGGATCGTTGCTGATCCCCGGCCTGTTCAGTGGATTAGGCTCCGATAGCGACAGCGACTTCATTCCCGGCCTACCCAACTTCGCCCCAAAAGCAAAGAGGGTGATCTATCTTTTCCAGGACGGCGCGCCCTCACAATTAGAATCATTCGACTATAAGCCAAAGCTCCGCGAAATGATGGGGCAGGAGTTGCCGCAATCCGTAAGGGGCAGCCAGATACTAACCGGGATGACTGCCCAGCAGAAATCATTTCCCCTTGTAGGTTCCTTTTACGATTTTAAGCAATACGGCAACTCCCAGGCATGGATAAGCGACCTGTTTCCGTACACAGCTAAGATCGTGGATGACATTTGCATCGTCCGTTCTATGTACACCGAGGCGATCAACCACGATCCGGCCCTCACCTTTTTTCAAACCGGGGCGCAGCAGGGCAACCGGCCGAGTATGGGCTCATGGGTAAGCTATGGTCTCGGTAGCGAAAATAAAAACCTGCCCGCCTTTTGTGTTTTGCTTTCCAAAGGGAAGGGCAACGGCCAGGGTGTTTACTCCAAGCTGTGGAGCAATGGGTTCCTGGATTCCGTACACCAGGGTGTGCAATTCAGCAGCGGCGAAAGCCCCGTTTTATACCTCAACAACCAGGATGGGATTGACAGGCGCGACAGGCGAAAAATGCTGGATAAGCTCGCCGAACTGAACGATATCTCCTATAAAGAATTCGGCGACCCGGAAATAACGACCAAGATACAGCAGTACGAGATGGCTTACCGCATGCAAACCGCAATGCCCGAAATTATGGACGTTTCCAAAGAATCGGATGATATTGTGAAAATGTATGGGCCCGATTGCCTGGTGCCCGGCACTTATGCCGCTAATTGCCTGCTGGCCCGCAAACTATCCGAAAACGGGGTGCGGTTTATGCAGCTTTATCACCAGGGCTGGGACCAGCACAGCAACCTCCCCCAGGAAATAGCAGGACAAGCCAGGGATGTGGATCAAGCCTCGGCCGCTTTGGTAACCGATTTGAAACAACGGGGCCTGCTCGACGAGACGCTGGTTATTTGGGGCGGCGAATTCGGGCGCACAAACTACAGCCAGGGCAAGCTGGAAAAAGCGAACTATGGCCGCGATCATCACCCGCGCTGCTTTAGCCTGTGGATGGCAGGGGGCGGCATTAAGCCGGGCATCGTTTATGGCGAATCGGACGAGTTTGGCTACAACATCGTAAAAGACCCGGTTCATGTGCATGATTTTCATGCCACAGTGCTCAACCAGCTCGGCATCGACCATAAAAAACTCACCTTTAAAAGTCAGGGTCGCCGTTACCGCCTAACGGATGTGGCCGGCAACGTGGTGAAGGGTATTATAAGTTAATCTGTTACCAAAAACCCTGCGAGGGTAATTCTACGCAGCCTTTGTGGTTAACTTTTTCCTTTCTTCCTGCCAATATGCAACGACCCCATTGTAAAAATTTAGCGCCCGCCTTATCAAAAATCGTTTTGGGCTCAAACTTTTGCCATTTTAATGGTAATTTGAGCCCTTAATTTAGTATCCAATACACTCCATGAAAAAAGTTCTATTCAGCATTATTGCCTGCTCTTTGGCCGCGGCCTGCTTTTCGCAGGACGTAAAAGAAAAAGCCATTTTTTATGACATATCCTTCCCCAATGCTGTCCACCACGAAGCACAGATCGTAATGACGATAACAGATCCTCCGTCCTCGCGTGAGTTCCGTGTTTGCATGAGCCGCTCATCTGCGGGCCGCTATGCCACACATGAATTCGGCAAAAACGTTTACAATGTTACTGCAGCCAACGTCGACGGCACGCCGGTTACGCTTAAACAGGTCGAAGGCGATGTTTACGAAGTTGGCGATGATCATGGAACGGCCGTGCGGATAACTTATACCCTTTACGGAAACCTGACAGACGGCACTTATACCAGTATTGACCTAAGCCACGCGCATTTAAATATGCCGGCAACTTTTATGTGGGTGCCCGGGTTAGAGCAACGGCCCGTAAAATTTGAGTTTAACGACCTTGACAAATATGGCTGGAAGGTTGCCACGCAATTAAAGCACGATGGCGACAATGTATATAGTGCCCCGAACCTTCAGTACATGATGGATAGCCCCACCGAGCTTTCAAATTTCAAGGAATCCAGTTGGGACGTGGTGAACACCGACGGCAAAACCGAAAAGATCAACTTAACAGTTCATTCCGACGACCCTCAGGCTGTCATCGACAACTTCGGCAAGATGGTAGCGAAAATGGTGCTTGAGGAAAAAGCGGTGTACGGTGAATTGCCAACTTACGACTTCGGCCAGTACACCTTTTTGGATGACGTTTACCCAACCGTTTCCGGCGATGGCATGGAGCACCGCAATTCTACCTGCATCGTACAGCCTATTGACAAGGTGGAAGGAAACGAGGTGCGTTTGCTCAGCACCTTTTCGCATGAATATTTCCACAGCTGGAACGTAAAGCGCATCCGGCCGAAATCCCTCGAGCCTTTTAACTTTTCGCACGCCGACATGAGCAGTGAGCTTTGGTTTGCCGAGGGTTTTACCCAATACTACGGCGAACTGCTGCTGGTGCGTTCGGGCTTTCACACGCCGGAGGAGTACACCCGCACCCTGGCGGGGCTTGTGAACAGCGTGCTGAATACGCCAGGCGCTGCAAAATACCCCGAGACACAAATGAGCCGGTTCGCGGTTTATGCCGACGCGGGCGTTTTTAACGACCCAACTAACGAAAACAATATTTTTACAAGTTATTATACTTATGGCGGGGCAACGGCCCTGGCCCTCGATCTGCGGCTGCGAAGTGAGTTTAACCTCACACTCGATGACTATATGCGCACCGTTTGGCTGGATCGTGGAAAGGTAATGAAACCCTATACCATCCCCGATTTGCAGGCCGACCTGGCAAAAACCACCGGCAATGCCAAATTCGCGGCAGAATTTTTTAACAAATACATTTACGGGATAGAAAAGAACGATTACCAAACACTTCTGGCTAAGGCAGGGCTTATTCTCCGCAAGGCGCAGCCCGGCAAAGCCTGGGCTGGCCCATTAACAGGCGCCAGCCGCAGGGGTCGTTCGGGGCAGGCTCGTGCAAGCGGAACTGAAGGTCTTCCGATCCTGACCAGCACGCTCGTCGGAACGCCGGTATATAATGCCGGCCTGGATGCAGGTGATGTGATCCTGAAGGCCGATGGCAAAGAATTGAAAGACGAGCAGGCTTTTGAAGACATCGTCGCTTCAAAAAATGTAGGTGATAGGCTGGTGGTCGATTATAAAAACCGGACCGGCGCACATCAAACCACTATTACGCTCGCGGAAAACCCTTACCTGGAAATTGTCACTTACGAAAAGGCCGGCCAAACGCTGACCACCGAACAACAGGACTTCCGGAACAAATGGCTGTCGTCAAAAGTGAAGTAAAAATGAAAAAGACGCTGTTAACGCTTTGCTTTATGGGGAGCACAGTTGCCTGCTTCGCGCAGGACGTGAATAAACTCATCCTGCAAAGCGACGTAACCCGGATCATCGGCACATTGGCCTCCGATGCCATGCGGGGCCGCGCAACCTTTACACCCGATATTGAGCGCGCTGCCCGTTTTATCGAAAGCGAGTACAAACAGATCGGTTTAATGCCGCTGCCGGGCGATGAGGGCTTTCGTCAGAACTTTAAGCTTACCCGTATGTCGCCACTAAAAACACTGGTGCAGATAAATGGCAAGCTGATCCCGGAAGACAGTGTTTTCGCCAGGACAAAGCTATCGTCGCTGGAGTGGTCGAATAACAAAGAAGTTGCGTTGGAGAGTATCGGGGCGGGAAAAAACTTCGGAACCGAATTCAGAAACCTTTCGCGTAGCGGGAAAAAGATGGTCGTATTTGTGGATCCGGAGTTCACCGCGTCGTTTAACCGGCTTAGGGACATGACCCAAAAGGGAACCATCGTACCCAAAGGGGACGACACCTCGGCGGTCGTATTCGTGCTGGGCAACCATAATGATCTCAAGTCGTTCCAGGTTTCTTATACCGCAAAAAAAGAAGAGTTGCCGCTTTTTAACGTTGCGGGTATCATCCCTGGCAAAACCCGGCCAAATGAATATGTGATCTTCTCGGGCCATTACGATCACCTGGGTATTCTTAAAGCCGTGCAGGGCGACAGCATAGCCAACGGCGCAGATGACGACGCTTCCGGAACTACAGCCGTAATAGAGCTGGCGCGGTATTTTAAAAAGTTGAACAACAATGCCCGTACGCTGGTATTCGTGGCGTTCACGGCAGAAGAGATAGGCGAATTCGGCTCCCAGCATTTCGCAACAACGGTCGACCCGGATAAAGTGGTTGCCATGTTTAATATCGAGATGATCGGGAAGGCGTCGAAATTCGGCGAGAATTCGGCGTTCATTACCGGTTTTGAGCGCTCTGATTTCGGGCCGATACTCCAAAAAAATTTAGCGGGAACCACCTTTAAATTTTATCCTGATCCATACCCCGATCAGAACCTGTTTTACCGGAGCGATAACGCTTCGCTGGCAAAAGTGGGCGTTCCGGCGCATACCATTTCAACAGACCAGATCGACGTTGACAAATATTATCACACAGTGAAGGACGAGATCAGCACATTGGATATGGCGAATATTACCTCAACAATCCGCGCGATTGCCTTAAGCTCCAGAACGATCGTTTCCGGAAAAGACACGCCAAAAAGGGTTGAAAAGGAAAAATTATAATGGACACTGAAACCCACATCGTACCGGCTGCCGCCGTTAAAGGCATTGCTACCGGCCTGTGCATGATGGCGTTCTTCACGCTTATTTGGGCAGGCATCTGCTTTGGCGGCCTGAATGGCACACCGTATTGGTTTGCGCCGCTGATCTTCCCGCTTTTCAGTGTTTGGTTCGTCATTAACGCGGTGAACTTGTTTAAGAAAGCTAAATACTTTCCAAAGCTTACGTCGGAAACCGATATCGCTGAAGGAAAAAGAACGGGCAAATGGTTCGGTATTATCTTCGGCGCGGAGGGTCTGGGCATTTTTATCGGGATAAACATCGTCGTCAACCTCGGTTATCCGGATTTGGTTATCCCAACGCTGGCACTCGTTGTTGGTTTGCATTTTTTCCCGCTGGCAAAGGTTTTTAAACGAACGCTCGATTATTACCTGGCGACTTGGTCGACCCTAATTGCATTATGCGGCTTTTGGTTTACACTTCGCCATATCATGCCGGTAAATTATGTGACCGCCTTTGTGGGCGCCGGCATCGGGGTTGCAACAACTTGTTATGGGATTTTTATGATCCGGGCAGGCAGGAAGGTGATGAAAAAGATGTCGTTGGTTACAAAAGGCTAAAAAGCTCTTTACTACCGGTTGGTGGTGATACATTGACGGGGATGAGTGAAGTAAAGTCCCGAGGGATGCTGAACAAGTTTCCGATCGATAAAAAATTTTGTCATTTCGACTGAGGTACGAGGGAGAAATATTATGCATCTGACAATACCGTCTGCACAGCCGCTGGTATGGCGTATAAGTTTTTTCGCTTCGCTCAAGAGATAGTTCTCCCTACGATCGAAATGACAAAGTTTTTTAGGTTGTCATCTATTAACACAACAAGGATTGACATAGGATATTGCGACCGTTGAATTGCGAGCAGTATCTCGTCATCCTCGTTTTTTCACAATTCCTTCCGCATCACAAAGTCGTTCATCCAATACGGGCCAATTGGAATATCCTCTTCATACACCACCGCAAAGCCCATCTTTTCATAAAAACTTTTGGCTTTATTGTAGCGGTTCACATTCAGGTCTAATAGGTGTTTTCCGGCTTCAAGGGTTTTTTGGATCACCGCGTTGATCAGTATTTTACCATAGCCTTTCCCTTGTGTTTCTGGCAGACAATACAGTTTATGGAGTTTGTAAATTTCGGGATCTTCCTCGCGGGGCGAGTAAGCGGCAAAGGCAACCGGTTTATCTTTTCCGCCCGGGCCGGTAGCCGGTTCAACTAACAAAAGGTAGGTTTGTGTATTATGACTTAGCTGCGATGCTACCTTCCGGGTAGAATAGATCTCATCCAGCATAAACGCGATCTGCTCCTTTTCCAAAATGGGCGAATATGCCGCCCACCATGTTTTTTCGGCTATTGTGCGGATGATCTCCGTATCATCCGGCGTGGCTTCCCTGATCAAATACATGCGCAAATATAGGGGGAACAGGCTTTTAGAATGTTCGCCGGCCTTAAAAATTCATTCCCGTGCTCTATCAATCAAGTATTACGTTCTGTCTTAGCGACAAAAAACGGAGGAAAATTGACTTCAGACTTTTGACTTAAGACTTTAGGCTTTCCACTAATGATTTTCTTCTTCGTCGACTTTCACCGCTGGCGTTCCGATGATCTGGCCCACACCAAAATATTCTTCCAGTTCGTTCAGGGTAGATGAGTTGGTGGCGATGTCTTTGATGATCTTGCCTTTTTCCATCAGCAGGATGCGGTCGCATACATCGGTAATGTGGTTGAGGTCGTGGCTGGAGATCAACGTGGTGACGCCTTTACTCTTATTCAGGTCCTTCAGCAGGCTTTTTAAGCGGAACTGGGTACTGGGGTCGATATTCGCAAAGGGCTCATCTAGCATTAATAGTTCGGGGTTTTGCAGCAAGCACGATACCACGCCCACTTTACATTGGTTTCCTTTGGATAGATCGCGGATATACTTACCCTTTTTCAAAATCTCGCCATTAAAAAAGTCCGCCATTCCCGATAAATAATCATCCACGTGGGCACGGCTCAATTGGTGCAAGCCGCCGATAAAGTAAAAATATTCCTCGGGCGTCAAATAGTCGATCAAAAAGCCTTCATCCAGGTAGGACGCGGTATAGTTCTTCCAATTCTCATGTCCGGCTACGTTTTCGCCGTTTAACAGCACTTCCCCGCTCTCCGGCCTGATCAGGTCGAGTATGGTTCGGAACAAAGTGGTTTTGCCGGCGCCGTTATTGCCCACAAGGCCAACGCTTTCCCCTTTCCTGATTTCAAGGTGCGGGACGTTTACAACGGTAACTCCGCTGTATATCTTTTTTAGGTCTTTTATTTCTATCATGTTATTTATTCCTGAAACCTTCAGCTATTTTGTATCGTTTGGTATAAAAATCGGCTTCCAGTTGCTTTATCCAAAAGCCGCGGGTGAGTATAAAAACAGCTCCGGTTATCCCTAGTATTGCAATGCCGGCGTCAGCATGTCCCAAAAGAGCAAATGGGCCGTAAATTATATAAGGCGTTACCAGCAGCGGTAATGACAATATCCATTGATTTCCACTCACCCCTTCCCAGTTAAATGCCGCCCCTTTTGACAGGTCGATCCGCTTGTAGTTCCGGTTGGCAAAAAACAACACCATCGTAGTATTAACGCCTATGTTCCACAAAAACATCACAAAATGGATCAGTAAAACGCGCCAGCCAAAGTAAACGTAGGGTGTAGTCAAAAGGAAAAACCCGGTGGAGACAATGGTAAACAGCAGGTATTTCGCTTTCAAAAAATCAGTAAAGTTTATCTTATTCACCAGCAAACCGTCAAAATGCGACGCCTGCCAGCTAAACATAAATTGCCCGTAATTGATGATAAAAATGCCTGTCATAAACATACCCACAAACACTTTCCAGCCTTCGCCATAAATATGGTTGGTGTAAAAGATCAGCCCGTAGAACATAAAAAACAGGCCCATGATGAGTGCCGACCGTGAGCGCTTATTGCGTAATATCAGCTTGATCTCGTTTGCGGCAAGGTCGCCTACGCTGCCAAAACGGCTCAATAAAGGGTATTCCGTACTGCTTTTGTATTTGGCCGCTTTGCGCGAACCGAGTTCCTCGAGGTAAAGATTTTGCTTGAGATAGGCGAAATTAAGGTAGTACATGATCACCCCAAGCCCCACAGGTATTAGCGCCAGCACGGGGTGGCCGATAAGGTGGCCAAAAAACAAATACGATATTTTACGAATGGAATAAAAATGCCAGTAAAAATCACCCAGGCCTGCTATTATGATCAGGGCGGCTGCTATCAAAAATATCCAGCCATTCAGGTTTGATTTTCGCTTCAGATACAGTGCAAAGTAATTATTGAATATGGTGAGCCCGGCAAGCGAAACGATAAATGCTAATGCCGCCAGCGACCCGGAATCCGAAGCGATGATCCTGACAATGAATGGGACAAAAAGAATGAACGGCCACAGGTTAAACACCGAAAATAAAGCCGTAAGGGCCAAGTAGCGCACCAACGAATTTCGCTTTACCGGCAACTGCAAATAAGGCTGCACCCGAAGGGTTGGCAATTCCTGCAACTGCAGGCGCATAAACAGGTCAACCAGGAAGTATAATAGGATAATACCGCAAAATGACACCACCACATCATCATGTGGAAAGACTTTTTTTAAAATCTCATTTAAAAAGAATCCTAGTACCAGCATGTTAATAAGCAGGTACAGGATCAAAACGCCCATTATTACACGAATGGCAATACTTTTACCCGTGTTTTTTGACCGCCAGAATGCCTTTAATTCATGATTGAGGAAGGTTGTTGTCATTTATGATTTGTAAAGGAGGTAATGATAGTAAAATTATGGTGATTTTGGGATACTTGTCTTCCACAAGTGTTAAGACCTTCTTCCTCCTCCGCCAGCTGGCGGAGGTGGGGGGGCGTGAGCTTAATACTTATACCTATCTCCCCAAAGCTTCCTTAGTTTTTCTTTTGACTCATTTTCGCGGGCATTGTTACCGGGATCGTAGATTTTCGTGCCTTTTATCGCATCCGGTAAAAAGTCAAGGTCGGTGAAGTTACCCTCGTAGCTGTGGGCATATTTGTAGTCTTTGCCATAGCCCAGGTTTTTCATCAGTTTGGTAGGCGCATTTCGCAGGTGCAGGGGCACGGGCAAATCGCCGGTTTGCTGCACCAAACTCATCGCCGTACCGATGGCGGTTGTGGCGGAATTGCTTTTGGCTGATGTCGCCAAATAGATAGCCGTTTGCGAAAGGATCAGTTGCGACTCCGGCATACCGATCACATTCACCGCCTGGAAACAGCTTTGCGCCAGCAGTAAGGCATTCGGATTGGCATTGCCTATATCTTCTGATGCAAGGATGAGCATCCGCCGGGCAATAAACAAGGGATCCTCACCGCCGGAGATCATCCGGGCCAGCCAATAAATCGCGCCGTTAGGATCGCTGCCGCGCATGGATTTGATGAAAGCTGAGATGATGTCGTAATGCTGCTCGCCGGTTTTATCGTAAAGCGCCATGTTTTGCTGCACATGTTCGAGCACGGCATCGTTGGTGATAATCACTTTTTTACCGCCAAATGAGTTCACCAGCAATTCAAAAATATTGAGGAGCTTACGCGCATCCCCGCCGGACAGCCGAAGCAAAGCTTCCGTTTCTTTGATTCTGATGTTTTTGGAGCGTAAAAACTCGTCGTGTTTCATGGCGGTATCAAGCAGGCTCAGCAAGTCGTCTTCCAACAACGGTTGCAGGATGTAAACCTGGCATCGCGACAGCAAAGCCGAGATCACCTCGAAGGACGGATTTTCAGTAGTAGCGCCGATAAGGGTAACAATACCCCTTTCTACAGCCCCCAGCAGAGAATCCTGCTGCGATTTGGAGAAACGGTGAATTTCGTCGATAAATAAAACCGGCAAAGTTTGGCCGCCGGCTTTCAACAGCGATGCTTTTTCGATCACCTCACGCACATCCTTTACACCGGAATTGATGGCGCTAAGTGAGAAAAAGGGCCTGTCTAATGTTTGCGAGATGATATACGCCAGCGTGGTTTTACCTACACCCGGCGGGCCCCAAAATATCATGGACGGCAGGTTGCCGGATTCGATCGCTTTACGCAACACGGCGCCTTTACCCACCAAATGCTTCTGACCCACGTAATCGTCCAGGTTTTTGGGGCGCATGCGCTCGGCCAATGGGGGCAGGTTGTTCATAAAGTAAAAGTCAGAAAAGTAAATGCGAAATCCTAAAAAAATTAGTACGTTTAAAACACAATTATGGTCAATAAGTTTACCCAATCAAATTACCACGCTATCTGCGATGAACTGGCTGCCATCGATCCTGATCTGGCCGCCATCATCAGCGCCCACGGCTACCCGCCCTTTTGGTCTCGCCCAAACACGTTTGAAACTTTGGTGCATATCATCCTGGAACAGCAGGTTTCGCTGGCATCTGCATTGGCGGCGTTGAACAAATTACGGGAACGGCTTGGCGGGTTAACGCCTGAGGCACTGCTTATGCTGAACGACGAAGAAATGCGCGCTTGCTACGTAAGCCGGCAAAAAATGATTTACCTGCGGCACCTCGCGGAGGCATTAACCAGCGGCCGCTTAAACCTGGCGGAACTGGAGGACATGGAAGACGAGGCCATCCGCGCCAAACTAACCGCGTTGAAAGGCATAGGCCACTGGACAACGGATGTTTACCTGATGTTTGTGCTGCAGCATGCCGATGTTTTCCCCACAGGCGACCTCGCCGCCATGAACGCACTGAAGCGGTTAAAAAATCTCCCGACTAATACGCCGAAAGAGGACCTGATCGCAATTGCCGAGCCCTGGCGGCCATACCGCACCATTGCTACCATGCTGCTTTGGCACCTGTAT
>JABDGE010000089.1 GCA_013286235.1 Bacteroidota bacterium
GGCAGATGAACGTTATAGCGGTTGTTTTTGGCGGGCTGGTTTTTATAACCGCCGGCATGGAAAATATTCCGCTTCCCTATTGGATATTCGGTAACCCGGTAAGCCTGTCGGCTGTGATTGCCGCTTCGATCTCACTGGTAATTCAATGGATGCTGATCTCAAAAGGGAAAAAGAAGATCATCCGGTTGAGCGCCGGCTTCCAGGTTACAATGGTGTTGCTGGCAGTTGGCTATATGCATTATCCCAATTTTGTCATGATCAAAGGCGGCGAAAATCTATCGCTGCTTACCCTTCACGCTACCTCAAAGACCATCCACGACCTCGGCGTCGCGCTATTGGTCGGTAGTCTTTTTATTTTGCCGTCGTTGTGGTATTTGTATTACAGCTTTCAGAAGAAAGCTGATGATGCGAAACATTGACAAGATGCCTCGGCCTCAACTAAACGCTCTCCATATCTCAAGACCGAATTCAAAAGCGCCGTTCAAGTATGCTTGCTAACCGATAAAGGCTTTCCATGCTTGTACGATTTGGAGCAAATCAGTCATAGATATGGTTAGAACATCGTCTATTACAACGTCGGGATATTGATAAGCAATAACCCTATCTTCTATGCTATCTGATGAAAAATGGTCATCCGCGTTACCGCCGCTGTTTACACTCCATTGGAGATCGCCAATTAACCCGTTACAATCGGTCCTACCCAAATAAGACACAAACGAAAGACTTGCATAATTTAAATTGGAAAATCGGCAAGAATTGAACTTGTACCCATTTGTTTCTCCGGAATAAAAGGATATCCCATACTTTTCCAACGCTGATACTTCCATTGTTTTATGGTCAATTTGACTTAATTTTTTAAAGAGCAATCGATGAACTAACAAGATAATCCCTCCACGCCTGAACAAAACATTACAAAATTATGTCCTTTTTAATGTAATTGATAACGCCCAACGCGCTGATCTCCGACGCTACTCTACTAACCGCTTCACCTTTATGCTTCTGAACCAGACCTCGTTGCCATGATCCTGCAATAGTAAATGCCCCTCTTTTGCTTCGCCGAAGTTTTTCCAGATCACGTACTTACTGATCGCCACCAGGTCTTTGAATTCTTTTGAACCGCGTTCATATTCAAGTACTTTGACGCCGTTAAGGTAATGCTCGACGTGATTGTTGGGGTAAACGATGATGCGGCCGGTATTCCACGCGCCTATCGGGTGCACAAAACGGGCTTGCTTTTTTGAGGGAATGAGGTCGTATAGAGAGGCAAGCGTCCTATCACCGTTTCGGCCGAGCTTGGCATCGGGATGCAGGGTGTCGTCAAGGACCTGGTATTCCAGGCCGATCGCTGATCCTTTGGTGACCTCGGACAGCGTTACAAAATACTTCACCCCGCTGTTGGTGCCGTGTGTGATTTTAAATTCAAAAGAGAGGTCAAAAGCGCCATACAGGCTATCTGTTACAATATCGCCGCCGCCTGACTCTTCCTTCCCTTCGGAAGGTAAGCAGTGCATTGTGCCATCGGCGTAAAGCCAGCCTTTAGCCGGGAAGGTGGTCATCGTTGCCCCACGCCAGCCGTTGGATGTGTGCCCGTCATACAATAAGCGCCATCCGCTTTCTTTTTCATGTTCTGATAGTTTGTTCGACGTATAATTCACGGTAAAAACGTCCTTTGGGAAGGGAGTAAATTTGAGATGTTTGGTTTGAATCCGGAGGTTTTTAAAATACACTTTCTTCCCGGCCTGATCCTGGCTGGTAACGGCATGTACCTGCAAACCGATAAAACCTTTTGTGTCGACGGTATCCACTACATCGGCAACCGCAATGCCGTTGATCCAGGTGCGCATCTCGTTGCCGATGCATTCCATCCGGATGTGGTTGTAAACGCCCACTTTAAATGCGTCTTTGGCCTTTGCGTTCAGATCAAGCGGGTATATCCAATCCCGGCGGCCCTCGTCATACACGCCACCCGACCATCTCCTGTCGGATGGATCGATCTCAAACTGCCTTCCGTAAACTTTTCCTTTGCCTTTATTGGCGTTCGGGTCGAAATGGCTCCGTACCTGTACACCTGAATTGCTCAGCGGGCTTTCGATTTTAGTGTCCATTTCCAGGATAAAATCGCCATATTCCTTGTTCGTTACTAAAAAGGTGTTGCCGGAGTTTAGGACGGTTGTTCCGACAATATTGCCGTCCTCAACACTATATTCGGCAGTGCCAGCCAGGCGTTTCCAACCGTTAAGGGTTTTGCCGTCGAAGAGGGACGGGGTGCTTTGGGCGAGGCACAAAACCGGAGTTATCAGTAATGAAGAACCGATGATCGTTTTGAAAAGCGTATTCATGATGTTGGTTTATTAATAGAATCGTATTATTTGAGGCAAACTGATATGCATTGGCGTTAATGTCCTGCGGGGTTGACTCACCCCAGCGTTGCTTCGCTCGCTGACCCTCTCTACCGCGGGGCGGTAAAGAGGGTTAAAAGACTATACTTTCACTTCCCAGCCTTTTTCATATTGCCTGTGCCAAAGGGCCATCGCCTCAGGGTCGTTTATAATATGGCCGTTGCTGGTATCGATATGCAGCACCCGGTCTACCCGGTACGATATATTACCCAACTGCGGCAGCAGGGTCGACTTAAACCCTGTCTCAATAGGCGCATTCAAGGGTGCTACGCCACGCACCGCATCGATAAAGTTTTTCATGTGGACGCCATCTAAGGCTTCCGTTGGGCTTACTTTGTTGGTTGGATCAACTACGGTATCGTCTTTTATTTCTTTTACAAATTTATTGTCGCCGTCAAAAACGGTATAACCGTTGCCACCCTGATAAAACAGCGTGCCTTTATCACCATAAAATATTACGCCGCGGCCCAGGCCTTCGGTGTTGTAACCATTGCAGCTTCTTCCCTCCCATTCGGCTGCGGTATCATTCGGGAAATTGTAAAGGATGTTTTGTGTGTCGGGTGTTTGCCAGTCGTCCTTAAAAGCAAAACGGCCGCCTGTGGAAACTACTTTGCTTGGGAAATCTACCCCCAGGCCCCAGCGGATCACATCCAGCTCATGCGTGCCGTTGTTCAGCGCCTCACCGGTGCCCCAGTTCCAGAACCAATGCCAGTTGTAGTGGATCAGGTTATCCTTGTACGGCCTCCTGGGGGCAGGGCCTTGCCAAAGCTCGTAATCGAGGTTTGATGGTACCGGCGCCACCTTGCCGATGCCGATGCTGGCCCTGTGATTGGCATACCAGCCTTTGGCATAATAAGTGCGGCCGATGACGCCATCATGCAGTTCTTTCACCATCAACTGGCAGTTGCTGAACGAACGCCGCTGGCTGCCCATCTGTACCAGCCGGTTATATTTTTTCGACGCTTCTATGGCAAGCTCGCCTTCGCGCGGGTTATGCGCGCAGGGTTTTTCCACGTACACATGTTTGCCGGCCTGGCAGGCCATAATGGTTGCCGGTGCATGCCAATGGTCGGGTGCAGCGATTACAATCGCGTCAACGTCCTTTTTTTCCAGCAGTTTGCGGATGTCGCCGATCCCCTGGGGGTTTTTGCCGGTACGCGTGCCTATGTCGGCAATCGTATTATCAACAACCTTCGAATCGACGTCGCATATCCAGGCGATCTCGACATTGGGAATTTTGCAAAAATTTTGCGCCAGGTAAAGCCCCCGGCTATGGGTCCCCATCATGCTGATGACCACCTTATCATTCGGCGATCCTTTAAAGAAGCCTGCGGCTTTCCCTAAGTGTGGTGTCATCAGGAAGGTGGTCCCGGCGACAGATGTGGTTTGAATGAATTTTCTGCGATCCATGTTTATTTAGTTTATTGGTTGATTTAGTTGAATAAGTTGATTGTGTTCGCTGTTGTTTTAAAGACCGTATGTTGTTTATATCAAACATTTGACGCAATTATATTTGATGGTTCAAAATCAACAACTCACATAATCAACCATTCACCAATCGAGCGCAAATCATACCCCTCCAAAAATCGAAAAGCCGCCATCTACGCATACCATCGACCCGGTTACGAATGCCGAGGCGTCGCTTAACAGCCACACCAGGGCGCCGATCAATTCGTCCGGGTGGCCAAAACGCTTAAATGGCGTATTCCGGATCACTTTTTCACCGCGGTCGGTATAGCCGCCTTCGGGTTTGGTTAGGAGCTTACGGTTTTGTTCCGTAAGGAAAAAACCGGGCGCCAGCGCATTCATCCGGATGGTATCGCCATAACGGTTGGCCAACTCAACGGCAAACCATTGGCTGTAACAATCAACCGCCGCTTTGCCCATATTGTAACCTATAACCCGCGTAATGGCCCTTTTTGAGTTCATGGACGAAATATTCACAATACTCCCCTTGCCGGTTTTGGCAATTGCTTCGCCAAATACCTGGGTTGGATACAAGGTGCCCCAGAGGTTAAGGTCCATTACTTGTTTCATCCCTTCGAGGTTCATTTTAAAAATATCTTCGTCCGGCAGCAATACACCCTGCGGCATATTGCCGCCGGCGCCATTTACCAGGCCGTCGATGCGTCCAAAGGCTGTAAGTATTTTATCTTTTGTTGCTATCAATTCATCCGTGTTCAAAACATTAGCCACCAGCGCTATGGCTTTTCCTCCATTTCTATTGATGTTTTCGGCCCTTTTTTCAGCAACGGCTTCATTGCGACCTAATATACCAACTGTTCCGCCGGCTTCGACGATGCCGTTTACAAAAGCGTTACCCAATATACCCGTTCCGCCGGTTACGACGATGACCTTATCTTTTAATGAGAATTTGTCTGACATGTGTTTCCTTTTTAGCGGTTTTACTTTAAATCGCTTATGGACACCGGGTCCATATCCGTATAATCCAGATTTTCGCCGGCCATACCCCAAATAAAACTATAATTGGCTGTACCACAGCCGGAGTGTATGCTCCAAGGTGGCGAAACCACGGCCTCGTGATTGTTTATGGTTATGTGCCTGGTTTCATCACCCTTGCCCATAAAATGCATCACCTTTTGGCCATGCGGCAGGTCGAAATAAAAATACGCTTCCATCCGGCGGTCGTGCGTATGTGCGGGCATGGTATTCCAAACACTGCCGATCTGCAAGATGGTTAACCCCATCACTAATTGGCAGCTTTTAATACCATCGGCATGGATATACTTGTTAATGGTACGCAGGTTCGCCGTTGCTGAACTCCCCGCCTCCACTTTAGCAGCCTCGTTAATCGTCATCAACGCAGTCGGATAGCTTGAGTGCGCCGGTGCGGAAAGCAGGTAAAATACAGCAGGCTTTTCCGGGACAACTGTCTCAAATGTCACCCTTTTGATTCCTTTACCCAAGTAAAGGCAATCCAGTTTTTTCACGTCGAAGCTTCGCGAATCCGCGGTTACAATACCTTCGCCCCCTACATTGATGATCCCGATCTCCCGTCGTTCCAAAAAATAATTCGCGCGAAGGTTAGCGTAGTTTTCCAAACTTAGCTCGTGGTGAACAGGGTTGGCTGCGCCCACCATCATCCTATCATAATGGGTATAAACAAAATTGGTTTCATCCGGCGAAACAATCCCATCGATTAAAAAACGCTCCCGGATGGTTTCGGTATCATATTGCTTAAAATCGGCCGGGTGAACGCTGTGCAGAACTTTCAATGTTAATATAATTGGTTGGGTGGTGAGTGGTGTATAGCGAGTGGTGAGTTTCCCGGGCAATCATAATGAACACTCACTACTCGCCACTCACTACTCAAACATCAAAGTTAATAGTAAACAATTCAAAGATTGGTAAAATAGTTTTTACATTGGCGTAAATTTATAAGCCAATAATTTTAATTTTCCCGCTCATGAACAAGTCTGCATTAAAAAAACGGCTGATATCCTTTTTTATCGGCATAGCGATCTTCCATTTTGCGGCTGCCCAGGACACGGCCTGGACATCGAAAAAAGCGGCGAAATGGTTCAAAACCGACGACTGGAAAAACGGGCTTAAATTGGTCGCGTCTCCATCGGTAAACAAAGTAGTTTTCGCGCATCAATACCACAAAAATAAAGCCGAATGGGATAAGGCATTTGCTTTTTTGCGGGACAGCGACCTGCTGAGCATGAAACCCGGGAAATATGTGATTGACGGAACTAATGTATACGCGATGATAACCGAAGGCCCCGAAAAAACCTTTGAGCAATCGGCATGGGAATCGCACCGTAAATATATCGACCTGCAATACGTTATTGAAGGCAAAGAAAAGATCGGTGTTGCGCCGCTCGATTCAGCCACGGTGACAAAACCCTATGACGAAAGCACCGACGGCGCCAAGTATACAGCTAATGGCCAATACTACATTGCCGAACCAGGGACTTTCTTCCTGTTTTTTCCGGGAGATGCGCACCGGCCTAATATTAAGGTTGATGGGTATGATGATGTGGTGAAGAAGATTGTGATTAAGATTAGGTTGGTGAATTAATGTTCCACCGATTTTGTTTTCTGGGATTATTCACGGGTTGTTTTTTTTTTAGCGGCGTTCATGAGTCGCTGCGCTTAGTTTCACCGATTGTTTTGGGATTTCACCGATTTTAATTTGGGGGATTATCACAAGTTGTTTTTTCAGGGCGTTCATGAGTCGCTGCGCTAAGTTTCACCGATTATTGGGAATGCATCAATTAGTTGAAAGGGTTAATTATATAGAAACGTTCGATCTTCTAACGATAAAACAAACCAATAATTTAACTTCCCGTCTTCCGAACTTTCGGACTTCCCTACACCTTCACCCTTTTCCATCCGCCTCGTTTGAACAAATAATAGCTCAACGCCGCCGACACGAATTGTGATATGACGATGGCGATGAAAATACCTAATGGGGCCCTGATATAACGGTGGCTTAAAAACCAGGCCAGCGGGATCTGGAACAACCAATAACCAACAAAATATACCAATGTGGGTGTACGGGTATCACCGGCCCCGTTAAAGGCATTCATCATCACCATTTCCACGCCGAAAAACACGTAGCTTAAACTCACAATACGCAGCGTTTGGATGGCGTACCTGCGCGCCACAGGGTCGCTGTTCATAAAATTGACGACGGGTTCGCCAAAAAGGAAGAAAAAAAGACTGACCGCAAGCATGAATATAGTAACGTAGCCCGCGGTTATCCAAACGCTTTTTTCTGCCCGTTCGGGATGCCCGGCGCCCAGGTTCTGGCCGGTTAGCGTGGCAGCGGCGTTGCTCATACCCCAGGCCGGCAGCAGGAAAAAGATCAGCAAACGTATGCCTATCTGATAGCCAGCCACGGCCCCTTCATGAAATGCAGCCATTAAGCGTGCTAAAAATATCCAGCTGCCTGAACTTACAAGAAACTGTACGGCCCCGGTGCTTCCGAGGCTAATGATGTGCAGCAGCAAGTCTTTTTGCGGTTTTAACTGCGCCAGGTAAAAGTTAAGCAGCCCCTGGCGAATGAATAACCTGTACAATTGGTATAACACGCCCATTCCACGACCGACTGTGGTGGCGATTGCGGCTCCTTTTATTCCAAGTGCAGGTATAGGGCCAAGGCCGTTTATCAGCAACGGACAAAGTATGATATTACAGATATTGCTTATCCAAAGCGCGCGCATGGCAATGCTGGCATCCCCCGCGCCGCGAAAAATACCGTTGATGATGAACAGCAGCATGATCACCAGGTTGCCGCCGTACATTATCTGTGTGTAACGGATATTTTCGGCGATCGTCCGGTCGCTCGCGCCCATGAAATGTAATATCTGGCCGGCGAAGCTAACGCCAACAACAGACATGACCATCGACACAAAAAACGAAAACAAAAGGATCTGCATACCCGAGTGAGCCGCTTCCTTAAAGTTTTTCTCTCCAACGCGCCGTGCCACGAGCGCCGTGGCCGCCATACTGAATCCCATTGCAATGGAATAAACGATGCTTAGGATTGATTCGGTAAAGGCTACTGTTGAAACCGCCCCATTGCCGAGCTTGCCGACAAAATATATATCGACGACGGCAAAAACCGACTCCATCACCATCTCCAGGATCATGGGAATAGCCAGCAGGATCACTGCCCGGCGAATACTCCCAACCGTGTAATCCTGTTCGCTGCCAGCAACAGCCTGGCGGAATAATAAAAAATAATGCTTTAGTTTGGCCGAAGCCGTTCGTTCAGTCATCAGTGTTTACACGGCCGCATCCTTAACTGCGCCGGCTTTTAATCGCTTGTGATAATAAATGTAGGAGACAGCCAGTATTGCGAGAAATATAGCCATGGACGCCCATTGGGCGACAGGCATGCCTGATGCATACATCGAGTAAGTGGCACCCAGCATATCGAAGGTAAATCCCGCGTAAGCCCACTCCTTTAAAATCGGGAATCCCGGCACCAGGATCGCTATAATCCCCAATATTTTGGCGACTGCCAAAAAATGGAATACGTATGGCCGGTAACCCATCGTCTCCATCATTTTCGCACCCTGGGGGTTATCCATGAAACTTCCGACAGCGGACCATAGCATTAACGCCAATAAAAGCCCGGTTGCGATCCAGTAAATAATGTTGATTTTTTTCATTGTAACAATTGTTAAAGTTTATTTTGGTTGATAAGTAAGCATCACTACGCCCGTTTTGAACTTTTGCATGTCCGTCAGCTCAAAGTTTTTCCTGACTAAATTCCCGGTGAATTGAAGCGTTCCGCTGCCTAATAAAACAGGGCTAATGATAAACCGGTGCTCATCAATCAGGTCCAGTTCCGTAAGCGCCGATACTACCGTACCGCTCCCTAAAATTACAATATCTTTTCCGGGGAGCGCCTTTAATTCCTTTATATTTTTTTCGGTTATCTCGCCAAACACGGTGGAATTTTCCCATTCAGCCGTTTTCATTGTCCGGGAGAATACGATTTTGTCGAGGCCATTTATTTTACCGGCAACAACCGGGTCGGTGGTTTTCGCATGGTCCGTTGACCAGTACGAAGCCATAGTATCGTAAGTCCTTCTCCCAAACAAGAACAAATCGACCGAATTAAGCATATCCACGGCATAATTCAAAAATTCGTCATTAACCTTATGCCAGCTCAAATCGCCGTCAGGTCCGGCCAGGTATCCATCCAGTGATACCAGGTTCGAAGTAAATAGTTTTCTCATCGATTGAATAAGTTTTTCTTTAATTGTTAGCCATTTCCTGCACGTAAGCATCCAGCCTTTCGATGGTTTGTTTGCCCCCTTCAACCGCGCCGTATTTTTCAACCACTTCCTGCAAGGCCTCCTTTGTCGGGAATACATTTCGCATCCTAACAGTAGTTTTTCCGTAATTTTCAGTAAAGGTAACCTCCGACCAGAATATCCCTTCGTGAATATACCGCAGCCGGCTGGGCGGTGTGATCTCCTCGTAAATAATAGTATGCGGAAAATCCCCCCACTCTGATCTCATTGTAAATTTCCATTTGCCGCCCACTTTAAATTCAAATTCGTGGGTTTCATTGGTAAAGCCATTCGGACCCCACCATTTGTCCAGGTGTCTGGGGTCTGTCCAGGCTTCAAAAACCAATTCTCTCGGCGCATTCACCACGCGTGTAATAATGATGTCGTGCTCCGTTGTTTCGGCAAGCGTTTCATTTTTCTGTGTCATCTTCTTTATTTTTTGATTGTAATGTTGCCAGGTAATCTTCCAGGTTGTCCAACCTTTGGTTCCATTGTTTGCGGTATTGCTCCACCCATTGCGTCACTTCATCCAGTTTATCCAGTTTGGCCTCGCAAAAGCGCTCTCTTCCCTCCTGCTTCATTTTAACCAGACCGCATTCGGTTAAAATTTTAAGATGTTTATAGATTGCCGCACGGGTGACATCAAAATGTTCCGACACCGAATTTACATTTAACGGCTCGCCCGCTATCATGCCCAATATCGCCCGCCGCGTGGGGTCGGCTATTCCCTGAAATACATCTCTTCGCATCGTGAAACCTTTTGGTTTCACAAATATAGGAAACCTTTTGGTTTCATAAAATTTATTTGAAATATTTTTACAACATATCCACACCTATGTATCGACACCAACGTATTCATCCCAACATATCCACACCAACATATATCCACACAGGGTTTCGCCCTGTGCTGGTGTATTACGCTCTTTCAGGGCTTTTGTTGAAGTAAGGATTTGGTTTTAATTGCTACCTTTAGCCATGTACTTTTAAAAGGGATACATGAAAAACCTGGTTGCAATCGTTTTTATTTTATTCTCCTTCTACTGTTTAAGCCAAGATACCGACAGCTTGAAAAAAATTGTTTCGGGTGGTGGGTCGACACAACAGCGCCTGGGGGCTGCTATCGCGTTTTGCGACCACTTGTCCCGCAACAGCGCCGGTGAAATCATTGGTATGGCAAAGAAGGGCATAAGCCTGGCGCAAAAGCTCCATAACATAAAAGCCGAAGGCCAACTCAACAAAGATGCCGGAAATGCCTGGTTTATAAAGGGAAACAACGATTCAGCTTTTTATTGCTATAACATTGCCGGAGATATTTTTCGGAAAATCAAAGAAAACGCAGGTTTAGCCGATGTGTACAGGCATATGGCCATCCTGTATACGCAACAAAAGGCATACAAAAAAGCGATTGAATATGACAGCAATGTTCTTTACTATGGTCAGAAACAGGGCCGAGGTGTTTTGACAATGCTCACTTACGACCAGTTAGGCAAGCTATACGAGGATGATCAAAATTACCGGGACGCGCTAAAAAACTACAAAGCGGCGCAGGACATAAGAGACTCGATCAATATGCTGCAAAAAACAAAGGACAGCATCGCCGTTTCGTATAATCTCGATCTGATAGGCGATGTATTTGGGAGCATGGGGCAAAAAAACAACACCGAGCAGTCCTTACTGAATACCATCGAAACCAAAAAGTCCCTGAACGACACGCTGGCCATGGCTATCAATTACCTCAACCTGGGGATCCTGTACGAAGGGAAAAGGCAATACGCGAAATCCATTTCCGCCCTTCAGCAGTGCTTGCAATATGCACGGGCAATCAATTATACCGACCTAAATAACAGTGCGTTAAGCGAACTGGCTAACGTTTTTGAACAAGCCGGTGATTACCGGCAGGCGCTAACTTACTTTAAACGCCATAAAGCGCTGAACAACAGTATTACCAACGAGAACAGTTCAAAAAGTATAGCGGCGCTGCAAAACAAGTACGAAACGACGCAGAAGGAAAACCAGATATTACAGCAGCGTTTCGAGATTTCTCGCAGAAATTATTGGGTAGCCGGTATCGCCATTATTTTATTATTAAGCCTTTTATTAACCTACTCGTGGTATCGGCGTTCGCAATTAAAACAACAAAACATCGCTACTAATGCAATTATCGAAACGGAAGAGAAGGAACGCAAACGGATAGCCCAGGACCTGCACGACAGCGTAAGCCAACTGATGATGGCGGCCAAAATTAATTTAACTGTTGTGGGGAATGAAACGTCGTTTACAAGCCAGGAACAGCAGAAACGATTTGAAAAAGCGATAAACCTGGTGGATGAAGGCTTCCGGGAAGTGAGAACGATATCGCACAATATGATGCCCCAGGCCCTGCTTGAATCGGGACTGGCACTGGTGATCAAACAATTTGTTGAGAACATTGAAAACGATTCTATCAAGATCAACTTATTTAGTAAAGGTTTTGAAGAGCACTTTGACGGAACCATCGAAACCATCCTTTACCGGGTTTTACAGGAATGCGTAAACAACATCTTAAAGCATGCGAAGGCAAGCCGAGTGGATATTTCGTTGATAAAAGATGAAACCGGGATTAGCCTCACCATTGAGGATAACGGTATTGGTTTTGACACCCGGCAGCAACTCATCGATGGTGGAATGGGTCTGAAGAACATACAAAACCGGATAAATTTTCTAAAAGGGCGCCTGGAATTTGATTCGCAACCGGGAAAAGGAACACTGGTTTCGATTTATATTCCGGTGAAGCAAAGGATTTAATTCCGGAAATAGGTTGCCAGTACCTACAAATTATACTGCAGCATAAACCTCGTCAGTTCCACCGGGTTTTTCAAGTTCAGTTTCTGCATAATGTTTTTCCGGTGCGTTTCAACTGTGTAGATGCTTAAGTGCAGGTGATCGGCCATTTGCTGGTTGGTATAATTCTGTTTGATAAATTGTAAAAGCTCCAGTTCCCGCTTAGTGAGCTGAAATTGTTTTAAAAAGGCATCCGCTTCATTAAACGCGGAGTTGTTCACGGGCTGCTTATAAGGGAAGCAGGATTGCCCCTGGCTCACGAGCATAATCACATTTAACAGTTCGGCTTTATCGGCGTTTTTCACCAGGTAGCCGTTGCCCCCCCCCGCTTTTGCCTTTTCAATCAAATGCTCCTCGTTATATGTCGAGAGCATAATCACCTTGATCTTTGGGTAAAATGATTTGATCCTGCTCAGGGCCTCGAATCCGTTGAATCCCGGCATATTGATATCCGCCAAAATAATATCGGGCGTGTGGGTATGCAATAAACCCATCAACTCCCTGCCGTTGGCCGCTATAGCCAGGATCTGAATATTTGCCTCATGCTGCAACAGCAGGCAAAGCCCGTCAATAAATAAAGTATGGTCATCTGCTATAATGATCTTCAACTTTTCTTCTGTCATAACCTGGTTTTTGTTATGGTAAAATTAAGCGGAACCAGGGGTATAAAAAATACCAATTGGTTGGTATTGTCCTGTTTTTGGGGCCTCCCTAAAATTGTGATAGCAAAAAAACAAAAAATTGCCATGAAAAAAACATCAAACAATCCATCGGGGCAAAAGCAATGGGTAGCCGTTGTAAAATTTTCACCGCTTATCATGTTATTTTTTAACTCCTTAAATCCTCATCAATTATGAAAGCACTTTTTATTCTGTTGATTTTGTTGCTGTGGGCTTTGTACACATGGTCGCAGCAGGTATCCGAGCAGAAAAGTTCAGGTTTGTTTCCCGGCCCCTTATCGGTACAGGTGCTCATGGGCAGCCAGGGAATCGGGGCCGATGCCAAATACGGTTTTCTTCCTTCCTTATCGGGCCGTTTCGGGTTTGGTATTATCCCGGTAAACTTTAACAGCGTATTCGGGTTTTCCAGTTTTTCGACAGATAACAGCATGTCGGCAAAGTTCTCCAACCTGCACCTCCTTGCGGATTATTCACCCTTCAGCGGTTCAAGTTTCCGGATCGTGGGCGGCGCCGGGTATTTTTTCAGGGGTGATGCCAATGTGCTTATCGCACCCGCCGGAAGCTACCAGATAGGAAACACAACGGTAACTAAAGACCAGCTTGGCGACATTGACGCGAGCGCCGAATGGAGCGGACTTGCCCCTTACCTGGGGATCGGCCTCTTCCGAAGTTTTCCAGGCAGCTTGTTCAACATGAACCTCGACCTGGGGACCTATTACCTGTCGAGCCCGCAAACCTCCCTGACCGGTACTAAAATGCTGGCCGGCAACAACTCGGAGGCGCCGCAGTTCAACCAAAATATGCAGGGCTACCGCTGGATGCCCGTACTCCAACTAAACTTCAATTTCAGGATCAAATAAAAAATCACAACAAAATGAAACCTCACATCATGAAACACGTCGAATTAAATAAGAAAGGGAACATGCTGATCATTATTTATATAGCGATCATCGCCCTTTTGCTGGTATTTGCAATTGCCGGCTGCAAGAAGCCGAACGACCATATCAGCCTGAATGTTAACGAAAGCAGCCTGACCAAAGCGCCAGTAATGCTGCACTTTGTAAATGCCAACCCAACATCAACCGTTCAGCCTGCTGATTTTAACGTCACTATCAGCGGCAAGGACTCGGCACTGGTACAAATGGACGGCGGAGCAACCACCAACTTCCAGGCATCGCATGGCTTCCTGCCGCTATCGCTCATCAGCTCGGCAGAGCCTTCTACGCTCAATCCTGTAACTTTTAATGTATCGGCACAAATACCCGGCTTCGCACCGGTTGTACAAACCATTACCATCACACAGGATACCGCAACCATTGTTGATATAGGCGCCATAGAGTATACCAATCCTGCTCCCGGCACCTCGGCGCTGGTGAACACATCTGCATTGAGCGGAGGCATATCCAGCGGTATTACCCTGAATTTACCTGCCGGAAACGGCATGGTTGAATCGGCGAAGGTTACCATCCCTGCAGGCACGCAAATGATGGATGTAAACAGCAGCCCGATTGACGCATCCAGCCTAAGCTCAAACATTGTGGACTACAGCGCCAGTTCGAGCACATCCTATGGTTCATTCCCGGGCGGCTTTCATCCAACCAATATTGTCGACGCAAGCGGGAACCAGGTAAATGGCGGCTATCCTATCAATTTTGTCTCGGCAGGCTTATTGTCGATCAACATGACCGCCGACGGCACCCCGGTACGTCACTTTTCACAACCCCTCCAGGTGAGCATGAAACTCAACCCCAACACCACTAACTTTACCACCGGCAATCCCATAAAGGCCGGCGATATTGTGCCGCTGTGGAGCCTTACTGAAGCAACCGGGCAATGGAAAAGTGAAGGCAATGTGACTATCACCAGCGACGGCAGCGGAAACCTCGTCGCCAATTTCACCACAACACATCTGTGCTGCTTTAACCTCGACTGGAGCTGGGCCGTTGCAGGGCACCCTTACGGCACCTGCTTTAACCCGCTAAAAGTAACCATCCATTGCGGCGCAGGTAACAGCGGAGTTTTTGACGTAACTATTGTAACACCTGATTATCAATATCTTGCCGGCGCCCATGGCGAATATGTACACGATGGCGATGTAGTAGTATTTCCTTATGTACCGGACATTGCGCAATGCCGTGTGACGATCAACGCATTTAACCTGTATCTGGATCCTCAACTGCCCATCCTGGCTCAAACCGGGTTGTTTAACCCCTGCGGGCAGGGCGCCATCGATATTACCTGGGGCGGCACGCCCGGACCTCAATTCCTGAATGTGAACCTTAACATTACCGGGCATTGCTCCAATAAAAATGTGAACCTGCTGCCTTCAGGATGGTTTTTCATCTACGATATAACTGCTTCGCAGCATAATAAGAACCCATGGACCTATGTGTATGTGCGTAATGGTATCATCCAGTATGCCTTCGGCTCACCGGTTACCGGCAGCAATGGGGCGTACAGCATCAAAATGGTAGAGGACGATCAATACTATATCTATGCCTTTAACAGCAGCGAATGGTATGAGTCGCCGGTGTTTACGCTGCAAAGCCAGGCTTTCAACTTCCCGGCAGTGGCGGGTTTAAGCGGGTCGGCAACGTTTAACCAAGCCACCAATACGCTGAATTTAAAATGTGTGTATAGCGTTCATTGTCATTAGTCCGGAAGTCCGAAAGAAGCTTCGACTGACGTAACTTAGTTGTTTAGAACAAGCCGTTCCATTGGGGCGGCTTGTTAGTTTTGTGACCGGATACTCCTCTACTTGAAATTCCTCCCTTTTGGATATACATCCGATGGCAAAGTTTTTTCATCCGCCCGGGATAAAGTGAGCACTGGCACGTCTTCGTTTTGCACCTGAGTCAGGCTGCGCAATAATTTAGACAGGTCATAGCAGCGGGTTACGATCACGTGCACTACCTTTTCTTCACGCTGCAGCTTTCCTTCCACCATCAGCAGCTTAGCCTGTAATATCTCTTTGCGGTATTTGTTGAATATTTTTTCAAAAACCACCAGGTTTGCCGAGCCCGTTTCGTCCTCAATGGTAATAAAGCATATACCGCTGGCGGTACCGGGCCGCTGCCGCACCAATACCAGGCCGGCGGCTTTAACGGGTATGCCATCCTTACTATTGTTGATCTGTTGTGTCGACAGAATCTTTAGCATGCTTAGCTTTTCCCGCACAAAACTAACCGGGTGCGCCTTAAGGGATAAGGAGGTAGATGCATAATCCTGCACCACATGTTCGGATGCCATCATCAAAGGCAGTTCAGCCTGGGTTTCGGCGGCGCTTGCCGATGGCTGGCCTTCAAACAGGGCAACAGGGCGATCGTGCAGGGCTGACACTTCCCAAAGGGCCTGCCGCCGGTCGAGTCCTATCGAGCGGAAGGCATCGGCATCAGCCAGCTTCTCCAGCGCAGCGTGTGATACACCGGCATCTCTTAATGAATGAATGTGAATATATTTGCCGGTACGGGCATTTACCAAAGTCTGCACATCTTCTTCACTTAAACCTTTTATCTGCCTGAAACCAAGCCGTAAAGCACGGTAGTTTCCGGATTTTTCCTCAAGGGTATTATCCCAAAATGAAAGGTTCACATCTGCCGGTCTTACCTCTACCCCATGCTTACGGGCATCGAGCACGATCTGGGCCGGCTGGTAAAATCCCATCGGCAAACTGTTTAGTAAAGCAGCAGCAAACACATCGGGGTAATAGCATTTCATCCACGACGATACGTAAACCAACAACGCAAAGCTGGCGGCATGGCTTTCGGGAAAACCATAGCTGCCAAAACCCTCCAACTGCCTAAAAACACGACTTGCAAATTCTTCTTCATATCCCCTTGCCATCATTCCGTCAACCAGTTTCTCCCTGTAATGGCTTACCAGCC
>JABDGE010000090.1 GCA_013286235.1 Bacteroidota bacterium
TCCTTAATCTTAATATTCCTGAATGAAATACCGGTAGCCCAGTCCTGTAAACCGATATGGCCGCTCAGGTGCTTTCCAAAATCCGGGTAAGTTTTAAAATGCGATTTTGCAATTTTATCGGCCCAGGCTTTTGAAGTGAGATCTTCTTCCGTGGTCAGCGTCCCGTTTAAATAGAATTGAATTTTCCCGTTAACCTGTTTGATCTCGCTGTGGTTCCAGGTGTTTGCAGGCTTGGTTTTAACCGGCGTTATTTGCGCGCCAAAACTAAACAGGCAACCACTCCGGTCTTCCGGCTTCGCAAAATCGGGATTTGCGTCGTCGAGCAATTGGTATTCCGGGCCCGATGCCCAGGCCGTGGGCAGATCGGCGCGTTCCACAACATTGATAAATACACCGCTGTTACCCCCTTTGGGCAGCTTCCAATCGAATTTCAGGTCGTAATTTTTATACAAATTGTCGCTAACCAGGTCACTGGCGCCTGATTTGTCGGTGGGGTCGCAAAAAAGCTCACCATCCTTAACCTTCCAAAGGGTAAACTGGCTGCCGGCATTGTATAAGTGCCAGCCCTCTGTCGACTGCCCGTCAAAAAGCAGTTTCCATCCATCGGCTTTTTCTTTTTTTGAAAGCACGTTGCTTTGATTATCCTGGGCTGCAAAGCTGCTAAAAACAAAGGCCAGCGCGGCGCCTGCAACAATAATGCTACGGATTGAAATTTTCATAATTCCTGGTTTTTGGGTTTTACTTAGGACAGAACAAATAAAGCATATTTATCTGGTTTATGGAAGCGATGTTGGCGTTTAGAAACGGCTGGCTGGTCCATTGAACGTTGTCCTGGTAGTGGCATCTCTGATTTAGATGAGGGTGGCAAGAACCTGCGGATAAGCTAATGTATCCGTATCGGTTTAACGTTATCTTTCCTCAATTGTCCATGTTTTCACCTGGTAAATATTCCAGATACCTTTCTGCACGGTGATTCTCAACTTATAGTTCGCGGTTTTTTTTTCGTGGTATTTGTCATAATCCTCGTCCGACATCGTCATTTCCTCGTTATGGCCATTTAGCTTAAACTCTACCTGGTACCTCGCCACGTTATGCCTGCTGCCCCTGTAAAATCGTCCACCGGGCATTCAATAACCGTCGATTGGGCATGTTTGGCTACGGAATAATTTGCGATGTCCCAGCCCGTGCCCACCAACTGTGCAAAGCTCATAAAGGAAAAGATAAGACCTTCAAGGAAATAAAAGATGCAAATAAAGAAAGCATCCCAAAATGTTTTTTCATGCTTAAGATCATCAAGCAAAAATTTGCGGCGCCAATACGCAATGATAGCTACACCACCAATAATTGGCAACCACAAAATATAAATGGTATAACGCACATCATGACCGAGCATAACAGGTTGCAGGTAATAATGTAATATAGTTAAACCGGCAAAAACCATAAATGCCAGGTACGCATTGTTTTGAAAGCGCTTATTATCGGATGCAGCGGTGCCGACGTGCCCGGTTTGAGTATGCGGATGGTGTTGGTTTTTGTTTTTTGCCATGGTTCAAGTAAATTGTACATGCAAAATAAAAATAATATCAATAATTGCCAAAGACTACCAAATTATACCATCCTCGCCGCTAAGGCGTTCCTCCATCGTGTAAGCTCTTGTTGATGTTTTCGTCAACTAGACCAGCCAGCCTGTGTATTAGACAGCCCCCGTCCCCAGGTCATCCTGTCAGTATTAAACGTAGATGCGGCACCCTTCTATTTATATTTATCAAGCAGATACCGCGTTAACCGGTAACACCCATAAACAACCACAGGCGCTGCCAGCACATCAATGGTGTAATGGATATGCTGTACCAGCAGTAAAAAGGCAACCGCAAAAGCGGCAATAAGCGCTATTATTTTATCCGTTCTTCTTTCAAGGCATAGATAGATCAGCACCATATCACTGGTATGCCCCGAAAAAAACAGGTCTTTTGTTATAGCACCGGACCTGAAAAAAGCGCTGCTGAGCGGGTCAGCCAAAGGGACCAGCCCTAAAGGCGGGTCGAGTGCAACCGTGCTGAGGGTAATGAAACGCACGATATAAACAAATATTAATGTCCAGACAAAGTTTATAATAATGCAGGGATTATTGATGGCCCTGATCACTATCAATAAAACCATCCCCCAGATCAAGGCAAAAATTAATATGGATACATCATGGGGAGGTATGCGCGCTAACAGCCAGTCATTTAACACAGCCCCTTTCCTTTTTTGAATGAGTGCGAAAAAGAACGGTAAAATATAAATTATGCCAAACATGGTCAGGGGGCCTATGATCAGTTGATAGCGGCGGTAGCGCGAATTCCAGAGTTGCGTCCAGCTATCTCTTAGTGAAGTTGATGGCATATTTCCGGCGCTAAGTAGATTGGTATTGACAAAAGTAATCATTGAAAGAAGATTCTGCAGCCTTTGTGCAAATAGGAATAGCAATACGCAATGGTATGTTTATGCTATACCAGCAATCAAAAACCAATAGTAAATTTGTTCAATGCAGCTGCATCAATAAGACGGCTGCTGCGCAAGCTTTTTATTGCTATCAACCGATAATTTTAAAACATTACCACAATGAAAACCACCTTCACCATCGCCCTCGCGCTGTTGGTTCGTTTCGCTTCCGGGCAAACCTATGCGCTAATTGCCGACAAACTGATCGACCCCAAAAATGGCAAGGTGCTGGAAAACCCGACCGTCATTGTTTACAAAAACCATATTACCGGGGTAAACTATAATAACCATATTCCCGATTCGGCCACGGTGATCAATTTAAAGGGATACACGCTGTTGCCCGGCTTAATGGATGTCCATACGCACATACTGGCAGACGGCGGTGATTACGACAAGGACCTGTACGGCAATTCGCCGGCCTACCGGTCGCTAAGGGCGGTGAAATACCTTTCCAAATTGCTGGACCAGGGGGTGACCACCATCAGGGACGTTTGCACCGAAGGCGCGGGCTTTTCTGATTTTGATATCGGCCGGGCGGTTGATTCCGGTTTTTTCGACGGGCCGAAGGTGATCCCTTCGGGCAAAGGGATAGCAGCAACCGGGCGGTATTACCCGATGGGATTCCAGCAAAACTGGGACATACCTTTACCCTCGGGCACACAATTTGCCACCGGCCACGATGAATGTGTAAGAGCGGTGCGGGAGCAGGTGTCGCATGGCGAAAGGTGGATAAAGCTATTTGCCGATTGGGGTACACCCACCTTCGACCTCGACGAGATGAAGGCAATTGTTGACGAAGCGCGTAAATACCATGTAAACGTGGCCGCGCATGCAACCACTAAGGAGGGAACTAAAATGGCCATTGAGGCTGGCGTGCGTTCCATAGAACATGGCGTGGCCTTTGATGATTCGCTGATCACCCTGGCATTGGCGCATCATGTGTACTGGTGCCCCACCATTTCGGTGTTTGAATATTTCCATGAGCCGATGGACACGGTGTACAAATATTTGAACAGGGCCTATAAGCGCAACCTTAAAATAGTGATGGGGACGGACATCGGCAGTTTCCCCTGGGCGGCCAACGATGTAAAAGAGCTGGAATATTACGTAACCAAGGCCGGTTTCACGCCGATGGACGCCATAAAAACGGCAACAGTTAACGCGGCGGAACTATTGGGACGGCAGGACAGATCAGGCCAGCTAACCCAGGGCTTCCTGGCCGATATTATCGCAGTAAAAGGAAACCCGGCTGATGATATCAAGTTGCTTCAAACGGTTGCCTTTGTGATGAAAAATGGAAAGATCATTAAACGGCCGGAAGTGAAATAAGGGGAGGATTTGTCTGGTTATGCACTGAAGACTTTGTCCGATTGTATAAATAAACGTCACATCGCTTTTAGTTCTTTCGCCACTTCCCTGTCCGGCAAAACCCTTATCTTCATCCAGACTTCCTTATCCGGGTTTCCATCTTTATTGACTTTTACGGCCGTTACTTTGTCGATAAAATCCATGCCTTTAACAATTTCGCCGAAAACGGTGTAACGCTGGTCTAAAAACGGTGTGCCGCCGATGGTACGGTAGGTTTCGCGCTGGGCATCGGTAAAGTGCAGGTTATATTTCTTTTCAATAGCGTCCAGTTGTTCATTGGTGTAGTTTTACCATCCACGAAGTAGATCTGCGTGGTGAACGACTCCATGGCTTTATTATTATCGCGGCCCATAGCTAAGGCTCCGCGTTTATGGAACAAAGCTGGATTAAATTCGGGCTGTACCCATTTTTGTTCCGGCTTTAATGTTTTTGATTTGTCGTACAGCGAATCCGGGTCGCCGCCCTGGATAACAAAACCTTTCAGGATCCTGTTAAACGTAGTTGAGTCAAAATAATGTGCTTTTACCAGCTTTATAAAGTTATCGCGGTGCACCGGCGTTTCGTTATAAAGCTTAACAATACAGTAACCCTGCGCGGTTTCAATTTTGACGTACTGATTTTTTTGTTGTGCCGCGGCCGGTATCAGCAAACAGCATAATACGCCGACAACAAGGAGTTTTAATAGCTTCATCATAGCCTAAAGATAGGGATAAGCTTCAATATGGCGGCATGTGTTGCTGCCGGCAGCCCCACCCGGAGAATTACGTAATTACCTGTTATCGAAGGCATGGTTACATTTTAAAAAAGCGATTAAGGTTGGGCGCCGGCTTATCTCTTTCGCTGCTCGTCCAGCATTTGTTTTATTTCCTTTTTTGAAATGTACTTGCCGTTCACGATCACAGCGTTTATTTTCTGTGTGTTACTGATAGCCGCCAGCGGGTTGTCGTCAAGGATAAGCAGATCGGCCAGCTTCCCTGCCGTTACGGTCCCGAGATCTTTTTCTTTATACAGGAATTTGGCCGGATTAAGCGTAGCCGTTTGAAGCACCTGTAAATTAGTGAGGCCGGCGTTGTGCAAATTTATCAATTCCTGCTGCAGGCCGAATCCCGGCACACAAAACGGGTTATTTACATCAGTGCCGGCGAGGATCAGCACCCCTTTGTTCGTCAGGAATCTTGCCGCTGCCCCAAACGTTTGCACCAGGTCTGTCGGCAGTACAGGTTGTTGACGTTTCCAGTAGTTTATAAAACCCAAACTCAAATACTCCAAACCCCTGGTACGCTTTAGCATGGTATCGGTACTCAGGCTGCGGCCCTGCGCCAGCGTTAGCGTGGGAACAACGGCGACCCTGTTTTTGATCATTTCGTGTAATAGAACAGGTGGCAAACTGAAATCTTTTTCCGAAACACCTAATGGCTCATTTTGAACCATAAATTCTGCCTTTAGCGGAAGGTGCACAGTATCTAAATAATGGCGGGACCATTTACGGTATTCGGCTTCCTTCCCGGTAAGGTATCGGTTTACGTTAAAATTGTGTTCAAAACTTCTTTGCCCGGCGGCCACCGCTTCTTCCAGGCCAACCTCCATCGGTAAATGCCCCTCCATCGGTATCCCTTTCCGTTTGCATTCGTCGGCTATCGCGAGGTAAACAGGCTCACGGATCACCGTGTATATTTTGATAAAATCGTAGCCGGCGTCTTTCAGGCTGTCTACAAAATGGCGGCCCTGTACCGGTGTTTTGGCCGATAGCGCGGTTTTAAAAAAAGGCTTTTCCCCGTCAATTATCGGGCTGCCTATAATCATGCGGGGACCGGTGAACCTGCCGGCTTCAATGTCAGCTTTTAATTTCAGCATCTCGTCACTTCCCCACATGTCTCTTATGCCGGTGACGCCATTGGCCAAAAATAAGGGAACATATTCGTGCCGGTTGGAGGAATCGTCGCCGGCGTCGTGAATATGCATGTCCCACAGGCCTGGCATCACATATTTACCGGTACAATCATATATAATGGCGCTGGTGTCGAAAATCGGAGCAGGCGAGATCGATTTGATCCGGTGGCCCTGGATATAAACAGATTGATCGGCTATAACCTTTCCATGTTCCACGTCAATAACATTAACATGTTCCAGATAATACTGGGCCTTGCCCGGTAAATAAAACAGGGTTATCAAACCCAATAGGAAAAATCGCTTCATAGGGCGCCTGATTAATGACCATAGTAAAGTTAAGAAATCTATTTGGGTGTAGCACTTATAGCATCGGGACCTTTTAACGGAAGACAAATTTTCGCCTTTCGTGCGCTCCCCGGCATATTTTCTCCTTTCTCCTCTTTTTCTTATATTCATCGGTTCAATCAAAATACCTTGCCAGCCAGTCAAACTTACAAATGGTCTTACCGCTATCACTTAGTTTTCGCAGTATTAGTGCTGGCGTTTTGTTCCTGCGTCAGCGCACCTCCAACTGTGGTTTCCGGCAATTGGGTAATCTACTCCGCTGAATATAAACATATGACGCTGGTAATGATACGGAAAACATCCGGGGGTGACTTCCTCCCCGCGGACCAGGGGGGAGATTTGGTATTGATGTTTAAACCGGATAACACGGTTGTTTTTCCGGGAATACAATCGTATGATGTTCCCTGCATTTGGAGGGTACGAAATCAGGAGTTGGAAATAAGGCTCGACTCTTCCCGATTAACGAAGCTTTTATTTGCTCGTTCCGATGATGTGCGCATTACTGGCATCTGGAAACATCCTAAAAAAGTCGCACACCCATACAAATCCGGGGCCGACTCGATTGCGAATAGCAAAGACATCGCCGATGTAAAGAGGGCCTCTGAGGTTTACACTGGGGTTTATCAAATCAATAATATAAAACCCGGCCGGGTTCTGGAACTCACTTCGCCGACCACTGAGTTTTACCTGTTGAGTGGAGTAACAATTCCGGCCGGCACTTTACATTTAACGGATTCCGGGGAATAGTCCAGCTTGTGAAGCAACTTACATTACTCCGGCTGTGAGGTCATTGTTCGCCGCCAACTATTCAAATCCACCAAACCTTGTGGTGCCTTACCCGGTCACGAATTTTGTAAATACAGCTGAGGAAATTCAACGACGAACTCAGCGCCTTGTGAAGTTTACCACCGCTATTCCCGCCGCTTATTCAATATTTTCCTGTAGACAACAATTTTCCTCAGTCAATCCACTAAAAAAACACCATATACTATTGAATATCAAAGCCAATCGGTTTAAAAAGTTTCCCAAATGGCAAAATAATCTATCTTTTTGGTAGAGTAAATAGTATTAATACAAATCAATCCAAATCATGAAAACTTTATTTTTGTTCCCTTCGATAATCAATGCGGCCCTAATCAACGGCTATCACAAAACCAGCCCAATATTTAAAGGTTTCTCAAAAATTGTGAAGTTTTTCCTTCTGGTATGCGCGGTTACCCTGTTGCTGCAGCATACCCATTGTTTGGCTCAGCAAAGCCCGGCCCCAGCTGTTGCGGCGCTGCCCGACGGTCAGCACGATTTCGATTTTAACTTCGGCAAATGGCGTACGCACATCCGCCGCCTCGACCATCCGCTGAGCGGCTCAACCACCTGGACAAAAATGGAAGGCACCGTTACCGTAAGAAAAGTATGGGATGGCAAAGCCCAGTTAGAGGAGATAGAAGCCGACGGTCCCAACGGCCATTGGCAGGGCACCACCCTCTTTCTGTACAACCCCAATGGGCATCAATGGAGCCAGGATTTTGCGGGTGCGAGTGATGGCGTACTGGAGCCGCCCATTATTGGCAGCTTTAAAAACGGTCGCGGTGAATTGTACGGCCAGGACACCTACAACGGCCGGACCATTCTGGTGCGGGGCGTATGGTCGGATATTACCCCCAATACCCACAAATTCGAGCAGGCCTTTTCCGACGACGGCGGCATAACCTGGGAAGTAAACTTTTCCGCCAACCTGGAGCGGATCAACTAACTTGCTTCGGCCCTTTGCAAATGCAGAGGGCCTTTTTTATTTACAACTCGCGGGGGAATGTTTTAAAAAAATTGTAGAGACGACCCGATTCATCGGGGCGTCTCCGAGGCAAATGACATTGTTTAAGATAAATCTCGCAAACAAATTACGGCCGAGACGCAAAATATTGCGTCTCTACGCTTAAAACAAAAATGCCCTCCTGCTATTTTATATGTGGTAATTATCCCCTTATCTTTATCAATAAATCTAACCAATTCTATGAAAGCAATTTGGAACAACGAGGTGATCGCCGAGAGTAACGACACCATCGTGGTTGAAAAAAATCACTATTTCCCGAAAGACAGTGTGAAAGCTGAATATTTGGCCCCATCGCCCACCCATACCACCTGCCCCTGGAAGGGCCTGGCGTCCTATTATTCGTTAACGGTTGACGGAAAGCAAAACACCGACGCAGCCTGGTTTTACCCTGAACCGAAGGAAGCGGCAGCCAACATTAAAGACTACGTCGCATTTTGGAAGGGCGTGCAAATCACACAATAACATGCTTAAATACGATGCGATAGTGATCGGTGCGGGCCAGGCTGGGGGGCCGCTGGCAAAAAAGCTGGCGCTGGCAGGCAAAAAAACGCTGCTCGTTGAAAAACGATGGATCGGCGGCACCTGCGTTAACGATGGGTGCACGCCTACTAAAACCTGGGTGGCTTCGGCAAAAATGGCGTACCTGGCTGCTCACAGCGGGCCGCTCGGTGTCAAGATCAAAGATTTTTCGGTGAATATGCCGAAGATCAAAAAGCGCAAGGACGATATCGTTCATCAATTCCGCAACGGCAGCCAGAAGGGTCTGGAGGCAACGAAAAAGCTGGATATTCTTTTTGGCGAGGCAGTATTTATCGGCGGGAAAACTATTTCGGTAAAACCCAAAAGCGGCAAAAAGAAAGAATTTACAGCGGAGCTGATCTTTCTGAACACCGGGGCAAGCCCATTTATTCCGGCTATCGAAGGATTAAAAGACATCGACTACCTCACGTCCACCACCATCCTCGACCTGGAATCTATTCCCGAACACCTTGTGATCATCGGTGGGAACTATATCGGGCTTGAGTTTGGGCAGATGTTCAGGCGGTTTGGCAGCAAGGTTACGGTCATTGAAAAATCGCCAAGGATCGTTTCGCGCGAGGACGAGGATGTTTCAGATGAGCTGGACAAAATCCTGAAGGCAGAAGACATCGTCATTTATACCAACGCTAACACCACTAACTTCGTTCAAAAGAAAAGCGGGAAGATAACAGTCACCGTAGAAATTGGCGACAAAGAGGAACAGATCAAATGCTCGCATGTGTTGATCGCCGTGGGCCGCGTGCCGCAAACGGCAGGACTAAATCTGGCTGCAACCGGTGTGGAAACGGATGAGCGGGGAAACATTAAGACCAACGACTACCTGGAAACCAATGTCAAAGGCATTTATGTTTTGGGGGACGTGAAAGGCGGCCCGGCGTTTACCCATATCAGTTATAACGACTACACCATCGTGTACCGCAACCTGGTGGAAGGGCAGCATTTAAGCATAAAAGACCGCCTGGTACCCTACTGCATGTTCACCGATCCACAACTGGGGCACGTGGGCCTCAGCGAAACAGACGCCAAAAAGGCGAAGCTGAAATTCAAGGTAGCCAAACTGCCGATGGAGTACGTAGCCCGTGCCATTGAAACCGGTGATACCCGCGGATTTATGAAAGCCATAGTGGACCCCGACACGAAAAAGATATTAGGCGCCACCATTTTAGGCCCCGAGGGCGGCGAGATCATGACCATGCTGCAATTAGCAATGGAAGGCGGTCTCACCTATGAGCAGATCCGTTATTTTGTTTTTGCTCATCCTTTGTATGCCGAATCATTAAATAACCTGTTTATGTCGCTCGATCAATAGCAAACCGGATGATAAAAGTTCAGCAGCTTAGCAAACATTTCTGCGACGTAAAGGCCGTAGATGAGATTTCGTTTGAAGTTGCCGAACACGAAAATCTTATCCTGCTGGGCACCAGCGGCAGCGGTAAAACTACCATGCTTAAAATGATCAACCGCCTGATTGAACCTACTGGTGGAAAGATTGAAATTGAAGGTAAAAACATCATGGATCAGCAGCCCGAGATTCTGCGCCGCGGCATTGGGTACGTGCTGCAGAACAACGGCCTTTTTCCGCATTACACGGTCGCCGAAAACATTGCCGTGGTCCCGCAACTCCTGAAATGGGATAAAAAGAAAACCGAAAAGCGGGTAGGGGAGCTGCTTGAAAAATTGCATTTATCAAAGGATCACCTCCATGCCTATCCGAACGAACTAAGCGGAGGGCAGCAGCAGCGCGTTGGCCTGGCGAGGGCGCTGGTAGCCGACCCCGCTGTGCTTTTGATGGATGAGCCTTTCGGCGCGCTGGACAACGTGACCCGCTCAAAAATTCATGCCGAGTTTAAGGCGCTGGATGAGCTGAAAAGGAAAACCATCATCATGGTTACGCACGATGTACAGGAAGCTTTTGAACTGGGCGACCGGATATGCCTTATGGACCAAGGCAGGATCGTCCAAAACGGCACACCCGCAGAACTTCTGTTTAAACCGAAAAACAAATTTGTAAAAGACTTTTTAAAAGAGCAACGGCTTAACCTCGAGTTTAAGTCCGTAAAGCTATCTGACGTTTGGCAATGGTTAGCGCGGCAAACCGCCAAAGGAGATGTTGTCCTTTCGGCGGATTTGAGCCTGTGGGCGGGGATGGAGCATTTCAGGTTCAAAGAAAAGGATGTGGTCAACATTAGGCATGGGGGTATTAACGAAATGAGATCGGCGGGCTTTGAACAGCTGATGTCGGCATTTTATCAATATAAAAAACAACAGTCCCATGAATGAGCAGCAGCAAACTTTATGGGGTTTTATGCGCCAGGAATCGGGAAAGCTGGCGGAGCAAACCGTGCAGCATATCGGCCTGACGTTCATTTCCCTGTTGATCGCCGTGCTGGTCGGTTTGCCGCTTGGCATTTTTATCAGTCGCCGCAAACGGTTTTCGGGGGCGGTACTAGGTGTTGCGGGGGTGCTGCAAACCATTCCAAGCATCGCCTTGCTCGGGTTTATGATCCCGATACTCGGCATCGGGCCAAAGCCAGCTATTGCCGCCTTATTATTATATGCCTTGCTGCCTATCATCCGCAATACCTTCACAGGCATCACCGGCGTCGATCCGGCGGTTAAGGAGGCAGCGCTGGCCATGGGCATGAACAAGCAGCAAATATTGCTAAAGGTAGAGCTGCCCCTGGCCATGCCGGTTATTTTTGCGGGGATACGTACGGCGACTGTGATTACAGTAGGGGTAGCAACGCTTGCTTCGTACATCGCGGCCGGAGGGCTTGGCGAATTTATATTTGGTGGTATTTCACTCAACAACACCAATATGATCCTTGCGGGCGCTATTCCCGCTGCCCTGCTGGCTATCCTTTTCGATTTCCTGTTGTCGCGGCTGCAAAAGCTCAATATCAAAAAACTGAAAAAAGTCACCGCCTCACTGCCGGTTTTGCTGGTGGTACTTTCGTCCTTTTATTTTATCCCCTCAGCCTACGGCAGCAAGCTGAAAGCAGGCTTCACGCCCGAATTTATGGGCCGGCGCGACGGCGACCTTGGCCTGCAAAGTAAATATGGCTTAAAGATCCGTACCGTGGTGATCAGTGATGCGGTGATGTACAAGGCCGCATACGAAAAACAACTCGACGTGATCAGCGGGTACTCAACCGACGGCCGTTTAAAAGCTTATGACCTGGTGGTTTTAAAGGACGACAAAGGCATTTTCCCGCCTTATTATGCGGCGCCCATTATTCGCGAAAATTCGCTAAAAAAGTTTGTTTCACTGGAAAAAATACTAAATTTGTTAGCAGGAAGAATAAATGACAGCGTAATGACCGCCCTTAACTATCGAACTGATTATCTTCACCTAAGCCCCGAACAGGTGGCAAAAGATTTTCTTGTTCAGCAGAAATTGTGGAAACCGGCGCAAACGGCAAACCCGGATTCGGTGGTGCGGATCGGCTCGAAGATATTCGGGGAGCAGTATATCCTGGCAAATATCTATAGTATGCTGATAAAGGGTAACTCGCACTACGATGTGTCAACCAAAACAGGATTGGGCGGAACGAAAATTTGTTTTGACGCCCTGGCGAATGACCAGATCGACTTTTACCCGGAATATACAGGCACAGGCCTGCTGGCTATTTTACAGGCGCCTGCTGCGGTTACCGACAGGCTAAGCACTAGCCCCGATGCAGTTTATCAATATGTGGCTCAGGAGTTCGATAAAAAACATAATATCAAATGGTTAAAACCGATCGGGTTCAATAATGCGTATGCATTAATGATGCGAAGAAAGCAGGCTGAAAAATTAAATATTAAAACAATTTCCGACCTTAAACGATATTTGGAAACCAGGTAATTTATGGAAACAGCAGCGCAAACTACCTCGACTGATATAGCCGACTGTTATATCAAAGTCCGTAAACGCACCGAACAGATCTGCAGCCCCCTCCAAACGGAGGATTACGTGGTGCAGCCGATCGCCGACGTGAGCCCGCCCAAATGGCATATCGGCCATACCACCTGGTTTTTCGAAACATTTATCCTGAAACCCTTTTTTATGGGCTACCAGGAGTACAACCCCGATTACAATTATGTCTTCAACAGCTATTACGAAACCGTTGGCAACCGCGTCATCCGGACCGATAGGGGAAACCTGAGCCGCCCCACCGTGATCGAGATATATCGCTACCGCGAATACGTGGATGAAGCCATTGAAAAATTTTTATGCGGGGAGATTTCCGACGAGATAAGGGAACTGATGATCCTCGGCCTGAATCACGAAGAACAGCACCAGGAACTATTATATACCGACATCAAATACATCCTGGGGCACAACCCGCTTTTCCCGGCATATAGCAGGAATTACGTTTCCCCAAAAGTAAAAAAGGTTGATGGGGGCTTTATCAGCCTCGGCGAAGGCATTTACGAGATAGGCTACAAGGGCGAGGGCTTTTGTTTTGACAATGAGCTCAACCGGCATAAGGTCTACTTGAATGCCTTCGAAATTAGCCCCAACCTGGTCACCAATGGCGAGTACCTTGAATTTATTGAAAGCGGCGGCTATCACGATTTTCGCCATTGGCACGCTGAAGGCTGGGATTGGGTAAAAAACAATAAAATAGAAGCGCCGCTCTATTGGCATTTGATCGATGAAGAATGGCATCATTATACCTACCACGGCCTTGAGCCTTTAAGCCTGAAGGACCCGGTTTGCCATATCAGCTATTTTGAAGCTTATGCCTATGCCGCCCGGAAGGGCCTGCGCCTACCCACCGAATTTGAATGGGAAGCGGCCGCCAATCAATTTACCTGGGGCAAAAGCTGGGAGTGGACCGAAAGCAGCTACCTGCCTTATCCCGGCTTTGCGAAGGCGCCAGGCGCGATCGGCGAGTACAACGGCAAATTTATGGTGAACCAAAAGGTATTGCGCGGTGCATCCGAAGTCACCCCGCCCGGCCATAGCCGCATTACTTACCGCAATTTTTTTCAAACGCATTTACGATGGCAATTCACCGGCATCAGGCTGGCTAAATAAAAATCCTGTACACCCATGAAAAACACCGAAACACTAACAGCGGCCCCCATCGTCGCAGAGGCCGATGGAAAGGAAACGGCAAATGCCCGCCAGTTTTACCGCGATGTGATAACGGGGCTTACTTCGACGCCCAAATACCTCAACTCGAAGTATTTTTATGATGCTGCCGGTGATAAGATCTTCCAGGAACTGATGGCCTGCGACGAATATTACCCGACGAATTGCGAGCTGGAAATATTTTCGGAGAAGACCGTCGAAATATGCCGGGTAATGATCGGCAACAGCGATCCATTCGACCTGATCGAACTTGGGGCCGGCGATGCCACCAAATCATCATACCTGCTGCAAAATCTTTTGGATAACAAGGCGGCGTTTACCTACCTCCCGATCGATATTTCGGACAACGTAATTTCCTACCTGAATATCACCTTACCTGTAACACTTCCGGGCCTGCGGTTTACCGGCCTGAACGGCGACTATTTCGATATGCTGACAAAAGCCGCGTCCTTGTCGGATAACCGGAAAGTTGTCATGTTTTTAGGTTCAAACATCGGTAACATGGCAACCGTAGAAGCAGAACGCTTTTGCGCTGAATTGCGAAAGCATTTATCGCCCGGCGATATGCTGCTGATCGGCTTCGACCTGAAGAAAAATCCCGCCACCGTTTTAGCCGCCTATAATGACAAAAAAGGAATTACCCGGCGTTTCAACCTCAACCTGCTGGAGCGCATCAACCGCGAACTGAACGCCGACTTCGACATAAGAAAGTTTGAGCATTACCCCACTTACGATCCCGAAACCGGCGCCTGTAAAAGCTACCTCGTAAGTACTTGCGAACAACAGGTGAAGATCGGCATGGAGATGATAGCATTCGCGAAAGACGAGTACATCTTTATGGAGATCTCGCAAAAGTTTACGGTAGCCGAAACCGAAAAAATGGCCGTCAACGCCGGCTTTATGCCCGTGGAACAGTTTTTTGACAGTAAAACCTGGTTTTTGGATGCTGTTTGGCTGGCTGGATAGCACAAACTCAATTAATAATAATTGTCCCATGCTTCAGGTTTCTCGCCTTTGTTGGTGTTTTCACCAACAAAACCTGTATGCCTTTCCTTGAGACTAACCCGTCCCTGCTATCATCGCTCCTCAGCTAACTCCCCATTCTTATAGTACCTATCCGCCAGTATCGGTCCTAAAGCACGGTCAAAATAAGCATTCCAGCTCTGTTGCTGCACGCGGTTGGTTGAATTCTGCGTATCGGCGTCGTAATCGATATTCAGCTGCTTGTATTTGGCATCTATCCGGTCGAAAATTGCGTCGGCTACCGCGTGGTAGTTCCCGCGGAATACGGTATGGCTCACCGTCCGCAGCAACTCCTGCTGTTCAAGATAAGCGAGGTTATAATGCCCCTGCTCGTGTTTTAAAATTTCGGCCATTCTCTCCGGCGTGTTCACCTGGTTCCGGTCGATCCACGATCTATAGTGATCCATCATTAGCAGGATGCTAAAATCCAGCTTATAATAGTCGCCTTCCCGGTGCGCCTTATAGGTATAAGTTATAGCGCAATTGGTAAAAGCAATGTCGCCCGCGGGTCCGTTTGGCTCACCCTGGAAATCGGCTGACATTAACCTTTTGTAAGGCTGCGCAACTGCTGCCGCACACAAAAACAATAGTAAAGTAGTGTAAACTATCTTCTCAATCTTAATCCCCATTTGTGTTTATACGTAAAATTTTACTTTTTGACTTTGTTTGCACTCATTTGGTTTAACGCCATTAATTCTTTCATCGTTTGTTCCATGCCATCTGTGGATCCATCCAGAAAAATCACGTTTCCCTGCGAGTGTTCGGCAAAGTGCTTGATCGACTCCGTCCACATAGTAAATAAGATCACCGAGGTATCCATATTGGCCTGCTGCATTTCCTTAGCCGCAACCGACATACCCTTGGCCACCTCCTCGCGGAACAAAGCCACACCCTGGCCGCGCAACTGCGAAGCCTGGCGCTCGGCTTCGGCGGAGATTTTTATAGCGTTCCCTTCTGCTTCGGCGGCTTTGGTTTTGGTGATCAATAAGGCCTGCCCTTCATTTTCAGCCGCGGCCTTCAGGTTGTTCGATGCCACCACCTGGCTCATTGATTTCATGATCACATCGTCAAAGGTGATATCGTTCAACTGCAGGTCCTGCAGGTGATAACCCCAGCCCTCGAGTACAACGTCCAACTGCTCCTTAACGTGTTCAACAATGTCCTTCCTTAAAATCAAAACTTCCGATTGCCGTTTGGTAGCCACAAATGCCCTGATCGAGCCTTCGATGGTTCGGATCAGCGCCTGCATCAGGTTACGCTCGTCCACGAATTTAAAGGCTACGTTTTTAATGGTTTCCTCCTGCTGGTCCAGTACGGAGTACAGCAGCATCGCTTTAAAGTAAACATTGGCCTGGTCAAAAGTTACGGCCTGGAACTCGAGTTCGACGGAACGGTTCTGTATGGAGATTTTGGAATAAACGTTTTCAACCAGCGGAATCTTAAGGTTAAGCCCGGGCGTGAGGATGCGCCGGTACTTGCCGAACACGGTTGTTACTACGATTGTGCCCTGTTTTACAGACACAAACGACGAAAACAAAATCACCAACAAAACAAAAATAATGATTAAAGAGCCTATTTCAGGTGTCATATACAATAGTTTAACGGATATAAATATAATGTATTTGTTTGGTGTGCTATTTGTTTTTAATTATAAAGCATCACCAAAACAAACAATTCATTATGAACTTAAAACGCACATTCGGCGCAATACTTACTGTCCTGGGTATCATCGGCCTGATTTTCACCGGTATTGGCATCATCAACCACAACAGCGGCTACACAACACTAACAGTAGTGGGCGTTATAGCCATTATCTTTTTCCTCACCGGGATCAGCCTCATCCGCACCACCAACGACGAAACCAAATAAATCAACCCTTTTACGAAGGCTGGTTATGGCATCGGTTTCCGGGCAGCATTACTAACTCAGGGGAAGTAATATCGAATATCGAACGCC
>JABDGE010000091.1 GCA_013286235.1 Bacteroidota bacterium
TCGGGGCGGTATGGAGGGCACGTTTTTACCGGCCGGGATGGACTATCTGATGGCCTTTATGCTGATTTCGGCGCCGATCATATTACCAAACCCGGTTATGAGCGCTTTTTTGAGTATGCCGAAGAGTTTGGCCTCACACCCATTCCCTATCCAAATGCCGAACTCTATACTGATACCTTGTTTTTCCAACTGGGTTTTTATCGTTTCCAGTTCTTTAACTAAACGGTCTTTTATGGTTTTTTTTGCCGCCTTAACAGGCGAAACCGGTTTCTCTTTTTTCATGGATATAATTTGGGGCAAATGTATATGATAATAATGTGAATTTAATATTATCATTATGTTAACAACCAAAATTAATGTTAAGTGTTTTTTTAATTTGATTACATGGTAATAGCGTGTGTAATACCTTGTCTTCGTTAGTAAAAAAATATTTATCAAATGTGAACTAATGCTTGTTTTTGAGCAAGGGTCGTTATTAATATATCACCAGTGGACTTAGCTCAATTCAGTGTTAAATATTTTTCAAAGGCCTCATTGGCGGCGGCGCCATTAACCCGGGTTTTATTGGCTTTTTAAAAGCCCCGTTGAACACTTCGCTGTTTGAGAGTTAAGATTTTGCTGAATATGCCTGTTAAATTTTGTTAAAGGTGGCCGGAAATCAATAATAATAAGCCACAAGCGCTTAATTTAGGCTTAGGTTTATTATTTTCGCAGACGGTAAGTGGTGAGTAGTCAATGGTGAGTATCAGTCCACTCGCTACTCACCTCCCGATAGCTATCGGGACGCCACTCACAGTCAACAAATGGAAGAATTCGAAGAAAGCGCATCAGCAAAAAAAACCAAGACGATTTACATCTCGACGGTTTTTGGCATTGCCATGGTTTTGTCAATGGTAGGCTTGCTGGGTTTGATCCTGGTTGAGGCACATAATCTTTCCAACTATGTAAAGGAAAACATCGTACTGAACGTTTATGTGGACGACGCTGCGCACGAAACCGATGTGCTTCAACTGCAAAAGCAGATCGAAGCAAATACGATGGTGAAGGACGCGCAGTATGTGAGCAAAGAACTGGCCGCCCGCAACCTGCAAAAAGATTTAGGCGAAGACTTTGTAAAATTCCTGGGATATAACCCCCTGTCACAATCGATAGATGTTTACCTGAAGGCGGAATATGCCAACAATGCCGATATCGAGCGCTTTAAAACCGACCTTCTCAAGAACCCGATGATCAAGGAAGTGAAATATCAGAAATCATTGGTCGACCAGATGAACGATAACATCACCACCATCAGCCTGGTGATATTAGCTTTTTCGGCGATATTCGTCGTGCTTTCGGTAGCACTCATCAATAACACCATTCGCCTTGCAATTTATAGCCAGCGGTTCCTCATCAAGTCTATGCAGCTCGTCGGGGCAACCAAAGGGTTTATCCGCAAGCCGTTTTTGCTCTATGGTATTTGGCATGGTATATTGGGCGCTTTGATAGCTATTTTAATTTTGGTTGGGACATTGAGCCTTGCTTATAAGGAAGTGCCGGATTTGGTGATCTTGAGAAATTATACAGAATTCGGGATCATATTTGTGGCGATAGTAGGCTTGGGAATATTTATTTCCGGGTTCAGCACTTATTTGGCAGTGAATAAGTTTTTAAGGTTAAAAATATATAATTTGTATAGGTAGTGTTGATTTCGGATTTCGGTCCCGATAGCTATCGGGATTCGATGTCGGATTTAAAAGTTCAATAATTTAAGATTCAAGATATGGCTCAAAAGCAATTTAAACCGGCAACTCCGGTTAAGACGACTACCCAGGCAAAGCCGCCTGTAGCTAAGGCGCCGGACACCCATTCCCTTCATTTTATATTCGACAAGGGTAATTACAGGCTGTTGATCATCGCTATCGCAATCGTGGCATTGGGTTTCATACTGATGTCGGGTACTACCGATATTTACAGTACGACCAAGATCGTTATTGCACCGTTAGTAGTCTTAGGCGGTTTTGCGGTTGGATTTTTTGCAATATTTAAGAAGCCGGAGGCGAAATAGTCAGTGGGCAGTAGGCAGTGGGCAGTGGTGAGTAGTCATTGCAGAAATCACGATTCATTACTCACTACTCACAATTCAACCTAATCAACCAAATACACATGAACATTATCCAGGTTATTGTACTTGCCATCATTGAAGGCATAACGGAGTTTTTACCGGTTTCGTCCACCGGCCATATGGTAATCGCCAGCTCCCTGATGGGCATTAGCACCCAGGACTTTGTTAAACTTTTCGAGATCGTCATTCAGCTGGGTGCTATATTGGCCGTTGTGGTCCTCTATTTTAAACGGTTTGTACGGTCTGTTGATTTTTATGTGAAACTGGTAATCGGCATTATCCCCGCCGTGATCCTGGGCGTTTTATTTAAGAAGAAGATCGATGTGCTGCTGGAAAGCCCGCTTGTAGTGGCTATAGCTTTTGTAGTTGGCGGCGTAATTCTGCTTTTTGTAGATGATTGGTTCAATAAACCTACTATTGACGATGAAAGGGAGATCAATCACCTTACCGCGTTTAAGATCGGCGTATTTCAGTGTTTGGCTATGGTGCCTGGTGTATCCCGATCTGCCGCCTCAATTGTTGGCGGCATGAGCCAAAAGCTCAGCCGGAAAGCCGCGGCGGAATTCTCATTTTTTTTAGCGGTGCCCACTATGTTCGGGGCAACTGTCAAGGATCTTTGGGACTTCCATAAAGCCAACACCTTAGCACCGGAAGTATTGCACGATGATATCAAATACCTGGCCATTGGGAGCGCAATTGCCTTTGTAGTGGCGCTATTTGCTATCAAAAGCTTTATCACCTTTTTGCAGACCAAAGGCTTTAAACTTTTTGGTTATTACCGGATTTTGGCGGGTATTGCTATCATCATCTTGTATTTCACAACAAATGCGCTGCATCAGGCAGCATAATTGTTAGATCACATCGTACCAGGCTGGATCAATACAACAACTGCCCGTAAGGATACCTTTCAACATGCAGCGCTTTTACTTCTTCATATAACAATGCACGGAACTCCTCAATGTTCTCCTTTGCGGTTGCGGATATAAAAATCGCCGGGCTGTTATTTTTGGCCATCCAGCTGTCTTTAAAATCCCTTAGGGTTATCGGGCCGGCAGAATCATCTACACCGTGGGCTTCGGGTTTAAAGGCATCGATCTTATTAAAAACGGTGATGATGCGCTTATCAATGGCGCCAAGATCCTTCAAAGTTTCGTGTACGGTGTGGATCTGGTCTTCAAAATGGGGATGGGAGATATCCACCACGTGTACCAGGATGTCTGCTTCGCGAACTTCGTCCAGCGTCGATTTAAAACATTCCACCAAATGATGAGGCAGCTTGCGGATAAACCCGACGGTATCCGACAATAAGAAGGGCACGTTCTCGATAACGACTTTCCTTACGGTAGTATCGAGCGTAGCGAACAATTTGTTCTCAGCAAATACATCTGATTTCGACAGCAGGTTCATAATAGTCGATTTACCCACGTTGGTATAGCCTACCAGGGCCACACGGATCAGCTGGTTCCGGTTTTTGCGCTGGGTTTCGTTCTGCCGGTCGATACTTTTTAATTTTTCCTTCAGGATGTCGATCTTGTTTAAGATCAAACGGCGGTCGGTCTCGATCTGGGATTCACCCGGGCCACGCATCCCGATGCCGCCCTTTTGCCGTTCAAGGTGCGTCCATAAGCGGGTCAGTCTCGGCAGCAAATACTGCAGTTGCGCCAGTTCTACCTGGGCCTTGGCCTGGGCGGTTTGGGCGCGGCCGGCAAATATGTCGAGAATGAGGTTGTTGCGGTCAAGTATTTTTACCTGCAATTCATTTTCGATGTTGCGCAGCTGCGAAGGGCTCAACTCGTCGTCGAACACCACCATGTCGATCTCTTCTTCGATGACGAAGGCCTTGATGTCTTCCAGTTTACCCGAGCCTACAAAGGTTGCGCGATCGGGCCGCTGCAGCTTTTGCGTAAAGGTGTTTACGGTTTGTGCACCCGCTGTTTCCACCAGGAATTGCAGTTCCTCTAAATATTCCTGCTCCTGTTCCGCGGTTTCATTGGGCGTTATCACGCCAACCAGCACGGCTTTTTCCTGCTTCACAGCAGTATCATAAAATTTTTGTTTCATTCAGTAAATGAATTACAATCAGGGTGCCAAAATTACGAAAAAGGAAGGTTTAATTAGCGATAAGTCAAAATATGCCTATTTACTATTCATCGCCATATAATCCAGCGTCAAATTGCACATTGCCTTTACACCGAGGGCAAAGCCGCTCTCTTCGATATAGAAATCAGGCGAATGGTTTGCCGGCGTGGTTTTGGGGTCTCCGCCTTTGGGCATCCCGCCTAAAAAGAAAAACAGGCCGGGCACTTTTTGCTCGTAAAAGCTAAAATCTTCGGCGCCCGTTGTCGGCGGGCTAATGCTCACATTTGAAACGCCGGCTGTTTGCTGCAGGGAGGGTAGCATTTTGGCCGTGAGCGCCGGGTCGTTAAACGTCACCGGGTAATCATTGCCCAGCGTTACTTTGGCGGTAGCGCCCTGCATTTCAGCTGTGCTGGTTACAATCTGATTCAATTTATCCCACAGTAATTTCTGATCAGCGTCGGTAAACGAGCGCAGCGTACCGTCCATCTCTACCGAGTCGGGGATGATATTGCCGCGGTTGCCGCCTCTTATAGCCCCAATGGTTACCACTGCCGGATTTTCGGTTATGTTGATATTCCGGCTTACAATAGTTTGCAGGTTATTGATGATCTGTGCCGATACGACAATGGGGTCGACGCCTTGCCAGGGCATGGCGCCATGAGAAGATTTTCCCTTTACAACAATATGGAAGCCGTTTACGCCGGCCATAGCGCCTCCCGGTCGGTAAACAATCGTGCCGGTTGGTACATAGGATATAATATGCTGCCCGAAGATCACATCCACTTTTGGATTTTCAAGCACCCCTTCCTTAACCATTTCTTCAGCGCCGCCAACTTCACCGGGCGGCAAGCCTTCTTCGGCCGGCTGAAAAATGAATTTTACGGTGCCGTGAAGCTGGCTTTTCATGGAGCTCAATATTTCAACAACCGCCATCAGCATGGCCATGTGCGAATCGTGCCCGCAGGCATGCATCACGCCCACAGGTTGCCCCATATAGGTTGTCTTTGCTTTTGATGCAAATGGCACCGGTGTTCGCTCGGTAACCGGCAAAGCGTCCATTTCTGACCGAAGAGCGACTACCGGCCCCGGCTTGCCGCCGTGCAATATGCCTACAACCCCGGTTGTGGCAATACCTGTTTTCACTTCCAGCCCGAGTGACGTTAAATATTTGGCGATGATGCCGGAAGTACGCACTTCATGGTTACCCAGCTCGGGGTGTTCGTGGAAGTCACGCCTCCAGGTTACTACCTGGCTTTGCATGGAGTCGGCTTTCCTGGCAACTACATCTCTAAGGGTAATTTGAGAAAAAACAGGAAATGAATAAACGCAAAGGATGAGCAGGTACAGTTTTTTCATCTTAGGATTTTTAACTAAGATAGAAATATTGTGTGAACTATGATTTTTAAGATTTGAGGATGATAAGATTAGCGGCGATAATCCTACAAATCTTTAAATCCCACAAATCATAGTTCAGACAGTTGTCCTTATCTTCAACTCATTCATCTGCGATTTGGCGATGGTGGATGGCGTGTCGATCATGAGATCGCGACCCGAATTATTTTTCGGGAAGGCTATCACATCACGGATGGAATCCAGTCCTGCAAATATTGAGCACAAACGGTCGAACCCAAAGGCAATACCACCATGCGGCGGGGCGCCATATTCAAATGCATCCATCAGGAAGCCAAACTGTTTTTGTGCTTCCTGCTGTGTAAAGCCCAGGTGTTTGAACATAAGCGACTGCAGTGCCCTGTCGTGGATACGGATAGAACCTCCGCCGATCTCCACACCGTTGATCACCATATCATAAGCGTTTGCCCTTACTTCGCCTGGCGCGGTATCCAGCAAAGCGATATCCTCTGGCTTTGGCGAGGTGAACGGATGATGCATGGCATGGTAGCGGCCGGTTTCTTCGTCCCATTCCAATAAGGGAAAATCGATCACCCATAGCGGCGCAAAAGTATTTTTGTCGCGCAGGCTGAGCCTTGCGCCCATTTCCAAACGGAGCTCGCCCAATTGTTTGCGTACTTTATCAGTTTTGCCGGCCAATATCAGCATCAAGTCGCCTGGTTCCGCATTGAATGCGGCGGCCCAGTTGGTGAGGTCGTCTTCACCGTAAAATTTATCTACGGATGATTTTAAGGTTCCATCAGAGCCGTAGCGGCAATAGATCATGCCGGTAGCGCCGATCTGCGGGCGTTTTAGCCATTCGGTCAATTCGTCGATCTGTTTGCGGGTGTATTCAGCGCAGCCTTTCACGTTGATGCCCACAACCAATTCGGCGTTATCAAAAATGCCGAAGTTTTTACCTTTTGTAAGGTCGTTCAGCTCTACAAATTCCATACCGAGGCGAATGTCCGGTTTGTCCGATCCGTATAAACGCATCGCATCGGCATAGTCCATGCGAGGGAATTTATCCAAATGAATGCCTTTCACTGTTTTGAACAGGTGACGCGTCAGCCCTTCAAAAATATGCAGGATATCTTCCTGTGTAATAAATGCCATTTCACAGTCGATCTGGGTAAATTCCGGCTGGCGGTCGGCACGCAGGTCTTCGTCCCTGAAACATTTCACGATCTGGAAATAGCGATCGAACCCGCTCACCATTAGCAATTGTTTAAATGTTTGGGGTGACTGCGGCAGCGCGTAAAATTCTCCTGGGTTCATACGGCTTGGCACCACGAAGTCGCGGGCTCCTTCGGGTGTTGATTTGATGAGTACCGGCGTTTCCACCTCGATAAAATTGAGCCCGTCGAGGTATTTACGCACTTCCTGCGCCATTTTGTGCCGAAGCATCAGGTTGTTGCGGATGGGGTTGCGGCGCAGGTCAAGGTAACGGAATTTGGCGCGCAGTTCCTCGCCGCCGTCAGTTTCGTCCTCTATTAAAAACGGTGGAATTTTGGCAGCATTGAGTATTTCTATATCCGTGGCCACGATCTCTATCTCACCGGTTGGTATCTTGAGGTTCTTGCTGGTACGTTCCTGCACCTGCCCGGTTGCTTTGATCACAAATTCACGTCCCAGGCTGCGGGCTGTTTCACGCAAAGTGGCATCAGTATCGGTATTTAAAACCAACTGGGTTAAACCATAACGGTCGCGGACGTCGATAAACGTCATGCCGCCAAGGTCGCGCGATTTTTGCACCCAGCCGCATAAGGTAACGGTTTGGCCTAGATCACTGATGGTTAATTCGCCGCAAGTATGTGTACGTAGCATAGGACTGTGTATAAAAGTTCGCAAAAGTAGGGTTTTAGTCGGAAAGTCCGAGAGTCGGGAAGTCCGAAAGATGGAAAAAGTAAATCTGGTGTGGTTATTTCTATAGTTTGAACTTTTTTGGATTCCGTCGGCTATCCCAAATGGGGATGACCTCAATGTATTCTACATCAATTCTATAATACACAAGATAATCGCGAACGATTTTTATCCTTATATTATGAAATTTAGTTGGCTTACCTGATTCCGGTTGTTCGGCAACGTGTTCAACACTTTCTATCAATAACCGATTTAGATATTCGCTATAAGTTTTGGACTTATGTCTTTTTGTCCAATATTTTAGGATCTCAAATAGTTCTTTTCGGGCTCGTTCGGACCAATCTATTTTTTTAGCCATTCATCAGTCTGCCTTTTTACTTCTTCATGAGATACCCGCTCCCCTCTTTTCAATTGCTCTAATCCATCGTTTACCGCTTCAATTTCTCCGGGACTCATTTGGTGAATCTCTGCATGCTCAAATTCTATCAAATCGGCAATGTGCTCCAACAATTCGTCGCTATCCGTGGCAACAATTTTGGCTATGATCTTCTCTTTCAATTCCGCGGTACTCATAATATTGCTTTTATCAAATTTACGAATAATCCCACAAATTCGAAATCGAATCCCGATAGCTATCGGGACCGAAATCCGAAATCAAAAATAAACACTACTTTTGTTGCAATAATAATTCTCAAGGGGTGCCTTGCTTTGAGCAATCAAACTGAAAGACAGGCTGAGATCAAACCCAGACCCCCCGACCCCCTAAAGGGGGAGTAAAATAGCTTAAAGATTTGCTTTAGGACTATCGAACTCCCCCTTTAGGGGGCCGGGGGGCATACCTGATCCGGGTAATGCCGGCGTAGGGAGAGGTAAAGTTAAGTGTACTGCGTGCCGGCCCTGGTAAGCAGATGGTTTAACTAATTAATTTTTGTCATTTGTGAAAAATTTACTTGCGGCGTTCATCGCCCTGCTGCTGCCTTTTATGGCATCGGCCCAATTTGCTATTTCGGGCAGGGTAACCGGCCCCGGTGGAGCGCCTTTGCCCGGCGCTACTGTCACCATTAACAGCACGACCATCAAGATCGCCACTGATACGGCAGGGCGATACCGCCTTGATGGCGTTAAAGGCGGTAATTACGTGTTAAACGTAACTTACATCGGTTACTATGCAGTCAGCAAAAACATTGTTTTAAATGCCGACCTCACGGAAAATTTTTCCCTCGAGAACAATGAAATGCTAACGGAAGAAGTCACCGTAAGCGGCACCAGGGCCGCTAAAAACGACCCGACCACCTTTACCAATGTAAACAAGGAGCAGATCGCTAAAAATAATCTCGGGCAGGATTTGCCTTTCCTGCTTGATCAAACGCCGTCCTTTGTATCACAGTCGGATGCCGGCGCGGGGGTGGGTTATACTTATATCCATATAAGGGGATCGGATGGTACGCGCATTAACGTAACCATTAACGGTATTCCTTATAACGACTCCGAGGAAGAGGCAACCTTTTTTGTAGATGTTCCCGATTTTGCATCCTCCATCGACAACATCCAGATACAGCGCGGCGTGGGAACGTCCACCAACGGCGCCGGTGCGTTCGGGGCCAGCATCAACATCCAAACCACCACCCGGATCGATACCGCGTATGCCGAGCTAAACAATTCTTTCGGCTCGTATGGAACGGTGAAAAATACGGTAAACCTCGGCTCGGGGCTACTGGACGGGCACTTCAGCGTCGACGGCCGCTTATCGCGCATCTGGTCCAACGGGTATATCGACCGTGCGTTTTCTAATCTCCAGTCGTTCTTTTTGACCGGGGCGTATTATGGGAAAAATACCGTGATCCGCCTTAATGTGTTTGGCGGTACCGAACATACCTACCAGGCATGGGACGGCGAACCGGAAGACAGTCTGCGTGCCGGCAACCGCACTTATAACCCCCTGGGCAGCGAAAACCTGCAGGGAACCGCACCTTTTTATCCCAACCAAACCGACAACTATACGCAGGATCATGTGCAGTTGCTCGTCGACCAAAAAATATCGGATAAGCTTTCCTTCAGCGGGGCCTTGCACTATACGCACGGTTTTGGCTATTACGAGGAATATGTGCCGCAGCAGTCGTTGAGCGCTTTAGGCATTACCCCGATAACAGTGGGTGGTAAGGTGATCGATACCACCGACCTCACCCAGCAATTATGGCTCAACAACAAATTTTATGGGGTTACCTACAACCTGAAGTATGTCCCGCATAAAAATCTCAATTTCATGCTCGGCGGCGCTTACAACCAGTACAACGGCGGACACTACGACAACATCCAATGGACGCAGCAGAGCACCGACATTCCGCCCGGCTACCAGTACGAAAGCGATAATGCCTTTAAGACTGATTTCAATATTTTCGGTAAGGCCGATTATACGATAGGTAAGCTTTCCCTGTTTGCCGATATGCAGTACCGGCACATTTATTATTCATTTTTAGGGTTTAACGACCAGCTGCAAAATATACAGCAGCAGGTGTTCCTTGACTTTTTTAACCCGAAAGCAGGTGTTACCTATCAATTCAATCCCGACAATAACGTGTACGCATCCTTTGCCGTGGGCAACCACGAGCCCGACCGCGACGACTATACCCAATCCACACCTGCCAACCGTCCGCTGCCGGAAAACCTGAAGGATTGGGAAGTGGGCTACCGCACCCAGCAAGGCATATTCTCGGGAGGCATCAATGCCTATTATATGTTGTATTATAACCAACTGGTGCTAACCGGCGAACTAAACGACGTGGGCGACCAGGTGCGCAGCAACGTAAAAAACAGCTACCGCGAAGGGCTGGAATTTGACGGCGCCCTGAAGATCAACCGGCAGTTGGTATGGGCAGCCACTGCGGCCCTGAGCAGCAACATAGTAGACGGTTTCCAGGAATATTTGGTAGACTACGACAACAACTCTACCGTGGAATACACTTATAAAAAGACGGACATTGCCTTTTCGCCTGACTTCGTGGGGTCGAGCACGATCAGTTTCCTGCCTTTTCGTGGCGGCGAAATTGCGCTGATCAGCAAATATGTGAGCAGGCAGTACCTCGACAATACCTCGAATATTGATCCGCCGGGCTACGGGCCGTCCGATCCAACATCAAACCGTTACTTGAACGGCTACTTTTTGAACGGCGTTCGATTGGGTTATAATTTTAAAACCCGGTGGATAAAAAATATAGGAGTGACCTTATTAATTAACAACATTTTCAGCGAGAAATATGAATCGAACGGCGCTACTTACCCGGATATTGAGAGCGGCAAGGTGGTAAATTATAACTACTTTTTCCCGCAGGCGCCGGCTAATTTTTTACTGGGGCTTAATATGAAGTTCTGATTTTTCGGGATTACACCGATTTTGGGAATGATTTCATCGATTCGGGTTTGATGGTTGATTGAGTTGATCAGGTGAGTGGTTGGTTTTGGTCCGTTGGATTAGCTTCTTCATCTTCCAATCTGTGAAATCAATCGCGACTCCGTGAACGCCATTGAAAATAGAAACAATAAGTGAATAATCATAAACCAAAAACAAAGTTTCCACAACATTAATCCATTGTAAATTAAATATTTTATACTTCCTGTACCTTAAATAGCGGGCTTCCCCACAGGGTGTGGAAAACTCTGAATAGTATTCCGTTTTTACGACTGATAAATTTGAGTAAAACCCCCTTTGGTTTTTTTATTAGCTACCGATCTAAAGCAAGTACGGATATGGAAGATGACCTCGACAAAAAAACACCCCTTAAAAAACATCGCGGCTTAAAGGTTGAAAGACACTTTACCAAAGAGGGCACAAGCGTATTCGACCTGTTTAAATACGACACGCGCTCGTCCGTGATACGCAACCCATCAGGCGATGCGGTTTTTGAAATGAACGATGTAGAGGTGCCGACGACATGGTCGCAGGTGGCCACCGATATACTCGCCCAAAAATATTTCCGGAAAGCCGGCGTACCCCAGCCCGATGGCACAACCGGCCCTGAAAAAAGTATAAAACAAGTTGCCCACCGCATGGCTAATTGCTGGAAGGAATGGGGCGTGCGCTATGGCTACTTCGCTTCGCCGAAAGACGCGGCTGTATTTTACGATGAGATCGTTTACACCATAACCGGGCAATTAGCCGCGCCCAACTCGCCGCAATGGTTCAACACGGGGCTGTACAGTTCCTACGGCATCACCGGTAAACCGCAGGGGCATTATTATGTAGACCCCAGGACGGAAGAACTTAAAAAATCCACCTCGGCTTACCAGCGTCCGCAACCGCATGCCTGTTTTATCCTGTCGGTAGATGACGACCTTGTGAACGAGGGCGGCATCATGGATCTGTGGGTGCGCGAGGCCAGGATATTTAAGTACGGATCGGGTGTTGGCACGAATTATTCAAAGATCCGGGGCGACAATGAAAAACTTGCAGGTGGCGGCTATTCATCAGGCCTGATGTCCTTCCTTAAAATCGGCGACCGCGCAGCCGGCGCCATTAAATCGGGCGGAACTACCCGCCGGGCGGCCAAAATGGTCTGCCTCGACCTGGATCACCCCGAAATAGAAAGCTTTGTGAACTGGAAGGTGGAAGAAGAGAAAAAAGTTGCCGCGCTGATAGCAGCCGGCTACGCATCCGATTACGAAGGCGAGGCCTACAAGACCGTCTCGGGGCAAAACTCAAATAACTCCGTTCGCATACCCAATACTTTTTTCAGAGCCTTAAAAAACGACGCCCCCTGGGACCTGACAAGCCGTATGAGCGGCAAGCCTGTTAAATCCATACCGGCGCAAAAACTTTGGGACGATATCGCCTTTGCCGCCTGGGCCTGTGCCGACCCCGGCGTGCAGTTTGATACCACTATCAACGAGTGGCATACCTGTCCCGAAGGCGGCCGCATCAACGCATCGAATCCCTGCTCCGAATACATGTTTCTGGATAATACCGCCTGCAACCTGGCATCGGTGAACCTGGCGCATTTCTTTGATCCGGAAACAAGGATATTCGACGTAAAAGGATATGAACACACCTGCCGGATATGGACCATCGTGCTGGAAATATCCGTACTGATGGCGCAGTTCCCCTCCAAAGAGGTGGCGCAGCTTTCCTACGATTACCGTACACTTGGCTTAGGTTATGCCAATCTTGGCTCGGCCTTAATGGTGAGCGGCATCCCCTACGAAAGTAAAAAAGCCAGGGCCATAGCAGCGGCGATCACCGCCATTATGACCGGCACCGCATACGCAACTTCGGCCGAAATGGCCAGGGAACTGGGCGCTTTTAAGGAATACGAAAAAAACAAGCCGCACATGCTGCGCGTAATGCGCAACCACCGATATGCTGCTTATAATTCTACCGATAACTTCGACGGACTGGAAATTCACCCGCCGGGCATCGACCAGATGCAATGCCCCGATTACCTGCTTTCGGCTGCCTGCAACGCCTGGGACAAAGCCGTTGAAATGGGCGAAAAGTATGGTTACCGTAATGCCCAAACCACCGTTATTGCCCCAACGGGAACAATCGGACTGGTAATGGATTGCGACACGACTGGCATCGAGCCTGATTTTGCGTTGGTAAAATTTAAGAAACTCTCTGGCGGCGGCTATTTCAAGATCATTAACCAGGCCGTGCCCGAAGCGCTGGCCAACCTCGGTTATTCAGCGCACGAAGTGACAACAATTGTTAATTATGCAAAGGGTGCCGCCACACTTAAAGGCGCACCCTTTATTAATTTTGAAACACTGAGGGCGAAAGGCTTCACCGACGATGAACTCGATAAGCTGGACAAAGCCATTATATCAGCCTTCGAGATCAGCTTTGCCTTTAATATCTGGACGCTGGGTGAAGACTGCCTCAAGCGCCTGGGCTTTACCCCCGAACAATACTGCGCCAACGATTTTAACTTGTTAAAGGCACTGGGCTTTACCAACAAGCAAATCGCTGAAGCCAACGAGTACATCTGCGGCACAATGACCATTGAAGGCGCCCCTTATCTTAAACAGGAACATTACCCCATATTTGATTGCGCCAATCGCTGCGGGTCGAAAGGGGAAAGATACATCCATTCGCATGGGCATATCAAAATGATGGCGGCGGCGCAGCCCTTTCTTTCGGGCGCCATATCCAAAACCATCAACCTGCCCAATGAGGCAAATGCCGACGAAATAAAGGACTGTTATGAACTTTCCTGGCGACTCGGCCTGAAAGCCAACGCGCTTTACCGCGACGGCTGCAAATTGTCGCAGCCGCTTTCCACCAAATCGGATGTGAAAGAAGAAAAATCCGACGAAAAGCTGGAAACAGTGGAAGAAGTTTTGGGCGAGGCCGCAAATGTGCGATTGAGTGACTTAACGCCCGAACAGGTAATTGAGGCTGCCATTGCCATCATAGAAAAATCAAAGGACACCAACTTTATGCGCGAGCTGTCGCGCGTGGTGCAAAAGAAACGCCTGCCTTCCAAGCGCCGCGGCTATACCCAAAAAGCCAGTATCGATGGGCAGGTGGTGTTTGTCCGCACGGGCGAATATGAAGACGGGACGCTCGGCGAGATTTTCGTGGATATGCATAAAGAGGGCGCTACTTTCCGGTCGCTGATGAACTGTTTCGCCATAGCGGTATCTGTTGGCCTGCAGTATGGCGTACCGCTGGAGGAGTACGTAGAGAAATTCACGTTCACGCGTTTTGAACCTGCCGGGATGGTAATGGGGCATGCCAATATTAAGAGCGCCACGTCCATCATCGATTATATTTTCCGGATGCTGGGCTATGAGTACCAGAACCGTACCGATTTGGTGCATGTGCTTACCGAACAAAACGGCATCACCGGTAACCCGCAAATGGGCGGCTATGATCGCAATACCGACGAAACCAACGTTTACCAACCGGTTGCGGTGAAAGTAACAGGAGATAACAATAGTGGCAGTCAGAAGAAATTTAGCCTTGACTTAAGCATGGGTGTGCAAAGCGATGCCCCGTCATGTAACGTGTGCGGGCACACCACACTCCGTTCGGGTACTTGCTATAAATGTTTGAATTGCGGCAATTCGATGGGGTGCTCGTGAGGAAGCTCAAAGCTTAAGGCAGAAAGCTTAAGCGGAAGGGCAAATGAGGGTAAAAAATATTTAAAGCTGGATGATAATTGTGACGTGTGAAAAAAGCTTTATGCTTTAGTCTTTCAGCTTTATGCTTTAAAGAGGCGTTTTGTGTTCAGTTTTATAGTTAGTTTTAGTTGGCCCCCGGTTGGTTACCCGGGGCCTTTTTTTATGATTTTTTTGAGGATAGCTAACCCAAGGCGCCACGGGCGAATATCTTTTCACCTCTTACCTGCCAACTCACCTCCGGCCATGAACCGTGAGCTATGAACCATCAACCAACTGCTACTGCTATTACTACTTTCCCAACTCACCTCCCCGCTCACCTCAGGCCATGAACCATGAGCTATGAACCATCAACCAACTGCTACTGCCACTGCCTCTGTCACTTTCCCACTCACAACTCTACCTCGCCAGGTAAAACTTCGTCCAAAAATCAGTTGTCTTAGCCATTTCAGCACTTTCCCCGCTGGTCGATGATTGGGACTGGCTGCCACCACTTCTACCGCCATGCCGGCCACCGCCGCCACTCATGCCGCCGCCCATGCCACCCCCGCCGCCGCCATGCCGGCCGCCACCGCCACTATCTCCATCGCTGCTTTGGGATGGCAGTTTACGCTCCACGCCATTTATTTTAAAATTGAATGCCCATTCGTTTTTTGTAACATCGTCCACGTGAAAGTACTGCAATGGGATAGCCGCCTCACAAACCAGGTAGCCGTTGTCGTCGTAATTTACAGCGGTTTGTATGCCATAGGTATTGGAGGTAGTGATCATTTCGTCTTCGATATCCTTAAAGCCCTCAACCTTTATCCCGCGCAGGCTGGTTAAGCGCTCACGCATCAAATCCTCCCGCTCCTGTTTCGTCGATTCGGCCATGCCCGTGTCGGGTGGCAACTTGAAATGGTTATTGGTTTCTGTACTTACGGGGAAAGTAATACAATAAGTCTCTTTTTTCTTGCCCCTGGTGTCAATGCTTAAGGTAAGGCCGGCCCGCAGGACCCTACGCTGATCAACCCGGTCGTTAAAGCGGATAGCGAAGTAAAGGGTGTCTTTGGTATTCGCTATGGCATAATTGAGATGCTTTTCGGCATTATAATACCGCAGGCTGTCGCCCCACTCTTTGATATCGCCGTCCACAACAATCCCGGGTGGCGGGGGCAGCAGTGTGCCTGTCTTATCCTGTGCGGATGCTAACGCCGCCAATAATCCGATCAAACCCAGCGTCAGCATTCTCCCAAAAGTCTTTCTCATATATTATTTAAAATCAATATTGCTTGCAATGTTATACTTTTTGGATAACAGCCAATTGAACACAATTTTACGGTGTTTATTATTGTTTTTGAGTAATTTTGTAGTTACTTATGGCTGACACGCAGGTACAGGAAGAAACCTTAACGCTTGATGAAATTCTTTCAAGTTTAAAGGAAATGCATCGGCTCATCTTGTGGAATGATGATGTAAACACCTTTGATCATGTGATCTTCTGTATGATGAAGTACCTGGATTACACCGAATCACAAGCTGCCAAAATCGCCTGGAAAGTGCATAACGAAGGCAAATGCGCCGTATTGGAAGGCTCATTCACCGAGGTGGAAGTTTACCGTAAAATCTTACAGCAGGAAGGGTTGACCGTTTCTGTCGATTAGTTTTAAGTCCGAAGCCTTAAGTCTAAAGTTCTAAGTCAGTAGTTTTTTATCTCACCACCCACAACAGCCAACTGACTCACCCCTACCCTCCCGATAGCTATCAGCTTTTTTGTTTACCCAATTTATTTTACTCAAGATGGTCATCAGGAAGTTTTTTTGTATT
>JABDGE010000092.1 GCA_013286235.1 Bacteroidota bacterium
TGGCTCTGCCATCACGGTATGTAGTCACAATTTTTTTGCCATCGGGAGAAAATTCCGCATAAATCATCCCACTTGTATTACCAATCGGCAACATCAACTTAGGCTCCTGCGCAAAAAGAGCCTTCGTCGAAAAGCAAAAAACAAAAAGTAAAATAGCCTTTTTCATCTTAGTCTATGCTTTACTATCCAATCCGTAGCCTGGTTAACAACCTGTTCAGCCAGCGCTTTCAGGTCACTTTTTTTGCCGTTGAGCTCAAATTTGTACTTGGTTTCATTGTTCTGCCTGATGTTAACCTTTACAGTCAGGTCACCACCTTTTACTTCGTATCGGCCGCCGAGGGAATAAGCATCCGGGGAAGTGCTGCCGGCGACATAAGTAATAGCATTTTCTTCACCCCTGGCTGATATCTCATTCAAAAGATTATCCAATAAGCTATTCAACTGCAGGTTATCCGCTGCGATATCTTCATCACTATTCTGAAAATTACTCGCCGTAAACAACGGCTTCTCATCTGCCAATTTTACCCCCGCCATGACCTCCTGGTCCACCACCCCGATGTTAAAATTACCGGCGCTCACGATCTGCGGTTCCTGGCGGTTGCCGGTTTGGCGGACGATATCGCTTACCGTTTTCTCCGCAGCGTTAAACCATCGGGAAACATTAAGGTATCTATTATCTTCCAGTATATCAGGTTCTTGTTTGATCGCCTTAAGCAGCGCATAGGTTAACAACCCCTGGCTGTAACGGCCCATTTCATAAGCGTTCTGGTTGCTGGCCGAGGCGGCCAAAATAAACAAACCCGATCTTTCATTCAGCTTATCTATCGCTTTGATCTGTTCGCTTTTGTCATCGTTACGCGCGGCCACATAATTCTGACCGGCATCGCCAATCTTTACCATCTCGTTGATCGCCTGCCCGCTGTTGCAGGCGTCTAATATCAATATGCGTTTCTGGGCTTTGATGATGGAGGGTTTCATCCAGTCGCTCAATTCCTTGGTGCTGATGCCTACTTCAGCAGGGGCGTCGGTTGCGGTAGCCTGCGAGGCATCGGCGGTCAAAAAGTAAAACTGTTTTTGCTCGCCGGAGCTTACCCCATGGCCCGCGAAAAAGATGAGTAGGATATCATTGGCGGTCGCCTTTTTGCCGATTTCGTCGAGGATTTTGTGAATGGCAATTTTCTCCGGCAACTGGTAGTGTTCCCTATCGGTGGTAAGGTTGTACATGTACACATGTTCTTTCCCATCGGTATTGAGCAGCTTGCGTGCGCTGGCGGCTACAGCCCTGGATATATCCCCGGCATCCTTGGCGGCATATTTTAATTGCAGTTCCGGGCTTTTATAATCGCTTACGCCGATCATCACCGCGTAAAGGTTGGGGATTTCCGCCTTCTTAGCGGTCTCGTCTTCCATGGCCTGCGCCATCCGCGAGGAAATATCATTCTTTGCAGTATAGGCCTTCACCGAAACCGGGTTTTGCTGGCCTGCAATAAAATAGGCCGTCAGTTCCTGTTCAGGGATATTCAGCTCAAATCCCGCAGCTGTTTGAACAAGCTGCGCCGGTTTATACCGCCTTACCTCGATGCCATTTACTGACAAAACCGTTTCGCCCAAACCGCCTCGCTGGGGTGTGATCATAAAATGGTACCCGCTCTTGTCTTCGCGCTCAACATGCGGTATCAAGCCGCAAATATCCAGATCGGATAATTTTTTTGCATTGATACTGTCGCCTTTATTGATGCGTTCCACCAGGTTGGGCACCCATAATTGGTCTTTTACCTGGTCAAGGCCGATGACTTCTGTGCCGCAGGTGAAATAAAGAAGTTTTCGGGCAGCTTCGGTGCCGTCATAGCGGCCGTAAGGGTCGGTAACCAGGTAATCGGCGCTGTCGATTGCAAAAAAAGTATAGAGAAGTTTGCCGCTTTGTGAATCCCATACTTTGCTAGTATTATCTCGCGAACATGTAATAATCCTCTTGCCATCTGGGGAAAATTGAGCGTCGTGTAACATAGCGCTATGCCCGATCAAATCAGCAAGTCTCTTTCCTGTTTCGGCATCCCATATTTTAGCTGTTTTGTCGTCAGACGCTGTAACAACCTTTTTTCCATCAACAGAGAAATTACAATTGAATACAAAACTAATATGTCCAACTAGATTTGCCAATAACTTCCCTGATCCCATATCCCAAATTTTGGCGGTATGATCATAGGACCCAGTTAAAAACTTTTTACTGTCAGGGGAAAAATCATAATCATAGATCATGTCCTTATGTCCTTCCAGATCGGCAGCCAGTAGACCACTTTGCAAATTCCATATTTTTGCGGTATTTCCGCAAACTGCGATTATGTTTTTATCATTTGGAGGAAATAATACATAACTAAGACTCTTTCCCGGGATTTTTAAATCGAATAATAGCTTACCTGTTTGTGAATCCAAAATTTTTACAATACTATCAGCACTTACCAATGCAATTCTTTTTCCATCGTGAGAAAACCCATAGATAGGGAAATTGCACTTTAGATTAGATAAAATCTTTCCTGTTTCTGAATCCCAGGTTTTAAATGTGCTGTCGGGTGAAATCGTAAAAATCTTTCCCCCGTCGGAGGAAAATTGAGCCGCCGACACCTTTAACTCAAATAAAAACTTCCCAGAATTCGCATCCCATATCTTGGGGCTATTGTCACGAGATGAGGTTATAATTTTTTTGCCGTCAAGGGAGAATTGGGCATCCTCAATTAGGCCCCTCCGCTCTTTTAAATTAAATAAATGCGATCCAGTTTTTGAATCCCATATTTTACATGACTTGTCACCTGAGATAGTCAATATTCTTTCACCACCTCTGTAAAACATTGCATCAAATACTGGTATGGCTTGAACCATCCTCCCAAAATCAAATAAAACTTTCCCTGTTTCAGCATCATATATACTTTGACCATCCCAGCTTGAAATGATTATTCTTTTGCTATCGTAAGAAAACTCTGCGGAAAAAACTACTTCTGGCTCTTTTAAACTCGGATCGGTTCGCGTATTTATATCCACTAACAATTTTCCTGTTCCTGCATCCCAAATTTTGATCGCGCTTTTCCAAGCAGATAGCGTAGCTATCGTTTTGCCATCTGGGGAAAATTTGGCATAACTTATTCCGGCACCATTGCCTTTTATGTCTATTATAAGTTTTCCTGTTTCTGCGTTCCATATTTTAGCGGTACTATCATAAGACGCTGTCACAATTCTTTTTCCATCAGGAGAAAAATCAGCTGATAGTACGCTATCGGTGTGCCCTTTTAAATCTAATAGCATCTTTCCTGTTATCGCATCCCATAGTTTGGCTGTTTTATCGTAAGATGCAGTCACAATTTTTTTATTGTCGGGGGAAAATCGAGCCGTAATTACGGCGCCCTTATGCCCTGGCAGGCCAAATAAGAGTTCTCCGGTTTCCGCATCCCAAACTTTTGCCGTGCTATCCCGCGAGTTCCAGGTTTTTGCTGCGCTGTCCTGGGAGGTAGTAATAACTTTTTTTCCGTCGGGGGAAAATTGAGCAGCGTTTATATTATTAATCGGCCCTTTCAAGTATGTAAGAAGAGTGCCTCTTTGGGCATCCCATATTTTCGCTGTCTTGTCAACAGCGTTATGCGGACCTTTCTGTGTAAAAACATTGCTAACCGCGTTTTCGTCGGATGTCGTAATAATTTTTTGGCCGTCACGCGAAAAAATCGCTCCATTTAGCCCGTGAATGTGTCCTTTTAAATCGGCAAGTTGTATTCCTGTGTTGGCATCCCATATTTTGGCAGTACTATCATAAGAGGCTGTGACAATTCTCTTTCCATCGGGTGAGAAATGGGCTGAAATAACCTTATCGGTATGCCCTTCTAAATTCGCCAGAAGTATAAAGGTTTGGGCATCCCATATTTTCGCTGAATTTTCATCGGCGGTCAAAATCCGCTTGCCATCGGGAGAAAATTCTGCCGAGGTAACGAACGATGTAAACCCGATAGGCAGCATCAATTTAGGCTCCTGCCCAAAAACACTTGAACTTAACAACCCAACAAATAAAATCGCCAATACGGCCGGTTTCATAAAATCAATAGTCAATTAAAAATTAAGAAATAAGCGGTTATTAATTCAAATCAGCCAAAACAAGCTGCTCAATCGCCGGCTGGTAAAAATTGCCGTAGCAATACGCCAAATGATCTTCTATATCGGCCAATAATTCATCCTTGCTGTTATGGTACCGGGTGCTTAGGCCCTGTTTAAACAGGTCGACCAAAACATGCAGATCGGCCTGCTTCAAAAACGTGATATACACCGGTTTTGGAAAATATTCTTCGCGGTAATCGTTTTTTTCGATATACCCGATCTTGATCATGCCCGGCGCTTCGCCTGCATTCTGGCTATTTAAGGTGGCGATTTTATGAAGGAAGGCCTGATCGAAGACCAGCACGTCCCGCGTTCGGGTAATCTCATTGCAAAGCGTATCCTTCCCGCTAACGGCACAAAAGAAAAATTTATCGCCGGGCTGCGTATTCAATTTTGCGGATTTAACCGGCAGCGCCTCGCCTTCAACGAGCAGGATCTTATTGGTCCCGTCTTCGCTTTTTGCATTGTTAAAAAACGTAAACAGGTCGAAATCGCCCCTTGCCGTGAGTATTTTGTTATAAGTATAATCCAGCAGGAACTCCCCAACGGTTAATTCATACAACTCCGACTTATTGGCTTCGCCCGCGCCCATGGGTATGGGTTTGCTGTTTGCAAAAGTGAGCCTGAGCTTACCCTTTTGCGGGCTGAACAGGCAAAGCTCGGCGTTTTTATCATTGCTGGTAATATAGCTTACGCTGGTCAATTTATCCCGCAGCTTAAGCGGCTTGTGGTTAAAATAAACATTGCCGGCTACGCGGGTTACAAAATAAACCTGCGCAAACCCTGATTGGACACACACAAACGTTATTAAAAGTAAAAAAAATGCCTTTTTCATTTGACTTTCCTTCCTTTTTTTGGAAAACCGTAGAGACGCAATACTTTGCGTCTCGGAGATTAATTGCAGTGTACTTTCGAAAAACCCTGGTACTCGTTTAAAATTGGCCGTAGAGACGCCCCGATCAATCGGGGCGTCTCGAAACGGATGCCCCTTATTTAACCCGGTTTCCCGCTCATTTAGGTCCGGGACGTAAACCTTGTGTCTCATTAAGATTACTTTCAGTCATCTTCCTCAACCACCAAGCTTTTAACTTTGGAAATTTATCAATCAAAATTTGTGCAAGGGTAAGATAAGTTGCGATATAAAACAGGCTTATAAATGCACTGAAATAAAAGTACGAAAAAATGTTTATGATAATCAATATCAGGGTAATAGAGAAAACTTTTATGATCAGTTCTTTAAAAAACGGGATCTTAATTTTCACATGGACTTCTTCTAATTTCCTGTCGGGGTGCAGGATGATCCAATAGCTGATCAGGAAATAGCAAACAAACAGCATCAGGAGCCAGTAAACAGAGATGGTTTCGGGATGTTCGCGCAGGGTAAGGTAGGTGTCCCATAGGATCAGCGCGCCCGGCATGTATTCCAGGTTGGTTAAATGCTGGTCGGTTGAAAAATCCCCTATCACAATCACCTTATTTTTCAGCAGGCTAAAAAAATCCGGGTCGAATAACAATTCGCCCAGGTTATAGGTATTCACCTTTTGTACCGCGCTCGCCTTCACCAGGTCGAACGGCCGGTAATAAAATTCGGGAATAATGGTGTTAAAGGTAAGTCGGCCATTCAGCCACGTCAAACCATATTTTTTGGTAAACCGGTTGGGGGTCGTTTCCTCGTACAGGGTTACCGGTAGGCTTTTCAACGAATCTTGAAAATATACCGGGATTTTGGTCAGCAGTACCTTGTTGATAGCCGTGTAATTCACTATCCCGTACGGCACGTTATAAATGGGCCTCACCAGCGTATCATCATTCCAAATAGCGGAGGTAATGACATGTTTTAGCTTTTCGATTTGTGGCCTTAACAGGCTATCGCCCGGCGCGGGTTTTTCGAACAAAACATCGCAGATCACATATTTATATTGGTTGGGATGCTCATTTAAGACAGCGAAAAGCCTTGCCAGCTTCACCCTATCGGTAATGGCCTGTTTGGCGCCGCTCATCGTTGAATCCGGCGCCCCGTATTCGCCGTCATCGGTAAGGGCCAGGTCCTTCGCCACATCTATAAACACCACATCATTAACATCGGGTTTCTTATCGAAGTTAAAGACCTTATGTTTCACAATGGTGGCCCATCGCAAAAAGCTGGATTCATCAAACCGTACAACAGCGGTGTACTGCAGTGCTACCGTGAAGACAACAAGGAACAAAGCATGAATAAACACCCAAACAAGCTTTTTTTTAAACCCGGGGATGAGGTTTTCAGCTTTTGAGAGTTCGGTTATTTTTAAACGGATACGAGAAGAAACAGCGCGTATAAAGCTAAGAATATGAATAAGCAGGTTTTTGATTCCGGTAAAAAGTCGTGTATTCTTTAAGTATTTAAATAAACTTTTTGACTGGTTCATAAGGCGGGTGGCTTTTGCCCGCATAAATTTAATAAACAAAACGCAGAAACGAGGCCGCACTTTTCATATCTTTGCCAGCTTCCCCTTCACCGCAGTTGCAATAAAATCCCTTTTCAAGCGCCGAATTCGGGCAAAGGCCAAAAGAGGTGGCGTTCATATCTCACTCATATCTCATATCTCATATCTCACGTCTCCACTCGCATTAAAATTTTCGTCTCGTAACACTATGAGTAACGTGACGTTACACTACGGGTAAGCTTACGAAAACCCGATTTTGTTCCTCCGCTAAAACCCTCCATATTTGTTAGCAAAGCTAATTTTGGTAGAATTTCTCAGCAATAACAACTTAATAAAAGAAACAGGCGCCAAAAGTGCAACCCAATTTATGACGAGGCGATCACAATAAAATCGGAGAATTCACAATCAAATCATAATAAAATCACAATAAATACACAAGCAATTCATAACAAAACACAGGGGCTTTGCCCTGTTTTTTCTTCAAAAATAGCTGTAGATAGCTGATAATTAGTTCTTTGACATATTGGATATTTTCCCCGATGGCGGAGAGACGCGATGCTTCGCGTTTTCTCATTGCGCCTTGTGTGTAAATTATGAAAAATTCAAATCAATCAACAGGACAAAAGGGACAAAATGGCAGGATCTGCAAGCATGATTATGCCTTTAGGCATCATGTTGCCAGAGCATATCGGGAAGGTAACTATACGACAGCAGAAGTAGCCAGAATGTTTGATGTAACGTATGAACAGGTCAGCGGATGGGTCAGGGAATTTTCTTCCGATCTCAGTGCCGAACCAGTTATTGCCCCAATGACAGAACAGGAACAAAACCACGCAAAAAAACTAGCATTAACCTCGCATCAGGCGCCCATAATCGGTACAAGCCATGCAAAAAAAATAGCATTAACCTCGCATCAACCTAACATTAAACCATCATAAATCACGTATGCTATGGGTTTAAGCCACCATCTGAAAATAAGATAAATAGCTAATAATAAATAATTTAGATGCTAATTTGGAAAATGAGCACGTCCCCCGTCAATCAAAAAAAGCAGGTTTTTCGCCACAAAAAACAAAAAGCCCGGGAACAGCTAAGCCGAAAGCGTTAATAATAGCAAGCAAAATGCCGAAGGCAGATATCCCCGGCGTTCGTCGCAAACTGTTACTGCTACTGCCACTCGCTCCCCACCTCCGGCTATGAACCATGATCTATGAACCCTCTCACATCTCACATCTCACATCCGCACCTAAAATTAACCTTGCGTCAACCGAAAAAACATTCTACTTTTGTCGCTGCCCGGATATATTTACCTTTGATGCCCGTACCTACCCAATCCAATTCAATTTTCAGCCAGCTCGAAGCGTTCGGCCATAAGAAAGTTGTTTTTTGCAGCGACCCTGAGACCGGCTTAAAAGCAATCATCGCCATTCACGATACCACCCTTGGCCCCGCATTGGGAGGCACCCGCATGTGGGCTTATAAAACGGAGGAGGATGCGCTTTACGATGTGTTGAGGCTCTCAAAAAGCATGACGTATAAGTCGGCCATAGCGGGACTCAACCTTGGTGGAGGCAAAGCAGTTATCATCGGCGATGCACACAAGGATAAATCCGAGGCCCTGCTTCGTAAATTTGGCAGGTTTATCAAAAACCTCAACGGTGAATTTATAACCGCCGAGGATGTAGGCACCAACCCGCGCGACATGGAATTTATCCGCATGGAAACCCAGTATGTGATGGGTGTGCCCGAAAGCATCGGCGGCAGCGGTGATCCGTCGCCTATAACCGCGCTTGGCGTGCTCATGGGGATTAAGGCATCCGTGAAGGAATATTACGGCAGCGATAGCCTGACAGGTAAGTCGGTTATTGTGCAGGGGACGGGTCGCGTTGGCGAGAACCTGGTGAAACTGCTTCGCGAGGAAAATGCAAAAGTGTACGCCAGCGACATCAACGACGATGCGGTACAAAATATCGCAAAAAAATATGGGGCGCAGGCAATATCAAATAATAGTATATTTGATATCGATGCGGACATTTATGCACCCTGCGCGCTGGGGGCTACAATAAATTCGCAAACAATAAAAAAGTTGAAGTGTAATATCATCGCCGGTTCGGCAAACAACCAGTTGGAAGACGAACAGGTGCATGGCCGGATGCTGTTGGAGAAAGGTGTTTTATTTGCGCCCGACTATGTGATCAATGCCGGGGGGATTATAAATTGCTATTCGGAATTGATGGGTTTTAGCAAGAAACGCACCATGCAGCTGACCGAAAACATATACGAAGCAACACGGAATGTGCTGAAGCTGTCGAAAGCCGAAAACATTTCAACAACGGAAGCCGCAAATAAAATTGCCGAAAAAAGAATTTCAGATATAAGAAAAGTTAAATCAACCTATTAAATTACAATCCAGTCCGCTTACTAACGGGTTAAAATCGTTCTTACAAAATGTTAAATCGCAGGCACCTCAGGGTCAAAGTTTTACAGTCGTTGTACGCTTATTATCAATCACATAGCGGCGACATAAAACAACATGAAAAAAATTTATTGCAGGGAATTGATAAGGTAAACGAGATGTATATCTGGATGTTATCCTTAATATCCGAGGTTACCGCTTATGCAGAGATCGATGCCGAAGAAAGGGCCAACAAACATTTGCCCAGCGCGGATGACCTGAACGCAAGCGTGAAAATTTTAAACAACCGGTTCATTCTTTCGCTTAAGAAAAATAAAGAATATCTCTCGGCGTTAAAAAAATATAAAGTGGCCTGGGATTTTGAGCCCGAGCTGACCAAGTCGCTCTTTATTATCCTGAAGAAGTCGGATGAGTATGCGGAGTACCTGAAAAAAACCGGGGATACCCTTCATAGCGACAAGGACATTATTAAATTTATTTTTAAAAAGGTGATCTTAAAATCGTCCCTGGCCGAACAGGTGTTTGAGGATAAATTTTTGTATTGGCCGGTTGACAAGGACGTATTGCAGGCGCTGATTGCCAAAACGTTTAAGAATTTTGCTTTTGACAACCCGGCAGAAAATAAGCTCGCCGAAGTGACCCCCAATTGGGAGGAAGACCGGGAGTTTATTGTCAATCTTTTTGAAGAGGCGATACGGCATAATGACGAATACCAGGAGTTGATCGGACAAAAAACACAAAATTGGGAGCCGGACCGGATTGCCATGATCGATACGTTATTGATGAAACTGGCGCTAACCGAGTTCATCAACTTCAGCTCGATCCCGGTTAAGGTTACCATCAACGAATACCTCGAGATATCCAAGGAATTCAGCACCCCAAAAAGCAATTCGTTTATAAACGGTATCTTAGACAAAATTTTATCGGAGCTAAAAACAGAAAACAAAATCAATAAAACTGGGAGAGGACTAATAGAATAACCATGAAAACACTGTTTATAAGTTTAGTGGCGGCTGCAATGTTATTTACAGCCTGTAACAACTCAAATAGCAGCACCGCAAGCACAACCGGCAATGCATCTGAGGCGCCTGTGATGAAGTTTGAAAAAGAATCGCATGATTTCGGGAAGATCAAACCGGGCGATCTTGTTTCATACGATTTTAAGTTTACCAACCAGGGGAAATCGCCATTGATCATTACGGATGGCTACGCCTCATGCGGCTGTACAAAACCTACCTGGCCAAAAACGCCTATTCAGCCTGGCCAGAGCGGCGTAATTCACGTAACCTTTGACAGCAAGGGCAAAATGGGCCTGCAGGATAAGCTTATTACGCTAACTGCTAACACCAACCCTGCTCAAAATATGGTGCACCTGGTTGGCGAAGTGAACCCACTTTAATTTTACATACAAACAAAAAATGACAGCTATTATTTTATTACAGGCGGCTACCGGCGGTTTCGATTATCGCACCATGTTCACCCTGGGGGCCATCGTGATCGTATTTTACTTTTTTATGATCCGCCCGCAGGTTAAAAAACAAAAAGACCAGAAGAAATTTGTCAGCGAACTGAAAAAAGGCGACAAGGTGGTAACCACTGCCGGTATGCATGGCAGGATCGCAGAGATCAACGATAGCACGTTCTTACTCGAAACGGAAGGCGGAGGAAAGATCCGGCACGATAGAACAGCCATTTCGCTTGAAGCATCAAAAGCTTTGAATGCGCCGGTGGCGGAGAAGAAGTAGGTGAAAGGTGAAAGGATGTCTTTCGCCGTTGATATTAGGGTAGTCAGAGGTAAAAGTGAAAGGCAAAAGGTTGGCCTTTTAGCTTTGAAAATAACAGCAATCTGAGTAGGAGACAAGAGATTTGCCTTTTACTTTTGAAAATGCGAACATTCAGGAAGGAAAGCAGAAAATGTGTAACGTGTCAAGATTTACCTTTCGCCCTTCACCTTTCACCTTTCGCCTCCGAAAATGGCAATAATAAAACTATCGGCAGTTGAGCGGCGCAGGTTATCGGCATTTTTTACTTGCCTGGTGCTCGCTTTTGTTGCGTGGATAGTTACCATACTGTCGAACCCGCGCCCGTACATTGTTAAGGAGGTGCTCGACTTCCGCAATACGCCGCAAAAACGCGCCTTTCACGCACTGCAACCCGACACGGTCAACGCGACGGTACAAGGAACAGGCTGGGATCTTCTTTTCTCGAAGATGGTTCCTGCCACACGGTCGATTAGCGTCGACCTTCACACGCTGGAGAACAAAAGCTACATTGTATTAAGCGCTCAAAAAGACCAGATAAACAGCCGCCGCGAGGGTGATCAGCAGATCGGCAGCTTTATGCCCGACACGCTTTATTTTGATTTTTCAAACCGGAAGGTCAAACGCATACCGGTGAACCTGGTATCGGCGATAAAATATGATCACCAGTTTTTCCAGTCGGGTGCAATTGGCTTAAGCCCGGCTTATGTCATCATCAACGGCCCTTCGGCTGTTATCGATAAAATTTCGTCATGGAATTCTGATACACTGAAGATGGATAGTATTGATGGACCGGTTAAAACCCGTGTCGATCTGCAGCCGGTGAGGGAGGGAAACCTGAGTGTTTATCCACGCAATGTGCAGGTAAATGTTCCGGTAGAGGAATTTACTGAAAAGGTTTTGCAAATACCAGTAAAGCTGATCAACAACAACAGCTACCAGGAGGTTAAAATATTCCCGCAAAAAGTTAAGGTGACGTTTACCGTGGCCCTTTCGAAATACGAAGAGACGGATGAGGATTTTTTTGAAGCAACGGCCGACCTCGATCTGTGGCGGCTCCACAACTATAAAGTGCTGCCTGTGACACTATCGAAGGTGCCTGAATATTGCAAAGTAGTTAAGATTGAACCTCGGACAATTGATTTTATCATCAAAAAATAATGCTGAAAATAGGTTCAACAGGCAATATAGGCAGCGGTAAAACTACGGTGAGCAAGATATTTGAAGTGCTGGGCGTGCCGGTTTTTTATGCGGATGAAGCAGCTAAAAACGTGATGGTAAATGACCAGGAGTTGATCGACGGCATCAGGTCGGCTTTCGGAAACGAGGCTTATTTTTCGGATGGGTCCCTGAACCGAAAATACATCGCCGCTATCGTGTTTGACAATGAAGAACAGTTAGCAAAACTAAACGCCCTGGTTCACCCGGCAACATTCCGGGCTTTTGATGCATGGGTTGCCGGTATTAAAAATGCACCATATGTATTAAAGGAAGCGGCTTTATTGTTTGAGAGCGATTCCTATAAAATGTGCGATCGGACCATTATGGTGCAGGCCCCTTTGGAAGTCCGCATAAACCGAGTCATAAAGAGGGATGGTTTGAGCCGCGAAGAGATCGAAAAACGGGAAGCCCGGCAATTTCCCGAGGAAAAAAAGATGGCGCTCGCTGATCACATTATCCGCAACGACGATACCCAACTGCTGATACCGCAGGTGCTGGAGCTGCATGATTTTTTTAAATCATTGACCGGTTGTTAAGTCTAAAGTCCAAAGCCGTAAGTCTTAAGTCTGTATGATGGAGAAATTACTATTTAAACACGCCTGCGCCTGATGATCGCCGAACCCCAGATAAAAGACGACTTCCTGTCATTCGATAAAAACGGCTTGTATTGCAAATACGGCGACTTTTATCTTGATCCGGTCGCGCCGGTTAAAACGGCGGTTATTTCGCACGCGCATGCCGACCACGCCGTTAACGGCAATCACTTGGTGGATTGCACACCGGCAACTGCGGAATTTATGCAGCTGCGTTATGGCAAAAAGGCGGCGAATACATTTAATCTTCACAACTACCATCAGCCTATCCTTCACGGTGCGGTAACCATTACATTTTTCCCTGCCGGCCATATGCTCGGATCGGCGCAGGTACTGATGGAACACGAGGGAGTTCACTATCTGTACACCGGCGACTACAAGCTCCAGCCGGATCCCACCTGTGAGCCCTTTGAATGGGCCAAAGCGGATGTATTGATCACCGAAAGCACATTTGCCAACCCGGCGGTCACGCATCCCGATCCCGCGGCCGAAATAGAAAAACTGAATGGGATCAAAATCAACATTCTTCTCGGCGCCTATGGACTCGGCAAAAGCCAGCGGCTCATCAGCCTCATCAACCAGTATGCGCCGCAGAAAAAGATATTAGTACACTTTAAAATCGCGCCCATTAATGCGATATACGAAAAAATGGGTTTCCCGCCCGGCAGATACCAGTTGTATGGCCGCAAGCTGATGAACAACCAGGAAGAGTTTGTTTATATCGTACCGCCCTTTACCTTTGACAGCTATATAAGGGCGAAAAATGTGAAGCGGCTGTTTGCATCGGGCTGGAAGAATTTGCAGGTTAACGAACAGGATACCCTCTTCATTTCGGATCATGTCGACTGGAACGATATTCTCTTAACCGTAAAAAATACCGAACCAAGGCAGATTTGGACGCTTCATGGCGACGGGTTTCACCTGAAAAAACAATTTGGCGGGAATATTTTAGTTAAAATACTGTGAGCGAACTGAAAGAAGGCATCGATTATTATATCAACGAGGACGGTAACCTGGTGTTTACAAGGGAGTACCACCTGAAGCGCGGTTACTGCTGCCAAAACAAATGCCTCACTTGTCCATGGGATTATGGTAAGCCGCCAAAAGACACACAAAAAAATAGATAAAGGGCGCAAATCACTCCCCGGTCATTTCCGGCCTCATTACATTAATTGTTAAGAAATAAATCTGATATTTGTATGAAGCTGCAAAACGCCATGCAAATTGACGAAGAGATAAAAGCAAGGAAATTTGATGATAATTACCACAAGGTGATTATCAATGTGGCGTACACCTCTGGCTGGCTCAACAATCTGCTGCGCTGCCAGTTTGAACGCTATAACCTCACCCAGCAGCAATTCAATATTCTAAGGATATTGCGCGGGCAGTTTCCTAATCCCTGCACGGTGAACCTGCTCAAGGAGCGCATGCTCGATAAAATGTCGGATGCGTCGCGGATTGTTGACCGGCTTGAGCAAAAGCGCCTCGTATCCCGCTGTACCAATAAACGCGACCGCCGGGCTGTGGATATACGGATAAGCGAAACAGGCCTGGATATCCTAAAAAAAATGGATGCTGAATTCAAAGCCAGCGATTTCCTTAAAAACAACCTTACTGAGGAAGAAGCAGGTTTGTTGAGCGATTTGCTCGACAAGCTTAGAGGTTAGTCCGGAAGTCCGAAAGTCCGAATCCCGATAGCTATCGGGACCGAAAGAAGCTGCGATTGCCGTTTCGCTAAAAAAAAATTTAGTTATACAGAAGTCTAAAATAAGGGCCTGATGTTTCGGCTAAAATAACTCTTAGAAGTGCATTTTAACCACGGAGATCGCAAAGAATGCACAGAGAACACAGAGAAAAAATGGACAAACTATTAAGGCGCTGTGGCCTCTGCGCCTCCTCCGTGATCTCCGTGGTTAAACTTTTAGATTTTAGTTATACAGAACGATGCTTGCTAATATGCAGGTTTTAAATTTGTTACATTTTTCTTTTTTCGGCAGCTACCGCAATTGATTTGATATTTTTATCTTGTACGTCAAATGAGCCAGCATCACCTGCGACGCGAAAAAGTATGCCTCAACTGTGGCTCGCCCGTTCACGATAAATATTGTTCGCATTGCGGGCAGCTCAATTCCGAGCCCGGGCAGTCTTTCGGGCACCTGATGGGCCATTTTCTTGCAGACATAACCCATTACGATTCACAGTTCCTCACCACTATTAAGGACCTGGTATTTAGACCGGGTTTCCTCACGAAAGAATACATCTCCGGAAAAAGGGCGAGTTACCTCGACCCGATAAGAATGTATATTTTCATATCCGCGGTGTTTTTCCTGGTGATGTTCTCTCAACATAGTGAAGAAACGGTTCAACCGCAGATCGCACCGGCGCGAATTATCAATCCTTATCGCCAGCATATAGCCGATAGTTTACGAGGGGTGACCAAAATCACAAAAGACAGTGTAAAGGACAAAGTGTATGGTTCGGTGGCTTCAAGCCTTGATACTATAAAAACATCAAAAGACACGAGCCAAAGTATCGAGGCATATTTTAGCAGTAATGGAGGTATCCTGACATTCAAGTTTGGGGAACATAAATACACCTCGGTGCGACAATACGACAGTATACAGGCAGCCCTGGCCGTGAAGGACCGCGACAGTTGGATGGACCGCTACGTATTACATAAAATAATCCCGCTAACGCACCAAAAAGGCGCCTCGGGAGAATTTGTTCTTAAACAAAGCATTGAACACGATATACCCAAGATCATGTTTATCCTGCTGCCTTTATTTGCCTTTTTTGTGGGTTTCTTCTACAGCCGCAAAAAATACTTTTATTCGCAGCATTTTATTTTTTCGCTCCACTTTCATTCCTTCGTATTTATAGCTTTCCTGGTAGATGCACTCGTCGTTTTGGTGGCTGACGATAAGACAGCGCTGTTCATCACGGTTGGCGTGACGGTTTTAGTCCTATTTGTTTACCTTGTTGCGGCGCTATACCGGGCCTATGGTCAGTCGCTGGCCTGGTCGCTGCTAAAGGGCGTGGCAATTTCTGTGCTATATTTTGCGGCAACGCTGGTGGGTATCTGCGTCGCTCTTATCGGCGCCTTTGTTTTTATGTAAGCATGCCCCGGCAGCGTACGTAAAGGCCGATGTTCGGGATAATCTCTATTGGCTTTGCGGACGGCCTGCTGTCAAAGCAGCGCCAAATCCGGGTTGGGATTTGGCAAACACCGTGGCAAACAACCAGCCAATCAGCGCGCCATATAACGCTCCGCAAAAGACGTCGATAGGGTAGTGCACCCCCACGTACACCTGTGCAAAACAAATGGCCCCAGCCCAAACGATGGCCCATAGCCATATCCATCGCCATCTCTTATAAAATATTAGGATAAGGAAAAAAGCTGCCGCAAAATGGTCGGTGGCATGGGTCGACGGAAAGCTGTAGCCGGTTCCGCAGCCGCTAACACGTAACTCATCTGTTTTTGATGTTGTAGGATCGTTGCACGGGCGCAGCCGTTTCACGATGGGTTTGATAAGGCTTGCGCTGGTAAAGTCAGCGAAGCCAGCCGAAAGCGCCATTAACACAATCAGGAAAATCGCTGTCTTCTTAAATTTCCAAATAAAAAAGCCGATTATAAAAACATAAAGCGGGATCCATGTATTAGGATTACGTATATATGGCATCACCAGGTCGAAA
>JABDGE010000093.1 GCA_013286235.1 Bacteroidota bacterium
ATTTCCTCCGCAATTTCCTGATGGCTGCGATCTTCCATCCTGCTCAAAGAAAAGATGCGGGCTTGTTTGGCAGGAAGGCTTGAAATCAGTTTTTCGACCTCCGCAGCCAGTTCTTTATCCGTAATGTATTGATCGGTGGTACAGGAACCTTGTTCGATCAACCCAATAAATCGCTCAGTGTAGCTGGTGCGTACTTTTTGGTGTGCTACGAGTTTCAGGAATTTATACCTGATCCCGGTGTACAGATAGGAGGCTAAAGATGATTGCAGTTCGGTCTGCGCGCGTTTATCCCAAAGGGAAATAAAGAGTTCCTGCACCAGGTCTTTGGCTATATCCGGGTCGGCAGTGAGTTTGTGGGCGAAGGTGTAGAGCAGGGCGCTGTATCTTTCGTAAATAACAGTAAACGCAGCATTGTCACCTGACCTGACCAGGTCAAATAGTTCAAAGTCCGAAAGAGCGTGTAGCTGTGCCAATGTGTTTTTGCTTCGAACGAATTTATGAAAAAAATTCATACAAAGGAAACAAGGCATTATAAAGGAGGTGTTAAGGGAATAAGAAATTAGGTCTTTTTGCTAAAATTCGGATCGAACATTTTCGATTGGTTTTTTATGGCGATGATTTATTATAATATAATAGCGGAATTGCTTCTAAGTTTTTCCAGCGCCTTCATTTTGACTTTTCTGATCGTATCAGGGGTCATTCCTATATGCTTTGATATATCTGCCAGCGACATTTCCAGTTCCCCTGTCATCCCATAAGTCAATTCTATCACCTTTCTCTCTTTTTCCGGAAGGTTTGCAAGCATTCGTTTGAGTTCACAGCTTAAAGATTCGGCCATTAATGCCTGGTCAGTGGCGGCATCCGCATCGGCAATCCTGTTCAGCAAACTATAATCATCCTCGTCGCCCCATGCCACGTCCAGAGAAGAGGCCCATGGCGCACAAGCCAGCACTTCTATAATCCTATCTTCGGCGACTTCAAGGAATTCTGCTATTTGGCCGGGACTTGGCTCCCGCAGGTTTTCTTGTTCAAGCGCAGTGGCAGCCCTGTTTATTTTGGTGATCTCATCGATCTTGTTCGTCGGCAGGCGGATGATCCTTGCGTTTTCCAGTATGGCTGTCATAATGCTTTGCCTGATCCACCAGACGGCATAGGAGATAAATTTAAAGCCGCGTTTTTCATCAAAACGTTCGGCGGCCTTGATCAGGCCGAGGTTCCCCTCGCTGACCAGGTCGCAAAGGGGCAAGCCCTTGTACTGGTATTTTTTTGCTACAGATACCACGAAGCGAAGATTTGCTTTAATTAATTTTTCAATCGCGGCCAGGTCACCATTGCGTATCTTTTGCGCAAGGATGACTTCTTCATCTGCCGTTATTAACGGCTCCTTATCGATTTCGCTAAAATATGCTTCTAATGACTGTGTTTCGCGGTTGGTTATGGATTGGGTGATCTGTAAGTTTCTCATTCATTTATTACGTGCGTTTTTGTAACCTCCCTTAGACTATTTGCTGTCCCCAGGAGACTGTGTAATGTTTCATGCGCCAGCGGCTGAAATTCTTCCTGGCTATTGCCGGAAGAAAGCAGCACAGGCATCCCTTTCATTATCGATAATTTTTCCAGCATATCCGATGTCATGCTTTCCAGGTTATATGCCGGTTCCCAGCCCCAGTCTTTACGGGCATTGTCGTCTTTAATACTCGCCGGCCAGCTATTGGCGATGGCATTGCGGTAATCGGGCTCGTAGCTAATCTTAAAATCCGGGATATACTTTTCTATTTCCGCTGCCAGGTCGCATGGGGCAAAGCTCATACCCGCGAGATTGTACGATGTTCTTATACTTATTTTCTCTTTTGGGGTATCCATCAGTTCAAGCGTTGCCCGGATGGCATCGGGCATATACATCATCGGGAGGCAATTGTCTTCGGATAAAAAACAAGTGTAATACTGTTTTTCGAGTGCCTGGTGAAAGATATCAACAGCATAATCGGTCGTTCCGCCACCGGGTAGAGCGGTATAAGAAATCAGGCCGGGAAAGCGTAAGCTGCGTACATCCACTCCATATTTTTCATAGTAATAATTACACCAGTATTCGCCCGCCCGTTTGCTGATGCCGTAAACGGTATTCGGTTCTATCCGGGTATTTTGAGGGCAATTGTATTTGGGCGAACCGAGTCCGAATACGGCGATGCTGCTCGGCCAGAATACTTTATCCAGCTTTCGTTCTTTTGCGACTTTTAACACATTAAGCAAGCCCCCGACATTCAGTTTCCAGGCTGCATCCGCGTTTTGCTCGCCGTTTGCAGAAAGCATTGCGGCTAAATGGTATATTTGTGTAACGCTGCATTCCCTTACGACATTGCTCAATTCTTCATGGTCCATTACGTCCAGCAGGATGTCGGCTGTAATTTTTTTGTCGGCAGCAATTACATTATATCTGCCGTATTTTTCTCTTAATGCAACCGTAAGTTCCGTGCCGATCTGGCCGCAGGCGCCAATAACCAAAATGCGATCTATTTTCATCATTTTTTTTATTTTTCTTAATGCTGGTGTATTAATAAGCCATAAGGCACTTTAGGAACGATCCATGTCGATTTGGGCGGCAAAATCTGCCCGGCATCCGCAGCGTTGATCAGGTCGCTGACCGTCAACGGGCAAAGCGTAAAGGCAATGGCCGTGGGGTGCGACTGGAGGAGTGCACCAATCTCCTCCAGCGCCTTTTCCCCTCCGGCGCATTTAAGGCGTCCATCCGTTTTGGGATCGGTGATGCCAAAAATTTTTGACAGCACCTGTTCCTGTAAAAACTCTACGCCAAACGGCGTGTTCATGTGTTTGGCTAATAAGTGGTACCATTCCCCATCAAAGTACATACCCATCCGGTGCTGTTCCTTTGGCGGTACGGGTTTGTTGGCAGTAGTATCCTGGATATAAAAATTCCGGTTAAGTTTTTGAAACAGCGTCGCTTTGTCTATGGTTGTATCTGGAATGACCACCCGGTCATATTCCTCTATGCGCAGTTGGTCAGTAGCCATATAGAGCGAGGATATATATTTATAGCCGGACAAAGCGGCCGATTCGATTCGGTGATGCCCATCAGCCAAATAAACCGTATGTATTTTGGCAAATGCATCGATCAATGCTTCCTGTTCTTGCTGACCTTTTATCTTCCATATTTTGTGCAGCCCATTTTGGTTTCCCAAAGCCGACTTTTCCTGGCCTGCCTTTGTCTCGGCAATGATGCGGTTAATAGCAATGGTTGGTTGGTAAGTCAATAAAATTGGGCTACCTTCCAGGCCAGTATTTTCCCTGTAATTTTTTAAACGGCGGACGCTATCAGCAAAAGTGAGCTCATGGATTTTGATGCGTCCGTTTTTGTAATCCTCAAGGGAGGTTAGCGCCCAGATACCCGTTTGCCGGTAGCTTTTGTGGATGACCTCGTAAACATAAATACCAGGTATTTCCTCCCGCCACAGCTGATCCCCTTCCAGCAGGCTTTTCAGCGTATCCATAATATCCAAATAAGCCATTGTTTGTCCTTCCGGGGTTTCCGGCCTTAGCCTTGCGCCGGTTTCGAGAAGGGTCTTCAGTGGTTTTAACCCACCTTCTTTGGTGTAGTCCCCCGAAACGGATTCGGCTTGCGGCTTGGTAAACACCAATTGATCCGCGTAAAGCGGGTTGGGCCTGATGGGTTTAAAAGGTTTTATGGTCGCCATTACCTGATGAATTAATAAACCGGGACAACATTCACATGGTGTTTTTCTGCGTAAGTATTCATGCAATGCACCAAAGCCGTTACACTTTCATAGGGCAATGCATTGTAAAGCGAAGCCCGGAAGCCGCCAACGGTCCGGTAGCCCCCGATGCCCACCATTCCTTGTTGTTCAGCATATTTCAAGAATTCCGCTTCTCCGCCTTGGTCGTGCATTCTGAAAGTGACATTCATCAAGGAACGATCTTCCCACCTTGCAGAAGCATAAAACATAGGGTTTCGTTCGATCTCGTCGTATAACAGTTGTGCTTTGGCCAGGTTTTCTTGTCCGATTTGTTTTAAACCTCCTTTGCTTTTCAGCCAGTGGAGGTTGAGCATAGCGGTATATATCGCAAACACCGGTGGTGTATTGTACATCGACCCGTTATCACGGTAAACCCTGTAATCCAGCATCGACGGAACGGGATGCTTTACACTGTCCAAGAACTTGTTTTTCGCAATGACCAGAGTCATGCCCGCAGGCCCGGTATTCTTTTGAGCGCCGGCATAGATCAGAGCGAATTTGCTGATATCAACCGGCCTACTGAAAATATCAGATGACATATCACAGATGATGGGCACATTGGTTACGGGAAACCGGGTCATTTCGGTGCCTTCTATGGTATTGTTGCTGGTGCAATGAAAATATGCGGCATCTTCGGGTATGGTATAGTCTTTAGGAATATAGGCATAGCCTTGTTCTTTGGAAGATGCGATGACATTTACTTTCCCGAACAACTGTGCTTCTTTGATCGCTTTCGCGCCGAAGAACCCAGCGTCGAGATAAACGGCCTCCTTTTTGCCACCCTGCAAAAAATTCATTGGTACCATGCAAAATTGGAGGCTAGCACCGCCCTGCAAAAAAAGGACGCAATAATTATCCGGCACGTTTAAAAGGTGGCGGACGAGCCGCTCCGTTTCCTTCATCACCTCTTCGAAGGCTGATGACCGATGAGATATTTCCAGTATGGATAAGCCAGTAACATCCCAGCGTTTGACAGCTTCGGCGGCGCGGTTCAATACGGATTCCGGTAATATACAGGGCCCTGCGCCAAAATTGTGTATTAGCAAATTCTTCATCAGTTTATAATTGGTTCTCTTGGTCTTTGCAAATAGCTATTTGCGCTGTAAAGTTTAGGCTTTCGAATGGGGAAAGCCATAAGCGTACTATCTTTTAGAGAAAAAAACTGTAAGAGTTGATTTTCTTAGTTTTTAGAACCAAACAGACTATTAAAATCACCGCTTTTAAGCGCGGAACGCTTTTTTTAAGTTACTAAAGCACATTAAATACACACTAAGGCATCAGAAAAATTTGGTTTAAAAGACAAAAAATTGTTTTTTAGCTTCAAATCTATATAAATTGCGAAACCAATTTTAAACATCTATAACGTATATTTTACACTAAGTCTATGGCCGACGTGAAAACTTTAGGGCAATTTATCATTGAAAAACAAGCCGACTTTCCTTATGCCAAAGGCGAGTTGTCAAGGTTGTTGCGGGATATTGGGATCGCTTCCAAGATTGTGAACAGGGAGGTTAACAAAGCCGGCCTGATGGAAATCCTGGGCAAGACAGGCGTAACCAACGTCCAGGGTGAACAGCAGCAAAAACTGGATGTCTTTGCCAACGAGCAATTCGTCAAAGCACTCAGCAGCGGCGGCGAATGCTGTATCGTAGCGTCCGAAGAAAACGAAAATATTGTCCGGATCGATTCGGCGGTTTCCAAAGGCGCTAAGTACATCGTTGCGATTGATCCGCTGGATGGTTCCTCTAATATTGATGTGAATGTTCCCGTTGGCACCATATTTTCGATCTACCGGCGAAAAAATCTTGCTGTACCGGCATCCCTCGGCGATGTATTGCAGCGTGGCACTGAACAGGTGGCGGCCGGCTATGTGATTTACGGCTCATCCACCATGTTGGTCTACACGACCGGGAAAGGTGTGAACGGCTTTACGCTCGATCCTTCCATCGGCGAGTTCTGCCTGTCGCATCCGGATATGAAAACGCCCGAAACGGGTACGATCTATTCCATTAACGAGGGCAACTATGTACATTTTCCGCAGGGCGTAAAAAAATACATCAAGTACTGCCAGGTAGAGGATACAGCAACCTATCGCCCGTATACATCCCGCTACATCGGCTCGATGGTTGCTGACTTACACCGTAATCTTTTAAAGGGCGGGATTTTCATCTACCCTGTAACTGCGGCAGCGCCCAACGGCAAACTGCGCCTGGTATATGAATGCAACCCGATGGCCTTTATTATCGAGCAGGCAGGCGGCAGGGCTACCAACGGCATGGATCGTATTCTCGACCTGGAAGTAGCGGAACTGCACCAGCGCTCTCCAATCTTTATCGGCTCTCCGGCTATGGTCAGGCAAGCGGAACGATTCATGCTGGAGGCCGGGGAATTGTCATTTTCGGACATTCCGTATTCACTGCATAATCGTTTTTTATGATAAACAACGAACTTGATAAAATAGATGTAGTCATCCTGAAGCTATTGCAAAAGGATGCTAAGATCAGCCACAAGGCAATAGCCTATACACTGAATATATCGCCTACCCCCGTGCATGTAAGGGTAAGGCGGCTGGAAGAAGAAGGCTATATCAAACGCTATGTGGCATTAATTGACCGCAAGAAAGTCGGGCGCGGTTTGATGGCGTTTACACAGGTGCAGGTAAAACCACATACCGAAGAAAATCTTTCGGCTTTTCTGGAAGAAGTCGTCAAATTGGATGAAGTTATGGAATGCAGCCATTTAACCGGTAAATTCGATTTCCTGCTGAAAATTGCTGTCCGTGATATGGATGAGTACAATGAACTGCTTCGGCACAAGCTGGCGAAACTGCCTAAAGTTGATAATATGGAAAGCATGTTTGTGATGTCGCAGGCGAAAAGTGAGACGGGGTATTCACTGGATTAAAGGAATAAAGCGCACTAAGATTACCCGTTCGCTTTTGGCAGTCCAGCAGGTTCGCTCCCTTTTGCGCGCTATCGCGCACCCCAGTCCGCTCACCCGCTTCCTGCCCTTTTACAACAGCCTGCCATTTGGGCTTCCTGCGCGCTTTCCCGAAAACACCCTGCCTCGCTGTCGCCGGGCAGGAGTTTTCTTACGTTCCCGCCCAAATGGCAGGCAGTTGTTTCCATAATGTTTGACCATACGCGGGTTCAGACAACTTCGTTTAATGTATTTAATAACAGTTAGTTAATTGTTTATTTGAGGGTGCCACCCTCGAAACAACCTTTTAAAAATTCACGCTCTCAGAACCTTTGTACCGTCGATCAGGCAATAATTTTTTCGCTTGATCATACGGTCTTTGACATCGGGAAATGAAGCATTAGCTGGTTAAAAACCAGAAATCAGGTGAAGGTGAGCGTAAAGCCGCAACATGCCGAAAGCGCCTGGGCAGACGAGGGTCCGTATTGTAGAATATGACGTGAGTAGTTTCGAATCAATAGATAAAAGAGAGCCATCGTGCTCTCTTTTTTTATGCTTTAAAATATGGACAAAAACTGGATCAGCGCGAAAGAAGTAAAAGAACGGGTTTCGATTGTGGACCTGTTAAGCAAAATGGGTTATATTCATGAATACAAGACCGGCGGCGAATATTATTACCATAGCATGCTGCGGCCAAAAAACAATCCGGACAACACCCCGTCATTATCGGTTAAAGATGCAACAGGCGAATGGTTTGATCACGGCCAGGACTTCGGAGGCAATGTGGTAGAATTTGGCATAAAGTATTGGCCGCATCTGTCATTTCCCGAAGTATTGGAAAAGATCGTTGAAACCTGCGGCATGCCATTGAACTCCAGTGCTTACCGCCATACGCCGCGGAAAAGTAATCAAGCAAAAGAAAAAAACTACGGCATCCTGGAGATCAAAGAACTCGGCCATAATGCGGCGATCATGAACTACCTCGAAAGCCGTGGTGTAGCACGCGTTGCAGAAGGTCGTTTAAAGGAGGTATATTATTATGTAGAGGACAAGAATCAAAAAAAGCACAATGTTTTTGCGGCCGGCTGGCAGAATGAAACCGGCAGCTGGGTCGTCAGACCTTTGTCTTACCCGGTATCGCTGGGCCCCAATGCAATTAGCTTTTTGCCGGGTTCGATGGACCGGCTTTCGGTTTTTGAAGGCTTCTTCGACTACCTGAGCTGGCTGACAGAAAATCCCTTTTCGAACGATAGTGTCTTGGTCCTGAATTCGGTTTCGAATGCACAAGACGGGATTGCAAAGGCAATGGGTTTTGGCAACGTCACGCTTTATTTTGACCACGATACAGCAGGCCGAAAGGCCACACTGGATTTTATGACTGCAATTCCGGCAACCACCGACGGCGCGCATATATATGAAGGCTATAACGATTATAACGACAAGATCGTAGCCGACCTCGGGCACAACGGCTTATACCGCTAATCCCCGGCTATCGCGTATTACCTGACAGCTATCTTTCCGCTTTTGCCCCGGCATTCATGCCGAATGATTATTTTTCTTCAGCCAGGAACCCGACCTGCATTTACGCTGTAAACGTGCATAAAAGTAGCAGGTTATCTTTTGGTTTTTAGCCTTGCAAGATGTGTTCGTGTCCGACAAAAACTCGTTCCTCGTAATTTGTCAGCCACTCACAACCTTGCCCCGGACGTCCCGCTCCGTTCAATCGGGGCGACGCAAGGGCGTCGCTCCTCATTCTCTACGCGGGACAACCGGGGAGTATCGAAAACTCGCAACTCGTTTTCTCTGATGAAAGAACATACGTTAAAGAAAGGGAGGCCTGAAAAGACAGAGGGCAAGCGGACACGGAAGATAGATACAAGATTTACGGAGGAAGAATTTAAAGCCGTTTTAGAGTTGGAAAAAACGCTGGGTGTCCGCAGGACCGACCTGGTACGGACACGGTTGCTGCAGGATGCCCGGCTTACTATCATCAACGCGAAAGAACTGATCGGTTTACTCGACGGGATTGGCACAGAATTGGGCCGTTGCGGTAATAACATTAACCAGTTAGCTAAATACGCTAATATCCTTAATAAATACGGAAGGCTTTCGCCGGTCGTCGTCGAGCGGTTCAATTTGCTTTTTGAGGTTTATATCGAAAACCAAAAGGCTTTGGAGGCAGCACTCCGAAATATTATCCGCGCTTTAGGCTGATAGTTCGCAGGGAACAAATTCGCAGGGAACACGCTCTGGGCGAACCTGTTCGCAGCGAACAAATTCAATAAGAACAAATTCGCGCTGAACTTGCTCCGGGCGAACCCGTTCACTATTGAAAATCGAACAAGTTCCGGCTGAACAAGTTCGTCGCGAACAAGTACTTAGAGAACCCGCTGTCGCGGGACTTGTTCGTAGGGAACTCAGAACAAATTCCCGCTGAACTTTGAACCCGTTCCTGCCGAACCTGTTATGATTGTCAAGTTTCTTTATACAAGCGGCTCCAATGGTCATTTTCCTGCCGTAGGTTATAGTACCGGCAAGGTAGACAAGAATAAGGGCGAACTGATGAAATCGGCGAACTTCGGGCCTTTGCAGGGCTTCGGCCAATTGCGGCCGCAGGATTATAAAAACTATCTGAAAATGGTATCGGCCACTAACAAGGCGGTCAAGAAGCCACAGTTACACGTTGCTATTTCTGGTGAAGGCAAATCATACGACAAACATGAACTCACCGAAATAGCAACGCAATGGCTGGAAAAAATGGGTTATGGCAAACAGCCTTATTTGATCATATTTCATAAGGACACAAGGAACAATCACGTACATATAGTAAGTACCCGTGTCGATAAACACGGTAAAAAGATCAGCGACAGTTACGAGCAGATCAAAGGCCAGCAGCGGATGAATATCGTTATGGGTCTTGATGAAAAGCACAATGCGAATGCGGATGTGGCTAAAGCGCTGGTTTACCAATTCGCTACGAAGGCACAGTTCATGATGATTTTAGAGGCCCGGGGGTATTCGCTGAAAGAGGAAGACGGGAATTTAATTGTCATCAAATTCGGGAAAAGACAAGGCGAAGTTGGTTTGAATGCGATTGAAGAAAAGCTAAAAAATTATGCGCCGGATGCAAACAGGAAGTTCCAGTTAAAAGCTTTTTTCTGTAAATACGCGGCGGCCTATGACACGGGCATCGATAAAAAACATGGTGTTTACACTTCTGCGTTTGCGGCCTGCCTGAAGGAAAAATTCGGTATCGAACTGGTTTTTCATGCTTCAGGTGATAAGCCGCCATACGGTTATACGGTGATTGACCATGCAGAAAAGCAGGTGTTTAAAGGTGGCGAGATCATGGCCTTGAAGGAATTGTTAGCAATTGAGCGAAGCGGTTCCCTGCCAAAAGAGGAACCGGCTTTTGCAGAAGACTACCGGCAGCGGCAGGTTGACAATGTGTTTACGGATGCCCGGCGGGATTATTATGCCGCCATCTTAAAAGCTACATTATATAATTATCCTGATCTCATACAGGGCCTCCAACACCAGGGCCTGACAATTTCGCGGCAAGGTGACGGATTTTATTTAGGGGATGCGTGTGCCGGAGTTTATATGGATACCGCAGACCTGCTGGACGAAAAGGACTATAATTATATGGTGGAACAATTCGGCCAGTATGCCGAAATCGATGCTGAAGTTCATAGGCAGCATGTATATATCCCGGAACCCTATATCGCACCCGATGTCGACGACGAAGCCATCAACGGCAGGAACCGCAGGCGAAAAAGAATGGCACGAACCAACCACCGCTGATTCAGGGAATTACTAAAAATTAAATTAAATCATGGTCATTATCATCGGCAACCAAAAAGGCGGCGCGGGAAAAAGTACGCTTACGCTTTTACTGGCCAATTACCTAACGCAAACAAAAGACTGCAAGGTCACCGTTTTGGATATGGATTATCAGCAGTCTATTTCGCAAAAATTCGAGAAGGCAAAAATACTGGAGAACGAGGAACCTTATGAGATATTGGCTTACAGCCTCCAGGATTTCCCTGAGATGGAAGCGACGATCAAAAGCAGCCCGAAAGATATCGTATTGATCGATCTGCCGGGTAAACTGGATGATGATGGGCTGATCCGGGTGTTTAAGGCAGCGGATGTTGCTGTATGTCCTTTTTCTTACGACGAGTTCAGTTTCGAATCGACGGTGCCGTTCGCATTGGTATTGAAAAAGATAAATCCCAAAGTACAGGTATTATTTGTGCCGAACCGGATCAAGGCCAATGTGCGCTATGAAATTAAAGCAGAGGTCAACGAACAATTAGGCCAGATCGGTATCGTAACGCCGGCCATTGCTGACCGGATCGATTTTCAGCGGGTCAACACTTTTCTTACACCGGTCACTGTCCAGGCAGCCATTGTGCCGGTCTTCGGACAAATTTTCACAGATCATATCCAACCCTATTTATGAGCGAAATCAAAACACTGGCCGACCAGTTGCGCAGTCGCATGGCGAAACCCGACACGCCGGAAAAGCCCGTTGCAGCACAAAAGAAAAAAACGGGTAAGCCAGCCGAAACGCCTCCGGTTATTGAGCAGATCCGCGCACTCGACATCGACGGAAATAAAACCCTGGTACATGCACGTTTCGATGCGCAAACGGCACAGCTTATTCATCACTTAAAGATGGCGACCGGGATTGAAGTGACACGCCTGCTATGCTATGCGGTCGGACAATTGTTCGGGCAGCATCCTGAACTGAAAACGATCATCAAAGAACACTTAGACAAATTCAAGCTATGATCTGGAACCTATTAGCCGGAAAAGACGCCCCTAAAGAGAAGGATATCCTGGAGCAAATACGGGCCTTTGATGAAAAAAGTCAGAAGGTATTGGCCCATGTCAGACTGGATAGGAACACCGCGATGATGCTGAAGCAATTGAAGCTGGCGACCGGACTTGACATTCAGCAGATGATCGCCTTCTCCGTCAGCGAGATGCTCAGGCAGCACCCCGAACTCAAAATCATCCTCAAACAATTTCTACAAAAACTAAACGAATGAACTGGTTACATTTTTCCTTTTATTTGGCCGGGTTGTACACGCTATACTACCTGGTCGTGATCCTGATTGATGTTGCCGGGGCCAAGCATGCCCCGGCAGCAAATTCCCTTACCAACGAACTGACCTTCTCGGAGACGGTTAAGCCAACTCAATTGTCCGCCCGCCCTATAGCGGAAAACGAAAGCGCCGACAAAACTCGAATGGAAAAATCGGTCGACCCTGCTCATGAGCCTGAAGTGATTGGCTCGGGAGGTATGGTCATTGACAACCTTTTCCGGCAAGCCAAACAGGAAGCCATCATCTATACACGTTCCGTCAGCTTTTAAGAAGATGAGATCATTCATGACTTTTTGCTGCTGCCTGCTTGCATTGGGGGCTATGGCCCAACCCGGACTTGATGAAATGCAGCAGGCGCAGCAAAGCCTTTCCTCATCTTTTCTTTCGGTAATGGATTTTGCGCTCGTACTGGCGGCAATTTTTGGCATCGTCGGCGCGGTACGCATTTACCACAATTGGCAGATGGGTCATCCGAGGATCGACCAGCAAGTAGCTGCCTGGTTTTTTGCAGCGCTCTTTATGGTGCTGGCCGGCGCTTTTCTTCAGGCTGTATTCGGCATCTGATACGCCTGATTTAATACCCCAAATAACCCTGGCGGTTTCCCAAACGATGGAAGCCGCCTTTTTTATTCCCAAACAAATTTAATACCCCTTAAAAAATGATTTCAAAAATCAAAAAAATGTGGGCCACAGCAAGCCTGATGGTCCTGGGCATGGCTTCTGCCTTCGCCCAAAGCGGTGTAACCGGTATCAACACAGCCACTTCTACCCTGACAACCTACGTTGGCCCTGTAACCAATATCGCCCTGGTGATCGGTGGTATCGTCGGCATTGTCGGCGCGATCCGGGTTTACTCCAAATGGAACAGTGGAGATCAGGATATCAACAAGGAACTCATGGGCTGGGGCGGCTCTTGCGTCTTCCTGGTGGTTTCGTCGCTCGTCATTAAAGCCTTTTTCGGCATTGCATAATGGCCAAGCGTTTCGCAGTATACAAGGGGCTTCAAAAACCCCTTGTTTTCCGTGGCTTTAAAGGAAAATACATCTATTGGGGCGTCGGCTCCTTACTGGCCGGTCTTGTACTTGGCTCCTTAACGATGTCTCTCGTCAACATGTGGCTCGGCGCGCTCGTCCTGATCGGCAGTGTTGTCGGCGGCTTGCTGTACATCGCCAGCCGGCAGAAAAAAGGCTTGCACGACAAGGCCAACGCCAAAGGGATCTATATCATCAATCACATCAATCATTATGGCCGCAAAAAATCTGTTTAAAATGCCTTATGCCGGCGTGGATAAAACCGGCGAATACGATTTCCTGGTCGGCTTGAATGGTGAGTGCTCGGTCATCATCAGCATGACCAACCCTGTCATCCGTTACGCCGCCTCTTCCGATGCTTATGACGAATTCCATAACCTGATGATCAATATCGTGAAGATATTGGGCGATGGCTATATCCTGCAAAAGCAGGACATCATTTCCAGGTCCATTTATCCGAAGAAGGAAGCCAAAGAATACCTCCAGCAAAAATACAACGACCATTTCGCAGGGCGTGACTACCAAAGGGTTTCCACTTACCTGACGATTACCATGCAGGTGAAGAAGACAGCCTTTTATGTCTATGACGGAAAAGCGATACGGGACTTCCGGCAGGCGGTAGGCAAAGTAATGGATGTGTTGCAGGCCGCGAAGACAGGCCCGGCACTATTGAAGGAAGCAGAGATCAACCAATTGGTGCTCCAGGTCTTGAGCATGAACTTCAGTGATGGGCCGATTGCCTTAAATAACCTGGCGCCATCCGACACCGATATAAAAATGGGCGACCGATGCGTCCGAAACATCAACCTCGTCAATATTGACAGCATCGACCTGCCATCGGAAGTTGGGACGCATATCGAACTCAATGAAAAGGAAACCCTGAAAGGCTTCCCGGTGGATTTTCTTTCCTTCCTGTTCAAAGTGCCCGGTTTTGACGCCATCCTGTTTAACCAGGTCATCGAAATTCCGAATCAGCTCATGACCTTGAAAAAGCTGGAGTTAAAAAAGAAGCGACATTCCGGCATTCCTGACCCCGCCAACACGCTTTGCATGGAGGACATTGATCTGTTGCTGACAGACGTGGCCAGGGAAAACCAACTCTTGGTTAACAGCCATTTCAATATCGTGATCGCTGCCGCAAACGAGCAAATGCAAAAGGCGGCAAATTTTGTAGAAAGCGCCCTTTTTCAATTGGGTATTGTACCTAATAAGAATGCGTACAACCAATTGGAGTTATTCCGCACGGCATTGCCGGGGAATGCCATTGAACTAAAAAACTACGATTGGTTTTTAACGACATGCGATGCAGCCATCTGTTTCTTTTTTAAAGAATCCTTGCCGAAGGACGAACCTTCGGATTTCCTTATACGCTTCACAGACCGGCAGGGCATCCCTGTAGGCATCGACCCGGCTGATCTGCCCATGAGAACGGGCAGGATCAACAACCGGAACAAGTTCGTTTTAGGCCCCAGCGGTTCAGGCAAATCGTTCTTCATGAACGCCATGATCGAGCAGTATTGCCTGTACAACATGGACATGGTCATTGTAGACACCGGGCATTCTTATTCCGGCTTGTGTTCTTATTATAACGGGAAGTACATCACCTATACGGACAAACAGCCTATCACCATGAACCCGTTCCAAATCACGGAGTCGGAGTACAATATTGAAAAGAAAGACTTTTTATGTACGCTGATCGCTGTGGCCTGGAAGGGTGCCGAAGGAAATTTCAGTCCGGTCGAGCGCGACGTCATCGCCAATGTTTTATCTGCCTATTATTTGAAATGCTTCGCGGACAACAGCCCGCTAAATTTCAACACCTTTTATGAATTCGCCCAGATCAAAATACCGGAGATCAAACTAGAGGAAAAGATCACATTTGATTTTGACGAGTTTCGTTACGTCCTGAAGAAGTTTTATAAAGGCGGCGAATTCGCACCGATATTGAACGAAGCCGCCGACCAATCCCTGTTTACTGAGCGTTTCATTGTCTTCGAAATCGACTCTATCAAAGAGAACCGGATACTCTTTCCCATCGTGACATTGATTATCATGGACGTCTTCATTCAGAAGATGCGCTTCCGTCAGTCCCAGCGCAAATGCCTCATCGTCGAGGAAGCCTGGAAGGCCATCGCCAGTCCGCTCATGGCAGGATACTTATTGTATTTGTACAAAACCGTACGAAAATTTTGGGGCGAAGCGATTGTCGTCACCCAGGAATTGGGCGACATTATCGGGAACGCGGTCGTGAAGGACAGCATCCTGAATAATTCGGACACGATCTGTTTGCTCGATCAGACAAAGTTCAAAGACAATTACAAGGAAATAGCGGCCTTGTTGTCCATTAACGAAACCGAACGCCGGAAAATATTCACGATCAACCAATTAGACAATACCGAAAATCGTGGTCGCTTTAAGGAAGTTTACATACGGCGCGGATCGGTCGGCGAAGTCTACGGTGCCGAGGTTTCTCTTTATCAGTATCTTACTTATACGACCGAAAAACCGGAGAAGTCAGCCGTCGAGGCTTATACGAAAATGTTTGGCTCCTATCCAAACGGACTGGATGCATTTGTGGCCGATCTGCAATCGAGTAAGCTATCCATGGGCGAATTCATCCGCCGTGTTAATCAAAATGGTCAACCACTTCAACTCTCAACGAATTAATTACTTATCCTATGAAAATTATCTTGCTTTTTGCTTTCTGCCTTTTGCTTTCTGCTTTTGTTAAGGCTCAGGAGGCCGTTGTCGATCCAACCACCACTGCCGCCATTGCCGCAAACGCCGTCATTATTAACGGCCAATTAAGCACCACCAACAAGAACCTAACGTTGATCCAGGAAGGGCAACTGGCGGTCACCGGCCAGCTCACCATTGCCAATACCCTGCAAAACGACATTTATAAAGGTTTAAGCCAGGTCGCCTCGATCATCAGTAATCTCGAAACCATTAAAGAGATCGGCGAATGCGGCGATGATATCGTAAGTGATGTCGAGCAGGCGTTAACCCTTGCCAAGTCCGATCCTGTCCTTT
>JABDGE010000094.1 GCA_013286235.1 Bacteroidota bacterium
AAGCCGTTTTTTTGAGCACCGCATTTTTACTTTTTTTGGCGACATATCCTACAGTCTTTATTTAATCCATTTCCCGCTGCTCCTTACTTTAGGCTCCCTTATTTCGAACCGGTTTATGTTTAGCCCGGTTTATATTTTTTTGTCAGCTTTCCTATCGGCTGTTTTGCTGAGCTATTTAATGTGTATTTTTATAGAAAGGCCGTTTCAGAAATTTGCTTTGAGGTTGATAAAGAAATACAAGGTGTTTAACACTTTGATCCTTTGATCACAGATCGAGTCTTATTACTGTGATTAGGCTGATTATTTTTCAAACACACTCCCAAATCAGCCTGATCTCTAACCTCTAATCTCTGGCCTCTAACTTCACTCATCCTTCATAAACTTATCCATCCCGTCCGCCGGTTTCCAGTCGCTTTTTGGCTCATAATAATGCCAAAGCAGGGCCGATACTTTACGGATCAACATGTCCGCTTCGTTATCCTGCACCCAGCGCTGGTCCTGGTTATGGTTGGTGATAATGGAAAATACATAATCACCATGCGGTGCATTTACCAGCACGGTTTCTGATTTTGATTGGTTTAAAGCTCCCTGCTTGGATATGGTATGTACGTAAGGGGGTATTTGCGACAAGGCGTAATTGTCCCAGAATATCCGCCCCATATTCCTCACCATTCTTTCGCTGGCCGCCGGGCTAACCGCCGTACCCTCGTTAATCATAGTAAATAAGCGGCACATTTCGTAAGGCGTGGTTACGCCCCAGCCGTATTTGGCATGCATGGAATCACGGCCGGTGGCATGGGAGTTATCCCGCATTACTTTGAAACCGTTAGTGGCCAGCCAGTTGTTGATGTAGTCGGTTCCCACCAGTTTTTGCAGCCATAGGCTGGCCGTATTATCGCTCATGGTGATCATCAGCAGCGCAACCTTGCTTATTTCTATGGTGTCACCATTCTTAAACGACCCCAAAATATCCTCGCCTTTATATAATATCGAATCATTGTAGGCCATTTTTTGGTTGTATTGAATTTCGCCTTTTTCAATTTTATCCATCAGACCGCATTGTATGCTTACTTTTATCATACTTGCGGTAGGGAAAAGGGTATCTGCGTTGATTGCCGCGGTTTTGCCTGTTTTTAGATTTTGTACGTAAATGCCCACCTGGCCGTTGAAGCCTTTGATGGCCTCTTGCAGTTGTGAAGTGAGCTTTGCATCGGTTTGGCCGAATGTTATTGAGACAGTTAATAACAAGAGCGCTAATAATTTGCATTTCATAATTGGGCTGGTTGATGTGACTAAGGTATGAAAATTGCCTGAATCATTATTTTTGGATTTGAGGATGCCTTGATTTGAAAGCCACAGCGTATTGCCGTTGCTGTCATCGAATCAGCGAAATCAAGAAAATCAGGTGAATCAACGGTTCAGACCATAACCGTACAGCCCCTGTATCAAAAACGAACAGTCCCAAACCTTAAAATTTATCTTAAATAATTAATAATCAGCAAAATATCTCTTTGGCATTTTCTTGGTCAATTTTGAACAATATTCATGCTTGTTGTACCAATGGTTTCATGAACTAATGAACAAGTGCACCAATGAACAAGTGAACTAATGAACTAATGAACAAGTGAACGATGATACTCAACTATATAAAAACAGCATACCGCAGCCTTATTAAAAATAAAGGCTTCACCATTTTAAACGTTTTGGGGCTTTCGCTGGGGCTTGCCAGCAGCCTGCTGATCATATTTTACGTGGTGGATGAGTTAAGCTACGATCGCTATAACATTAACGCCGGCCGCATCTACCGTGTAAACGAGGATCTGAAACTTGGCGAAAACAATGTGCTTTACGCGGTGTGCATGCCACCCCTGGCGCAAACACTTAAAAACGACTTTCCCTATGTTGAAAATACGGTGAGGATAAAAAATGCAGGTTCAATGCACGTTAAAAAAGGCGCAACAAATATCCTTGAAAATAGGGTCGCTTTTGCCGACCCTTCACTTTTCAGCGTATTTACCTTGCCCATGATCAGCGGCAGCCCGTCAACAGCGCTGGCCGAGCCAAACAGCGTGGTACTGACAGAAACGATGGCCAAAAAGTACTTTAACAGTACCGAAGTTGTGGGCAGGACATTAACCGGTGACAACAAAGACCTGTACAAGGTAACCGGTGTAATAAAGGACATACCCAGAACTTCGCATTTTAATTTCGACTTTTTTATATCGATGTCCACCTTTCCGGATAGCCGGTCGGACGAATGGCTAAGAAGCGATTACAATACCTATGTGTTGTTAAGGAATGCATCAGATCATAAAAAGCTTGAAGCCGCATTACCTGCGTTCCTTGCAAGACACAGCGGGCCACAAATGCAGTCGGAATTAAAAATGAGCACCGCAGCATTTGAAAAAAGCGGCAGCTATTTCCGGTTGAATTTAACACCGCTAACGGATATTCACTTGAAATCAAACCGTACCGGGGAATTGGGACCGAACAGCACCGTTCAATATGTGTACATTTTTTCAGCAATTGCTCTTTTTATTCTGTTAATAGCCTGCGTTAACTTTATGAACCTGTCTACGGCGCGGTCGTCAAACCGGGCGCGCGAAGTAGGGGTACGTAAAGTCTTGGGTTCGCCGCGAAGCTACCTGGTTTTCCAGTTTCTAACCGAATCGATATTGGTAACGCTTGTTGCCGCAGTCATCGCCTTTGTTGCTGCCATCGGACTGCTGCCTGCATTTAACCAGCTATCTGGTAAAGACATTGTTGTCAATGGCCAAACGCTTAGCTGGCTGGTTCCGGCCATGGCGTTTATTATTTTGCTGGTGGGTTCGTTGGCGGGCGCATACCCGGCCCTGTTTCTTTCGGCGTTTCAACCTGTCAACGTGCTTAAAGGGAAGCTGTCGGCTGGTTTTAAAGGCGGCGGCTTGCGGAGTGTGCTGGTTGTACTGCAGTTTACCATTTCTATCTTCCTCATCATCGGAACTTTGGTTATTCACAACCAGCTTAACTTCATTCAAAGCAAGGACCTCGGCTTCAATCGTAACGAGGTGCTTATTGTTCAAAACGCGTTTGAGCTGAATAACCAGGCGCAAACATTTAAGCAGGAAGTAAAGCAATTACCCGGCGTTGCGGATGCCACGCTTACCGGTTTCCTGCCGACCGGCAATGAGAAAAACACGAGCATATTTTTTAAAGATGCATCCTTTGATCAGAAAAAAGCCCTGTTCCCCCAAACATGGACCGTTGACGAAGATTATATAAAAACCCTTGACATGAAAATGGTTGCAGGACGCAGCTTCTCGGGCCAATTCCTTACGGATTCATCAGGCATCATCATTAACGAAGCTGCGGCAAAGTTTTTAGGTCTTACCGATCCGTTGAATAAGCCCTTATACCGGTCGAATGGCGGCAAGCAGGACATAACAAACTCTAAAGCATATCATATCATCGGCGTGGTCAAGGACTTCAATTTTAGTTCACTGCGCGATGTGGTGAGTCCAATGGTGCTGATCATGGGGCAGGACAACGGCGCATTAAGCATACGCATGAAAGCGAAAGACATTCCCTCTGTGTTAGCCCAAATAAAAGACAAGTGGAGCGGGTTGTCGCCGAACGTCCAGATGAATTTTTCTTTTATGGACCAGGATTTTGATGCAATCTACAGGACAGAGCAGCGCGCGGGGACCGTGCTGGTAGTGTTTACCACCCTGGCTATAGTCATTGCCTGCCTGGGTCTGTTTGGCCTTGCAGCATATGCCGCCGAGCAGCGCACGAAAGAGATCGGGATCCGTAAGGTTTTAGGCGCCAGTGTATCGGCTATTACCGCCATGTTATCATTTGATTTTATAAAATTGGTAGGTATCGCCATATTGATCGCATTGCCTGCCGGGTGGTATTTTATGAATAAATGGCTGCAGGACTATGCTTATCGGATAAATATAGAGTGGTGGGTTTTGGCGCTGGCCGGTTTTGTTGCAATAGTGATCGCCCTTATTACCATCGGTTTCCAATCTGTAAAGGCTGCGCTATCGAATCCGGTAAATAGTTTGAAGGCAGAGTAACCCCCCGGCCCCCGCTAACAAGCGGGGGAGCGAAGAGGTTAGCGGTGAAAAGTAAAGGGAGTAGGTATGATAAAATGAAAATGTCAAATCCGAGAATGTATAATATTAACTAACAAAATTAAATTCCCCCGCTTGTTAGCGGGGGTTATGGGGTATGATAAAAAGCTATTTAAAGACCGCGTTCCGTTTCCTGCTGAAGAACAAAACCTTCAGCTTTATAAATATTTTCGGTTTGGCCACCGGCACGCTGTGCTGTCTGTACATACTGTTGTATGTACAGCAACAGTACAGTTATGATAAACAGCATAAAGATGCTAATGATATTTACCGCATTACTACCAACCTGGTGTTAAGCGGCGATAAACACCATAGCGCCGCCTCTTCGCCGCCAATCGCACCAGCCATGCAGCGCGATTTCCCGGAAGTGGAGAACTATGCCCGGATGATGAAAACGGATATACTCGGCGCGAAACAACATTTGTTACGGTATAAAGAACAAGCGTTTTACGAGGCAGGCGCCTTATATGTCGACTCGACCTTCTTTGATATTTTTACTTACCATTTTGTTGAAGGACACCCGCAACATGCACTGGATGAACCCTACGATATCGTGTTGCTGAAGCCCGTTGCCGATAAATTGTTTCACCACGAAAATGCTGTGGGAAAAATGGTGAATATTGCCGATGGGTTTGGAAAGCACGATTTTAAAGTGACCGGCGTGGTTGACGAAACCCTTGGGAAGTCGCATGTCGAGGGTAACCTGTTCATTACTATGAAAAGTGGCCAAACCGGCAAATGGATTGGCGGCATAACCGAATGGGCTGGTAATAACTTCTTATTCTCTTACGTGAAATTAAAACCGGGGGCCGACCCGCTGGCGCTCGAGAAAAAGCTTCCTGCATTTTTAAATAAATATGGCGCCGACCGTCTTAAGGCATTGGGCATGCAAAAGCATTTGCATTTGGAGCATGTTACCGACATACACACCACACCCGGCCTTGAGTTAGAATTAACCCAAACTGCCAACCCGGAGTTTTTACTTATTCTAATAATTATCGCTGTGCTTCTCCAGGTTATCGCCTGTATAAACTTCATGAACCTTTCAACTGCCCGGGCTTCCATGCGGGCGAAAGAGGTAGGCGTTCGGAAAGTGATTGGCGCGGGGAAAGACGATTTGATCAAACAGTTTTTGGGAGAATCGTTCCTGCTTTCTTTCATTGGTGTAATAATTGCCCTGCCCTTGTTGTATTTTGTGTTGCCATATCTGAACCAAATTACGCGGGCTAATATCCAACTCGCTTTTTTTGCCGACTATCGGCTCTGGCTGATCCTTGGTAGTCTGGTGCTGGTAACCGGTTTGCTGGCTGGCAGCTACCCGGCCTTCTATTTGTCAAGCTTCGAAGCGGCAAAGGTTATAAAAGGCAATTTTACCGCTCGTATCTCGGCAACGGGTATCCGCAAATCATTGGTTGTTTTCCAGTTTGTGCTGTCGATTGTGATGATGGCTGCCATCATTATTATCTACAGCCAGCTCAATTTCGTTAAATCAAAGGACCTCGGTTTTGACAAGAGCCAAAAGTTGGTCTTCAGTTTTTACACGCAGGACGCCCAACAAAAAATGACGGCGCTGGCCAATGACCTGAAACGGCTGGCGGATGTTAAATCTGTCACCAGGTCCGATAGTTACTTTAGCGAGGCGTTATTGAACGACTTGCCCTTTTACACCGAAGGTGGCGATATGGCCCATGCTATCGACGCCCCCATGATTACCTGCGACCATTACTTCGTGAAAACCAATGGCATACACGTGGTAAGCGGCCGGGATTTTATGCCCGGTGATTCCAATAAGGTACTGATTAACCAGACGCTGGCGAAAAGGCTTGATCTTAATCCGCAAAGCGCTCCCGGTGCACGGCTTTATTCTAAGTTCTTTGCTGCCGGCGTTATGTATACCATTATAGGCGTGATGAAGGATTTTAACTACAATTCGCTCCATGAGGCGGTGGGGCCCTTTTTACTCGCCTATAGCAATAATCCCCGCAGTTTTTCAAGCATGACGGTTTCGGTGAACAGCGATAATTATCAGCAATTGTTACACGTCATAAGTAATATTTGGGCAAAGGATATGCCGTCTGTGCCGTTTCAATATGCCTTCCTCGACGATGAGGTGCAAAAGCAATACGAAAGCGAGATCGTCGTCTCTCACATTATTAATTCGTTTACCTTATTAGCAATTGTTATTTCGTGCCTGGGCTTATTTGGCCTGGCGGCCTTTAGCGCCGAACAGCGTAAAAAGGAAATTGGTATCCGTAAGGTACTGGGCTCTACCGTACGAGGCATAGTTAGTTTGCTATCGAAAGACTTTTTAATATTAGTAGGAATTTCATTTGTAATTGCCGCGCCTATCTCCTGGTATTTTATGAGCCACTGGTTTTTACAGGGATTTGCTTACCGGGTTCCATTAAGCTGGTGGATGTTCGCCCTTGCAGGTGTTCTCGCAGCCGTTATTGCGCTCGTAACCGTCAGTTCGCAAGCCATAAAAGCGGCTTTGATGAACCCGGTGAAGAGTTTGAAGGCGGAGTAGTCTGAACTCGAATTTTTGGAATTTGGAGAATTATAAGAATTCAGGTTTTCCATTCTGTCAATTCACCAAATTCAACAAATTCGAGTTCAGACCAATGAACTAATGAACAAGTGAACTAATGAACTAATGAACGAAAAATGATAAAAAGCTATTTAAAAACCGCATTCCGTTTCCTGCTGAAAAATAAAACCTTCAGCTTTATAAATATTTTCGGCCTGGCTGCGGGCACGCTTTGCTGCCTGTATATGTTGTTATATGTGCAAGACCAGTACAGCTACGATAAACAGCATAAGGATTTGGCCAACCTTTACCGCGTAACAACCGACCTTACATTACCGGGAGATAAACATCACTCAGCAACGTCTTCGCCACCGATTGCGCCGGCACTCAAAAACGATTTCCCCGAAGTGGAAAATTTCACAAGGATTGTGAAAACCGACATTCTTGGCGCTAAAGAACATCTGCTGCGCTATAAAGAGAAGTCGTTTTATGAAACAGGAGCGTTTTACGTCGACTCAACCTTTTTTGACGTCCTAACCTATCATTTTGTTGAAGGACAGGCGACCCACGCATTGAATGACCCTTACGATGTGGTATTGTTTAAACCCACAGCCGATAAGCTTTTCGGCAATGAAAGCGCCGTTGGTAAAATGATCAATATTAATGACCAATGGGGTAAACATGATTTCAAGGTAACCGGGGTAATTGACCAAACTGCCGGTAAATCCCACCTCGAAGGCAATATGTTTATCAATATAAAAAGCGGGGCTACCGGCGTGGGCATTGCTACCGACGGTGAATGGGCTGGCAATAACTTCCTGTACACTTACGTCAAATTGCGGCCCGGTACTAACGTTGCTGCATTTGAGAAAAAATTCCCTCCGTTTTTAAACAAGTATGTCGGCGAAAAACTGAAGCAGGTAGGCATGCACAAAGAGCTGCACCTGGAACCTGTTAAGCAAATACACACCACCGGCGGGTTCGATGTAGAACCTTCCAAAACGGTCGATCCATCCTTTCTTTTAATCCTCGTATTGATCGCGGTCTTGATACAGGTGGTAGCCTGTATCAATTTCATGAACCTGTCAACCGCACGTGCGTCAAAACGGGCGAAAGAAGTGGGTGTACGCAAGGTGATCGGCGCCGGCAAGTACGACCTGATCAAGCAATTTTTGGGCGAATCATTTTTGCTGGCATTTATAGGGGTAGTTATCGCCTTGCCGCTGCTATGGGCCGTACTCCCCTTGCTGAATGATATTACCCGTGCCGACATCCATTTAACATTTTTTTCCGATTACCGGCTATGGCTGATGCTAACGAGCCTTGTGGTTGTTACCGGGCTTGTTGCAGGCAGTTACCCGGCATTTTATTTGTCGGCATTTGAGGCGATAAAAGTGATCAAAGGAAATTTTAGCAACCGTATATCGGCAACCGGCATACGGCGGTCGCTGGTAGTGTTCCAGTTTGTGCTGTCAATCGTGTTGATCACCGGCATAATCATCATCTACAGCCAGTTAAATTTCATCAAGAATAAGGACCTCGGCTTCGACCAAAATCAAAAGCTGGTGTTAAATTTTTATACCAGCGACACGCAAAACAGGATGCCCGCGCTGGCTACGGACCTGCGACAACTTGCAGGTGTTAAAGCAGTTTCCAGCGCCGATAACTATATTAGTCAGTTTGTACTGCACGATCATGGTGTGTACCCAGCCGGGGGAGACCAATCGACAGCCATCGACGCGCAGAATATTGCCTGCGACGAATATTTCGTAAAAGCCAATGGGATTAAGCTGCTTAGCGGGCGTGATTTTACGAAAGGCGATTCGAACAAAGTGCTTATCAACCAAACGCTTGCAAAAAGGCTTAATTTAAATGCGCTAACAGCGCCTGGTGCACGGATCTACTCTGGTAGTAGTCCTGTTAGTTTCGTGACCGTTGTGGGTGTGATGAAAGATTTTAACTACAACTCCCTGCACGATGATGTTCGCCCATTTATGTTGGTGTACGACGGTAACGCCGGCGACCTGGCAACGATGGTTGTATCAGCCAACAGTGCGGATTACAAGGATCTACTGGGAAAGATGGGCACAATTTGGCATAAAAACCTGCCCGATGTTCCGTTCGAATATTCCTTCCTCGACGCCGAAATTCAAAAACAGTATGAAACGGAGGTTGTGTTATCGCAGATCATCAATTCTTTCACCCTGATCGCTATTCTCATCTCCTGCCTCGGTTTATTTGGTCTTGCCGCATTCAGCGCCGAACAGCGCAGCAAGGAAATAGGTATTCGCAAAGTATTAGGCTCCAGTGTTACGGGAATCGTGGGGCTGTTGTCGAAGGACTTTTTGATCCTGGTCACCGTATCTTTTTGCATCGCAACGCCGATCGCCTTTTATGGCATGGGCAAGTGGCTGCAGGCTTTTGCTTACCGTGTGCCCTTAAGCTGGTGGATGTTTGTATTAGCTGGGGTGATAGCAATGGTGATCGCGCTGGTAACCGTCAGTTCGCAAGCTATAAAGGCCGCGTTGTTGAACCCGGTGAAAAGTTTGAAGGCGGAATAGTCAGAACTCGAATTTGAAGGATTTTTAGAATGTCCAGAATGAAAGAAGCAGGCGCGAAGACCGAAATTCTGATAATTCTCCAAATTCTAAAAATTCGAGTTGAGACCAATGAACAAAAAAATTAACTTCCCCTTTAGGGGGTTGGGGGGCTTATGATCAGAAACTATATAAAAATCGCGTGGCGAAACCTGGTAAGGAACAAAGCCTACACCTTTTTAAATATTGGCGGGCTTTCGGTTGGCATGGCTTGCACGATTCTTATTTTACTATGGGTGAAGGATGAATTAAGCTATGATAAGTTCAACCAAAGCGCATCGCAAATATACCGTGTTACCGCCGATGTAGCGGGTACTAAGGCCGCGGTCAACCCAGTACCCATGGCACCCGCATTAAAACAACAGCTACCTGCAATAAAGGATTTTACCAGGCTTGAGGCATTGCATTCCATTGTTACCATAGGCAACAGAAAGTTTGACGAGAAAAATATTTACTACGCCGATCCAAACTTTTTGCAGTTCTTCAGCTACCCGCTGTTACAAGGGAACAAGGCATCAGTGCTTTCGCGTCCAGATGGGGCAGTGATCAGTACGGCAGTTTCGAAAAAGTATTTTGGAGATGAAAATGCTATAGGACGAACCCTGTACGTCGACGACGATGTCAAAGGGCACAGTTTTACAGTAACAGGAGTGATGCAAAATGTGCCCCATAATTCACATTTGCAGTTTGATATTTTATTGCCTTTTACCGTTTATGAACATTCAACCAATTATAGTTACAATAACCCGCAGGAATGGGGAAATTACGATGTTTATACCTACCTGTTGCTGGATGGAAAGTTTGATGCACAAAAGAAGGCTTTAACTTCGCTTGAAAAGCAAATTACGGCAATCCATACAGCCAATGACCCTACACATACCCAAACAACATTTACATTGCAGCCTCTTGCAGATATCCATCTGCATTCAAACCTGCTGCTCGATGTCGAAGGTCAGGGTAGCAGTCAGTCGGTAAATATTTTTTCGATGGTGGCGTTGTTTATTTTGGTGATAGCCTGCGTTAACTTTATGAATTTATCAACCGCCATTGCCGGTCAGCGGGCGAAAGAAGTTGGGCTGCGGAAGACCGTGGGTGCGGTACGTACCCAGCTCATCATCCAGTTCCTCTGCGAGTCGTTATTGCTGGCGCTTATATCCCTGATTATCGGAATCGGCATAACCAGGTTGCTGTTGCCCTTGTTTAATGAACTTTCGGCCAAAAATATTTCAATCAACTTTTTAGATTTTAAGCTCATCGGTGGCTTGTTAGGTGTAGCCTTACTCGCCGGCCTCATCTCAGGCAGTTACCCGGCATTCTTCCTTTCTTCTTTTAATCCTGTTAAGGTGCTTAAGGGCGCCCTGTTTTTGGGCGGGAGGAAGTCTTATTTGAGAAACGGCCTGGTGGTAATGCAATTTTCAATTTCTATTATTTTAATGGTTAGCACGCTGGTTGTAAATAACCAGCTCAAATTTATCCGTAACAGGGATATGGGTTTTAATAAGGAGAATTTGTTGTACCTGCAGATGCCGCAGGTTGGCGATCTCATGCATAACTACGCTACCTTAAAAGCAACATTGAGTGAAAATACAAAAACAGCCGATTACACGCTGCTGGAACATTTGCCTACCGACTTAACAACGGGCACAACTGATGTGAAATGGGAAGGTAAAGACCTCAGCAAACAAATAGTTTTCCCCCACATTGGCGTTGATGGACATTTTATAAAAACCTTTGGGATGCACCTGGTAGCGGGTCGCTCATTTGACGATAATAACAAGAGCGACCCGTTTAACTATATTTTGAACGAAACCGCCGTGAAAGCGATGGGGATGAGTATTTCTTCAGCCGTAGGAAAATTAATCACCATGAATGGCAATAAAGGTGAAATAATTGGTGTAGTGAAGGATTTCAATTTCAAGCCTGTACAGCAGCTCATAGAACCGCTTATTTTGCGATATACCAACCGTGGGGGCTTTGTGGTCGTTAGAACCACCCCGGCCAATATGCAGCGGAATATTGCAAATTTAAAGGCAGTCTTTCAAAAAATTTACCCCGATTACCCTTTGACCTACGGTTTTGTTGATCAGGACCTTTCCAGGTTGTATATGAGCGAGCAGCGCATGGGTGAGCTTTTTAACATATTTTCAGTGGTTTCGATCATTGTTTCGTGCCTCGGCCTTTTTGGCTTGGCCACCTTCGCCGCGCAGCGGCGCATAAAGGAAATAGGGGTGCGCAGGGTGCTCGGCGCCAGTGCGGCGGGTATTGTTGCCCTGCTTGCAAAGGACTTTGTGAAATTGGTGGCGGCAGCTTCGTTTGTGGCCTTCCCGCTGGCCTGGTGGGTGATGAACAAATGGCTTGATAACTACGTGTATCGCATTCACATCAGCTGGTGGATGTTCGCGGCAGCGGGTATTTTGGCGCTGGTAATTGCATTTATCACCGTCAGCTCACAGGCAATTAAGGCCGCGCTAATGAACCCGGTGAAGAGTTTGAAGGCGGAGTAGTCAGAACTCGAATTTGATGAATTTTTAGAATGTCCAGAATGAATTAGATGGTAACCTTATAAATATTCTGATAATTCAAAAAATTCAAAGAATTCGAGTTCAGACTAATGAACTAATGAACAAGTGAACTAATGAACCAACGATGATAAAAAACTATCTAAAAATCGCGTGGCGTAACCTAATAAACAACAAGGTTTACAGCCTGCTGAACATTTTGGGCCTGGCAGCCGGGATGGCTGTGGCCCTAATAATCGGTTTATGGGTGAACTACCAGTACAGCTACGACCGGTTCTTGCCAAATAACGGCCGGTTGTACCAGGTGATGCGCAATTTTAACAGCAATGGCGACACACTGACGTTCTCGTCCACATCGTTAAAACTGGCCGATGCACTTCGCAGTAACATCCCTGAATTTGAGCATGTTGCCGAAACGGATGGCTGGGGCGCACATGGCTTGATGGTTGGGAATAAGAAGTTCTATTGGTACGGCGTACAGGCAGGCGGCGACTTTTTAAAGATGTTCCGTTACACTTTTATTGAGGGAAATGCCGGTGCGGCCTTAAAAGACCCGTTTTCGATTGTGTTGACCGAATCAACCGCCAAGGCTTTGTTTGGAAGCACCGATGTTGTCAACAAGCTCGTAAGGGTTGACAACCATGATAACTTAAAAGTTACCGGTGTTATTAATGATGTTCCGGCAAATTCGACATTCCAGTTTAAATATATAATCCCTTTCAGCTATTTTGAAGCAACACAAAGCAATGTAAAGAACAACCGCACCCAAGGTTTTGACAATAACGATTATGCCATTTATGCGGAGCTAAAGCCGGGCGCTTCATTTGGGGCTGTATCAGGCAAAATACGGGATATCGAAAAGGGGCAAACCAATAGCTTAAATGCCGTGAACTCGAATGTGATTTTGTATCCCATGCTCAAATGGCACCTTTATAATGAATATAAAAATGGCCAGGCGACGAGCGGGTTTATTGACTATGTGCGGATGTTCTCACTGATCGGTGGGCTGGTTTTATTGATCGCCTGTATTAATTTTATTAACCTGTCGACTGCCCGTTCCGAAAAACGCGCCAGGGAAGTAGGTGTACGCAAAGCCATCGGCTCGCAGCGCAGGGATTTGATCTTTCAATTCCTTGTGGAATCGACTATGGTTACTTTTATTTCATTTTTATTTGCCATCCTATTGGTGCAGCTATCCTTGCCGGCATTCAATGCGCTTACCGGCGCCGTTTTCTCTATCCCCTACGCAAGCCCTGTATTCTGGATGGTGATGATGGCCTGCGTACTGTTCACAGGCTTACTGGCAGGCAGCCGGCCCGCGTTTTACTTATCGGCATTCAACCCGGTTAGGGTGCTTAAGGGCGCTATACAGGTGGGTAAATCGGCTTCTGTTTCGCGCAAAATACTGGTGGTTACCCAGTTTAGCTGTTCGATCGCTTTAATTATCAGTACCGTTATTATATACCGGCAAATTCAATACGCTAAAAACCGGCCGATTGGCTACCAAATCAGCCGACTAATGGCCACTGATGCGAATTCAGACCTTGCCCGCAATTTTGATGCATTAAAAAACGATCTTTTACAAAGCGGAGTTGTTACGGCCGTTACGACTTCGTCGAGTCCGGCAACCACCGTTTGGTCGCATACCGACGTGGATATGTTCCCGGGTAAGCGCCCTGGCGAAACCGTTGAAATGGGTAGCATTTACGTATCAGACGACTATTTTAAAACCCTGGGTATGCACATGCTGTCGGGCAGGGATTTTATACCCGGCGCAAAGGCTGATACCAGCAATGTAGTATTTAACGAAGCGGCAATAAAAAGGCTCCGATTAACCGACCCGGTAAACCAGCTAATCACCTGGAACGGCCAAAAATACCGCATCATCGGGGTGGTAAAAGACGCGCTGATGAACTCGCCCTACAGTGCCGCTGATCCAACGATGTTTACGTTTAGCGCAAATAGTGCCAACGGTAATTTAATATACCAGTTATCGCCAAATTTAAATACACACGCTGCGGTTGAGAAGATCAGCCCAATCTTTAACAAATATAATCCGGCTTACCCTTATGATTACCGGTTTGTGGATAAGCAGTACAATCAGAAATTCAGCGAAGAAGAGCTGATCGGCAAGCTGGCCGGTGTTTTCGCAGGGCTGGCGATTTTTATATCGTGCCTGGGTTTATTTGGCCTTGCGGCATTTGTGGCGGAGCAGCGCACCAAAGAGATCGGGATACGAAAAGTGTCAGGCGCAAGCGTAGGCCAGGTATGGCTGATGTTGTCGAAGGATTTTATTTTGCTGGTAACGATCAGCTGCGTTATCGCGTCGCCATTAGCCTTCTACTTTTTGCAAAAATGGCTGATGAAGTACGATTACCATATTTCGATCGGGCCCTGGGTGTTTATCGTTTCGGCCTTGGCGGCAATTTTAGTCACGCTGATCACCATAAGTTTTCAATCAATAAAAGCAGCGTTGGCGAACCCGGTGAAGAGTTTGAGAAGTGAGTAGTTTAGTGACTAGAGACTGGAGATTAGAGGTTAGTTTGGAGGGAAATGAGAATGGTGAAGTTGAGAATGTATACTATTAATTCACAAATTAAATTCCCCCTTTAGGGGGTTAGGGGGTATGATAAAGAACTATTTAAAAATCGCCTTACGGCAATTGCGTAAACAAAAAATGTATTCAGCCATCAAGATTGGTGGTTTTGCATTGAGCATTGCCGCCTGTTTATTGATCGGGCTGTATATTCAGGATGAAGTTAGTTACGATCGATCATACCCTGATACCAGCCGTATTTACCGCCTTGTGGAGTATTATGCGCACGATGGAAAAGTAGAAAAGGGCGATGATTATCCGGCGCCGATATCGAATGCCTTAAAAGCGGACTTTCCAGAGATAGAAAAGTCCGCCCGTTTAATGCCTAATTCTCTTTTTCCGGGGGCTGGCAGTAATGAGTTAAGACGTGCCGACCAGGTGGAAAACACACACGAAGAAGGCTTTACCTATGCTGATGAGGATTTGCTGAATATTTTGAAAATGCCGATGGTGTATGGTAACAGGGCAAGTGCCCTGGCCGAACCTAATACCATGGTGATATCAAAACGGAAGGCTGACAAGTATTTCCCAAATCAAAACCCGGTTGGCAAGATCATGTTTCTGGATAATGACCAAACCAAGCCCTATAAAATTGGTGGCGTGATGGAAAACCCGCCTAAAACCTCCGACTTTCAGTATGATTTTTTATTGACACTAAATGGCGTTGAGTTTTACAAGGGCGAACAAACAAACTGGAATGCCAGCAATTACCCTGATTATATATTAGTTCGTCCCGGAACTGACATTACCCGGTTGGAGAAGAAGATCACTACGGACCTGAATAAAAATTATTTTTTACCTGCACTGCTTAGTATCAGCTATAAAAATGCAGCAAAGGAATTACAGAAATTAACAAATAAACTCCAGCCTGTCAGCGAAGTGCATTTATACTCCTATGATATACAGGATGAGTTTAAACACGGTGATATAAGGTTTATCTGGCTGTTTGGCGCAGTGGCATTGTTTATATTAACCATTGCCTGTATCAATTTCATCAACCTTTCTACCGCTAAATCTGCTAACCGGGCCAAAGAGGTGGGACTAAGAAAGGTGGTAGGCTCAACGCGTTTCAGTCTTATTAACCAGTTTCTCGCCGAATCGTTGCTTTACATTGTCCTTTCCTTCGTAGTAGGGATATTGCTTACCTGGGCTTTGCTGCCCTATTTTAACGCCCTTGCTTCAAAATCATTGGTTATGCCCTGGCTCAATTCGTGGTTTATACCCGTTATCTTAATGTCATCAATAATAGTACATGGCCAGCGCACCGATTGGCTGCCTAAGTGATTCAAAATTAAAATCCTTTACCACGCCAATGATCCTCATTTTATCCCCCCCATGGGTAATATTTTTACCTATCGGATTTTTAAGGTTTAATTTTTGAACCATGGTTTGGTTGACAATCACGCCGCCGGAACGATCGTTTAGAGAAAAATTAGCCCCTTCAAGCAGTTTGATACCAAATGTTTTCAGATAGTCATTATCGATGATCCAAAACTGGGAATT
>JABDGE010000095.1 GCA_013286235.1 Bacteroidota bacterium
TCAGTTGCTGCAACGTTCTTTGCGATTTGGCAAAATCGGTGGTTCTCTCATAAGCCAAGCCAATGATCTCCACTCCTTTCGGGTGATATTTAGGATAATAACTGCTTACAAAGAAATTCGTCTCGTCCATGCAATTTGGGCACCAGGAGCCTAATATCTGTACGATCAACACTTTGTTTTTGAATCGATCATCGCTCAGCGAAACATCCTTGCCATTGATATCCTTAAACGTGAACGCTATTTTTTTATAGCCGGGCTTCAGCGCGGTAAGCGAATAGGCATCAGGCAGTTGGGCGTTATCGTTCCGGACGGCCGTCCAATGATCCAGCCCCGAGTAACCGGAATAATATTTTCCATCGGTTAACGTATTGGCATCGCTGATCTTTGCAATAAAAAGGAATGCATGCCCGCCATCGAAACAGGAAAGGTACAGGCTGTCGTTTTTTACGGAACCTTCTAAAAAGCGGTCATCGCCGGATGTGGTGAGGAAAGTGCCGGTTACATGGTTACCGGTTTGAGTAAATACGCCAACCGTTGTATCTTTTTGCGGGCCATCGCCAAACGGCGCGGTCCACGTGCCGCCAACGTTACCAGCGGCTGATCCGCTATCGTTAAAAAAGCGCCAGGTTGTATTTGGCGTCGCGGTAAAGGCCATGCTGGCGTCCTTTACGCCAAGATGCTTTATCCATTGGCCTTTTAAGCGCCCCCCATCCAGCTTCAGCTTAAATTCCGAGTCGAATAAGGGCATATGAATAAAAACCGAGTCGCCCACTGTCTTTATATCAGTCACTTTAAAGCGCTCGCTACCGTTAATAATAGCTATTTGTCGTGCTCCCGCAGTATCAGACACCTCAAAGTTAAAAGGCAGTAATTGACCGGTGGAATTGGTTAACACGCCGCGCCAGGTACCGGTTTGTAATTTGTTTTGCGCAGACGCAACATAGCAGCCTGTAAAAACAAGCAATAGGGAAAGAATAAGTTTTTTCTGGATAAGCATTTTCAAACCTATCAAAAAACGCGTTATTATCTAAGCACTTCCCTCGATATGACAATTCTTTGAATTTCGGACGTTCCCTCGTAGATCTGCGTGATCTTGGCATCTCTCATCAAACGCTCCACATGGTATTCTTTTACAAAACCATAGCCGCCGTGTATCTGTACGGCCTCAACGGTGGTGCGCATTGCAACTTCTGATGCATATAATTTAGCCATCGAGCTGGCTTGCGCATAAGGCAGGCCCTTATCTTTCAGCCAGGCCGCCTTCAGGCAAAGTAAGCGCGCAGCTTCAATTTCAGTAGCCATATCGGCTAATTTAAATTGAATAGCCTGCAGGTTCGAAATGGTTTTTCCGAAGGCTGCCCGCTCTTTAGAGTAGGCAAGCGCCAGTTCATAAGCGCCTGCGGCAATGCCAAGGGCCTGCGAGGCGATGCCGATCCTGCCGCCGTCCAAAGTAGCCATGGCAAATTTAAACCCAAACCCCTCATCGCCGATACGGTTTTCTTTCGGCACCTTCACATCCGTAAACAGCAGCGAGTGGGTATCCGAACCCCGTATTCCCAGCTTGTTTTCTTTGGCTCCAACTGTAAAACCCTCCATGCCGCGTTCCACGATCAGGGCATTAATACCGTTATGCTTTTTTTCCGCGTGAGTTTGCGCCATCACCAGGTAGGTGGAGGCCGAGCTGCCATTCGTGATCCAGTTCTTTACACCGTTCAGCAAATAATGGTCGCCCATGTCGATGGCGGTGGTCTTCTGCGAAGTGGCGTCCGATCCCGCTTCTGGTTCCGACAAACAAAAGGCGCCTATTTTTTCACCCTTGGCCAGTGGTACAAGGTATTTTTGCTTCTGGGCTTCCGAGCCATATTTTTCAAGGCCAAAGCAAACCAGGGAATTGTTAACCGAAACAACTACCGACGCCGACGCGTCAATTTTCGACAGTTCCTCCATCACCAGCACATACGAAACAGCATCCAGGCCGCTGCCCCCGTACGCCGGGCTAACCATCATACCCATAAACCCCAACTCGCCCATCATTTTTACCTGTTCGACAGGGAACTTTTGGTGTTCGTCGCGTTCAATTACCCCTGGCTTCAGCTCAGTTTGTGCAAAATCACGCGCCGCCTGGCGAATCATTTCCTGTTCTTCGGTAAATTTAAAATACATTTTTAATCGATTTCGCTGCAAAAGTAATCTTATGCATGCACAGTAAAAAATCGTCCAAAAAAAAAGAGAGCCTTTTGTGAAGCTCCCTTTCCCCTAATTAATTTAAACTATTGATTAAACCCAAAACAAAGAACGTATAACCTCAGCTTGGGCGTCTGAGAATTCAAAAACAAGTGTTTTTACACAGGTAGATGTTTTATGTTTTCCACAGATAATATGCAAGGCTGCAAAATTATTATCAAAAGCTGAGCCATAATTTTGTTCCGAACAATACCTTGTGACGCAGGAGCCAAAAAAACGCCCAGTGCGGGCCATGATCAACTTTAATTTAAAATTATACTTTTGTGGAGCATGCGCGCCCGAATGTCTAAATTTGGCAAAACTTCGTATTGGTAATTATTGATTATTAGCTTGTTAGCGCTTGTTTTGAGAAAGCGCAGCTATAGAAAAAACGAGACTCACAAAAAGCTTTAATATTGTTTTAATGTGGAGCGCTTCCGCGTTTTTTTATGATAAAAAAATTTCCGGGCGATTTTGGATAAACCGGGATTCTAGTGCGTTTTGTTAGACGATGTATGTTATTTCAGACAAGCCTTGTATTTAATTGACTACAAACACATAATAAATGAACAAAAACACCCTAAAAAATGCAGCGATCTGCTTTGGCACGGCTGCGCTACTGGTTTCGTGTAAGGATAGGTCGAAAATATTCGCCGATCACGATGTGCTCATTAAAAATATTGACACTGGGGTAAAACCGGGCGAGAATTTTTTTCAGTATGCCAATGGCGCCTGGCTCAAAAAAAATCCGATTCCCCCGGCTTACGCTTCCTGGGGAATCGGAAACGTGGTGGAGGAGGAACTAAGGGACCGTTTAAAGAAAATTAACCTCGACGCACTAAAGACCGACGCACCTAAAGGAAGCAGCACCCAGAAAATCGGCGACTTTTATTACAGCGGCATGGATACGGTGGATATCGAAAAACAAGGCCTTCAGCCGCTTGAACCGGAGATCGAAAAGATTAGTCAAATTAAAACCATAACCGACCTGGTTGACGAGTTTGCACACCTCCAAACCATTGGCGTAACTACTCCCTTTTCGCTGGGAGTTGGCCAGGACGCAAAAAACAGCGATAAAAATCTATTACAATTATACCAGGGTGGTATCGGCTTGCCAAACCGCGACTATTATTTTAACACGGATGAGCATAGTGTGGCCATCCGCACCGATTACCTGCAAAAACATTTGCCAACGCTGTTCGGGTTGTCGGAGTTAACCGCCGCACAAGCCAGTGCGGCAAGCAGCAATACCTACAACCTGGAAAAATTCCTGGCCGATAGTTCCCGCAAACTCGAGGACTTGCGCGACCCCTACCACAACTACAATAAACTGCCTTTAGCCGCTTTGAGCAAACTGGCCCCGGCAATTAACTGGAAAGATGCGTTTGAAAAAATGGGCTACCACAACGTGGATACCGTTATTGTAGGCCAGCCCGAGTACTACCGGGCTTTAAACAAGGCTTTGCAGGTATTCACTATCCAGGATTGGAAAAACTACCTGGAGAAAAATCTGGTCACAGCATTCGGCTCCTCACTGAGCAAACCATTCGACGCGGAAGATTTCAGGTTTTTCGGAACGGTATTGTCCGGGAGCAAAGAACAGCTTCCCCGCTGGAAACGGGTAATCGACGAGGAAAATGACCTGATGGGCGAAGTGCTGGGCCAGTTGTTTGTAAAAGACTATTTTCCCGAAAAAACAAAAGAGCGGTATGTTGAGATGGTGGAAGCGATGCGCCAGACATTTAAAGAGCATATCCAACGGCTCGATTGGATGAGTAAACAAACCAAACAAAAAGCCTACGACAAACTGGCCAAGGTAATGCCCAAAGTAGGTTATCCCGATCACTGGAAGGACTTTTCATCGCTAACAATTGATCGCGGGCCCTATGTACTTAATATTATGCGTGCCAACAACTTTTGGCACCGCTACGATGCCAATAAGCTTGGCAAACCTGTCGACCGCACCGAATGGGGCATAACGCCTCAAACGTATAATGCTTATTATAACCCGTCGAATAACGAGATCGTGCTGCCTGCGGCCCAATTTATGGTTCCCGGTGTAAAGGACGAGGATATGGACGATGCCCTTGTTTACGGGTATTCGGCGGCATCCACCATCGGCCACGAAATGACCCACGGCTTTGACGACCAGGGGCGCCAGTTTGATGCAAAAGGCAATTTAAAGGGCTGGTGGCTCCCCCAGGATTCGGTGAAATTTACGCAGCGCGCCCAAATGCTGGTGAATCAGTTCAACAGGTACAGTATTTATGGCCTGCACGTTAACGGCAAAGCCACCCTGGGCGAAAACATCGCCGATCTTGGCGGCATAGTCATTGGTTTGGATGCCTTCAAAAAAACCGATCAATATAAGGAGGGCAAGTCCATCAACGGCCTTACTCCCGTTCAGCGCTTTTTCCTGGGCTATGCTTTGGGCTGGCTGGGCCAGGAAAGAAAGGAGGCATTATCCAGCCAGATACTCACCAACGAGCATTCACCCGGCTTTATGCGGGTTAACGGTCCATTTACCGACGTTCCCGAATTTTACGAAGCCTTTCACATCAAAAAAGGCGATAAAATGTGGCTCGATCCGGACAAAAGAGTGAAGATTTGGTAACAGAGTAGCACTATCACCATACAATAAAAACCTTCCACTGGTGGTTGTGTCCCCACAACCGCCGTCCACAAATCGTGTGTGTTCAAGGAGCCGCTCCTCGATTTTTGAGCAAAGACAAATCATTAACACACACATACCCAGCTTCCTGGTGGTTGTGTCCCCACAACCACTGTCCCCCCATTATTTGTGCCCAAGATTTGAAAAAGGGGTGTTTTTGGGGTCGTTTGTTTTTTTAAAAATAACTATCTGTGAAAATCGGTGTTACAGACTGGAATACAGGCAATTAAAAATTCGTGAGCTAACACATGGTGTTACGTGAGCTTACAGTTACTGTTAGCTTAGCAAAACCCGATTTCTTCGTTCCATAAAAGCACAACATATTTGCAGGCGATTTCAGTTTTTCTATGTTTGCGGCAAAACGTGTTACCGACGACAATACATTACGGTTCGTACGATAGGATCGGCGTCACCGATTGGGAAATAAATGGCAAAGGTAATCGGCCAAACGGCTATTTTGAGCGCCGCTAAATCGGTGAAACTTGGGGCAGCGGTTGTCTTGAACGCCATAAAAACACAAACAACACGTGAACAATCACAAACAAATCATAACAAAATCACAATAAATACACAATAAAACCACAGGCAATACATAACAAATACACAGAGATTGACCCGTGTTTTTCTGTAAAATTAGCTGTAGATAGCTGATAATTAGTTATTTGACATATTGAATGTCTGCCCGTAAGAGTCGTTGTGAAATGACAAAGGGCACATAATCCGGCTCATTTGTGGGACCGCGATAGGTAAAAGGACAAAACCCTCTGCGGCCTCTGCGCCTCTTCGCGGTCTCCGTGGTAAAATGCACTCAAGGCTAATAGATTATCGGCAGATGACGAGGCAAGGCAGAAAACACGTTTCGGGACGAGGCAAATCACCATGAACCACCATTAAATCACCATGAAGCCACTATAAAATCACCATAGAACCACCATTAGATCACTATGAACCCACCATCAGATCATCACTATAATGCACGATTTTGATTTAAAAAATGGCAGTAATTAACTGGTATTTAGTTCTTTGACATATTGAATATTTATTTATACTGGCTTATTCGCAGCCAAAAATTAAATTTTTATGCAGCTGAAAAAATTCCGGGCGTCGTTTGGGCCCTTATGACGGTGAGCGCTGAAATGAAAAGTAACAGAGATACAAAAAACCTTGCGCCTCCGGTGTATATTCGTATCCAATTTTAACAGCTGTCCGATGGAAAAATTTATGAAAAGAGCGATCGCTTACCTTGTCGCACTGCCGCTACTGGCCTTATGCGCATATCAAACAAAACAACTGATTGATAAGCCCAACGACCCGATTTACAAAAACATCGATCCGTCAGTCAGCCCTGGCGAAGATTTTTTCAGGTACGCTAACGGAACCTGGCTAAAAAACAACCCCGTTCCCCCCGCCTACTCCAGGTGGGGCATCGGCGACATGGTCACGGAAGAGATACTCGTGCGCCTCAAAAAAATAAATGAAGATGCCTTGTATGCCAAGGTACCCAAAGGCTCGGCAACCCAAAAGATCGGCGATTTTTATTATACCGGGCTGGATAGCGTGGGCATGGAACGGTCGGGCATTGCGCCGCTGCAGGAACAGCTGAACTTTATTGATAATGCAACCAGTGCCCAGGATATCTTGAATGCATCGGCAGTTTTAACCACGCTTGGGGTACGCAATATTATCGGCTTACGTGTCTCCCAAGATGATAAAAACAGCGAAAAAATGATGGTGCAGCTTGGCCAGGCTGGCCTTGGATTACCAAACCGCGACTATTATTTTAAAACCGACGCCCGCACTACGCGTATCCGTAACGATTATTCCACCAAATACCTCCCAACGTTGCTGACCCTCACTGGTTGGGATGATGCAAAAGCAACTGCCGGCGCATCCAGCGCGCTTAAAATAGAGAAGTTTTTGGCGGATAGCTGCCGCAAACTGGAAGATCTCCGTGACCCTTACCACAATTACAATAAAATGACCGTCGCTGCCCTCGACAGGATAACGCCTGGTATTGAATGGAACGGCCTGTTTAAAACCCTGGATTTTAAAACGGTCGACACGGTGATCGTCGGCCAGCCGGAATATTACCGCGCTGTCGACAAGGCGCTCAAAACCTTTTCCGTCGACGATTGGAAAGCTTACCTGCGTCTGAAATTGATAAGTACCTACGCGCCTTATCTCAATGGCAAATTGAGCGACGAGGATTTTCGCTTTTTTGGTAAAACGTTACGCGGTCAAAAGGAGCAGCTTCCCAGGTGGAAAAGGGTATTGCAAACCGAAAACAGCATTATGGGCGAATTACTGGGCCAGCTGTTCGTGAAGGCCTACTTCCCCGAAAAGGCCAAACAACGCTACCTAGCGGAAGTGGAAGCCATACGGCAGGCTTATCGTGAGCACATCATGAAACTGGATTGGATGAGCGCCGAAACCAAGCAAAAAGCTTTGGTAAAATTAAACGCCATACATCCGAAAGTTGGCTACCCCGATCAATGGAAGGATTTTTCTACCCTCGCAATTAACCGTGAGTCATACGCCGGCAATGTGATGCAGGCCCGGCATTGGCTATACCTTGTTAATGTAAATAAGTTAGGTAAACCGGTCAACCACCAGGAATGGAACATGACGCCGCAAACCTATAACGCAAACTATAGCCCTTCCAATAACGAAATTACCTTACCGGCCGCCCAGCTGCTCATTCCCGGTATTAAGGATGACGACGTGGACGATGCTATGGCCTATGGCTATGTGGCGGCATCCGTGATAGGCCACGAGATCACCCACGGCTTCGACGACGAAGGCCGGCAGTACGATGCCAAAGGAAATCTGAAAGAGTGGTGGACACCACAGGATTCCATACAGTTTACCAAACGCGCGCAAATGCTGGTCGACCAGTTCAACGGCTATGTGGTGCTGGATAGCCTGCACATAAACGGAAAAGCCACCCTTGGTGAAAACATAGCCGACCTTGGCGGCATCGTGTTAGGGGTTGATGCATTTAAAAAAACGAAGCAATATAAAGAGGGCAAAAAGATAAACGGTCTTACACCCATGCAGCGTTTCTTCCTCGGCTATGCATTAAGCTGGCTCGAAAACGACCGCGACGAATTATTGGCCAACCGTGTTATGACAGATGTACACTCGCCTGCCTTTTTGCGTGTAAACGGCCCCTTTTCGGATGTCCCCGAGTTTTACGAAGCCTTTCACATCAAAAAGGGCGATAAAATGTGGCTCGACCCGGATAAACGGGTAAAGATTTGGTAAAAGTTTGCTTACGGCATAGCGCCAAACCGGAGGCTTGGAAACTTTACATATATTTGCTACCATGCACATGCTGAATGAACTAAGGGATTGGTGGCACGGCCAAACCTGGCTCGAAATCGTAGGCGTTATAACCGGCCTGCTCTGTGTGGGGTTGGCGGCCGTTAACAACATCTGGAATTGGCCCATCGCTATCGTCAGCGTTGCCATATACATATTCATCTTCTTTGGGGCCAGGCTTTACGCCGACATGGGTTTGCAGGTATATTTCTTAGTCATGAACGTTTATGGTTGGTACTACTGGAGCAAAAAACCGGTCACCGAGGAGAAGTCACCGGTCGCGCGGGTAACCGTTCGCGAATTGTTGTTTTCAGCTGTTGCCGTGGTTGTTTTTACTTTCCTATTGGGTTCGGTGTTAAAGCTTACCCCTGCATCTTATCCTTTTATTGACAGTTTTTGCACCGCATGCAGCCTGGTGGCCCAGGTTTTTTTAGCCCGCAAAGTACTGGAGAACTGGCTGATCTGGATTTTTGTCGACATCATTTATGTTGGCGTCTATATTTTCAAAAACCTCGAATTGACTGCTATTATGTACGGCGTTTACGTGATCATCGCTTTGGTCGGTTACTTTGACTGGAGAAAGGATTATAGAAAACAATTCCTGCAAGCGCAATCATGAAAAATTCCGAAATGGAAATTCCGATCCCGATAGCTATCGGGACCGAAATTAAGAAAATCGCCATCGTCGGCCCCGAATCCACCGGTAAATCCACCATGTCCGCGTACCTTGCCAACCACTACCAAACGGTTTGGGTTCCCGAATTTGCCCGTGAATACTGCGAGAAGCTGACGGAGCCGCCTACCTGGCAGGACGAGGTTAATATGTTTTACGGTCAGCTGGCCCTCGAAGCGGAGATAGCGCCCAAGGCAAACAAGCTGCTCATCTGCGACACCACGTTCATCACGGTAAAAATATGGAGCGATTATACCTTCGGGCGGTCACCACAGGAGGTGCTCGACGAATTACTGATCCATCCTTATGACTTATACCTGCTGCTGGACGTCGATCTGCCCTGGGAAGAAGACCCCCTGCGTGATTTCCCCCACCTTCGCGAACATTTTATGCAGGTATGGCACCAGGAATTGCAGGCATTAAATGCTAATTATTTGGTAATTTCCGGAGAAGGCAAGGAGCGATATGAAGCTGCCATCAGGGCAATCGACGAATTTATCAAAAAGCAGCATTAAATAACTTCCGCATTTATACCACTTCCGCATTTGGCATTCCTATTTCCGCATTGATTACACCTCCCATGCAACGTTCCCAAAATCCCTGCGTCATATAACATGCAAGCTGATTAAAATTTGGAAGCCGTATATACTGATAAGCATTATGACCTGGTGGTTGAGTGTAAACAGGGGAGTAAAAAAGCCTGTTATGAGCTTTACCGTTTGTATTCGAAAGCGATGTTAAACGTCGCCTTCCGGATAGTTGGTAATATTGGCGAGGCGGAGGATATTTTGCAGGAGTCGTTTCTGGATGCCTTTAACAAGGTGAAAGATTTCAGGCAGGACACCACATTTGGGTTGTGGCTTAAACAGATTGTGACCAACCGCTCCATCAATTTGCTGCGTAAGCGCAAAATGGACATGGTGGACCTGGATGGTGAGCAGATTGAAAACATAGCGGGAGAGGAACCCGAGGACGATGAAGAGGTGCAGTATAAGGCTGCACAGGTTAAAGAAGCAATAAAAGAGTTGCCCGAAGGCTACAGGTTAGTAATTTCGCTATATTTATTAGAGGGTTACGACCACGAAGAAATAGGGCAGATACTCGATATATCGGAAAATACCTCGAGGACACAGTTTTTGAGGGCAAAAAGAAAGTTGATAGAAATTTTAAATAGAAAAAGGATAACATCATGAGCAAGCGATTGGAAGATTTTATAAAGATGAACCGGGAGGAATTTGATGAGTTGGAGCCATCTGCCGATTTGTGGGCTAAGATTGAAAGCAGGCTGCCGGCGCAATTTGATGAGCCGAAAAAGCGCGAAGCTAAAATGTTTACACTGGGTTTTGTGCTGCGCGTAGCGGCGATAGTGGTATTGGTAATGGGTATCGGCTTTGCAGCTTATTTGAGCAGCCAGAAAAAGGAAGGCGTCGACCTGGCGTCTATAAACCCCGTATATGCCAAACAGCAGGTGCATTACGCCTCCCTGATCGAAACCCGTCGCGAGCAGTTAAAATCCATTGCCAAAACGCAACCCGATCTATACCAGCAGTTCAGCTCGCAGATTGCCGAAATGGATTCAACTTATAAAGAATTAAACAGCGAGCTTAAAACCAGCCCTAACCAGGAATTGGTGTTGCGCCAGATGATCAACAACCTGCAGATACAAACACAGGTGCTTTCGCAGCAGCTGAAAGTGATATCGCAGTACAATGAAATGAAAAACGAAGAAAAAAATGATAGTAAAGATATATAAACCGGTGATGGCTGTGGTAATGACGCTGATGGCGTGTACCGCGGGCTTCGCGCAGGAAATTTCCGTTTCAGTAAATACGCCCTCCTCATCCGGCAACGTGGTGGTAAAGGCTAAAGTGAATACCAAAGACATTGAGGACAAAACCGATGTTTTGAGCAGAAACCTTGTGTTAAATTTAAATAATTTAGGCTCAGGCCTGTCGGATCAACTGGCCGGCATTGCGCCAAAGATCATTTCCGGCGTCAGCGATATATTGTCTGATGTTAAGGTCGACGTCAATACCGACGGGTTCAGTTATTCGAACAATAGTGATGACAAATCCGGTGCAGTAAAAACAAAAAGCTACACAAAAACCTATCCCCTTGACGGGAATGACCGAATTAAGCTGAACAACCAGTACGGGAGTATCCAGGTAAATACGTGGGACCGGCACGAAGTTAAAGTTGATGTACAGATAAAGGCCCAGGCCGAAGACGATGGAACCGCCCAAAAGTTATTGGATGGGGTACAGATTCATGACAGTAAAGACGCTGACGGCGTAACCTTCCGCACAGAGATCGAAAAATTGGGCAGCAGCTGGAAATTGTGGGACTTTGGCGGCAACAAAAAACACAAGGTTGAAATTAATTACACCGTATATATGCCGGCTAAAACCGATTTGGATGTTGAGGACAGCTACGGCGGTATCCAATTACCCGACCTTGCCGGCAAGGTGAAGATCAGCTGTTCTTATGGAAGCGTCTCCGCCCAAAATTTAAGCAATCCGGCAAACCAGATAGAAGGCAGTTACGGCAGTTTGAAAGCCGGCATGATCAATGGCACGCACCTCGATTATTCTTACGGAAGTGTTGATATCGACGGCTGCAATAACCTCAAAGCCGACCTGAGCTATGGCTCGTTCAAATTGGGCAAACTCACTGGCTCGGCCGAGCTTGATATTTCCTATGTAGGCGGCTTCAAAATCGAAGAACTGGCCGATTCGTTCAAAAAACTAAAAGTCGACGCGTCCTATTCCAGCGTAGCTGTTGGCGTACCCGGAAGCAACAACTTTAACTTTGATATTACCACCACTTATGGCGGCTTTGATTATGATTCAGGTAAGGCAATCATAACCAGCAAAAACCCACCCGACGGCGCCAAACACATCGGCCCGACGCGCAACTATAAGGGCCATTTCGGCAGGGATGGCAGTGATGCCACCGTCAACATCCACACAAGCTACGGCGGTGTGAATTTTGATTGATCCAAACATACGAATTGTGTAATATGGGTAGACTTCCGAAGCTTTAGCAAATCGGAAGTCTTTTTCATTTAATTAACAGCCTTTGATGTTTCATTTGGACTTTGCGAACTTTCGAACTGATCTGTAGCCCGATACAGGTCAGGAAACTTTCACTCAATCCTATCAATGGCTTTTTGAATAGCCACTTTATCCGCTACCGATTTCGCAAGCTTTAAGGCCGTATTCAAATGCGCAATGGCTCGTTCATTATCAACCCCCGTATACAAATACCCAAGCAATGAATAATACAGGTGGTTGTTAACCAGCTTTAATTTCTCCGCTTCGCGGATGGCTATTTCTTTCCCATCGGCTTTTGCCAGCGCGTACGTGCGGTTCAGTGCTGCTGCCGGGGAATATTCGATAAAAAGCAGTTGATTATAAAGCCCGAGTATGTTTTGCCATTTTTCGGGCACATCAGCTTTAACCGTATGCTCACAGGCTATCGCCGCCTCGATATGGTATTTCGAAATTTTATTACCCTCTGCCGCCAGGTTAAGGTAATATTTACCCTGTTGTATAAGCTCGGCGTTCCAGAGCGCCGGGTCCTGGTCGTCATACAATATAAGTTCGCCTTCAGCGCCCGTCCTGGCTTCAAATCGCGAGGCATGAAAGCACATCAGTGCCAGCAGTGCTTTAACGGCAGGTTTGCTGGTGGTTTTATTGTCAACCAGCAGAAAGTTAAGGCGCATGGCTTCCAGGCAAAGGTCCTGTCGCAGCGTGGTATTTTGGGATAAGGAGTAATAACCTTCGTTAAACAGCAGGTACAGTGTGGTTAAAACGGCCTCCAGTCGCTTGTCGACTTGGCCGGGCGCCGGAAATTCCAGCCTCACATTTTCAGCCCGCAATTTTTCTTTCGCCCGGAACAGGCGTTTGTTAATAGTCTCCTTATTGCTCAGAAATGCGTCGGCAATTTCTTCGATGCCAAATCCGCAAAGGATGCGGAGCGACAAACCGATCTGCGCCTCTGCCGGTATCAGCGGGTTGCAGACGGCGAACATCATTTGCAGTTGGCTGTCGGTGATGTTTTGTGCTGACAGATCGATCTCGATTTCGTACCCTTCCGTACTTGATTGCTTTACGCCCGGGCCAACTTTGTCAACAAAGATCTGATGGTGTTTCAGGTAATCCTTCGCCCTGTTTTTGGCCACGGTATAAAGCCAGGCCACGGGATTATCAGGCACACCCTTCATTCCCCAGGTTTCGGCTGCCAGCAAAAATGTGTCGCTGGCAATGTCCTCCGCAACCTCGATATGCTCAAACCCGAACGATTTACCCAGCACGGCCGTTATCTTGCTAAATTCGGTACGGAATAAGTGTGGGATCAGTTCATTATTTGCGGACATATCCAATTTATCAAACCTCAGGGTCGACGCGAGGAGAAATCTTGTAAATCAGGTCCTGTCGACAAGCGACTCCGGACATGTTGTGCAAGATTCCTCCTGTCATCACCACTAAATTAACTGTTCATCGGCACAATCGCACGCACTTCCACACTACCGCCATCAGCCAATACCGGGCAGCCCTTTGCCTGTTCAATGGCTTCGGCAAGCGTCTCAGTTTTGATGATAGAGTAACCAAGGATGAGCTCTTTAATTTCAGCATACGGGCCGTCAGTAACCAAATCGCCTCTTAAACTAGCGCCCTCGAAACCAAGGCGGTTGCCAACATTGGCCAGCTTGTTTTGGGCCCCCATGCTGCCCATCCAATCCAGCCACGGTTTACTAATGTCTTTCAATTCTTCGGCTGTCGGTACTGCATCACCTGTCGGTGGAACGTTTCTGTAGATCAACAAAAATTCTTTCATGATTTTAATTTTTAAAGTTTATACCTCCATGACGACCGACCCCGATTTACTTGGACAATGTCCGAATCATTTATTTTCCGGATCTTGCCTCATTAGCACTTGGTCCTGGTCAAAAAAACAAGTAAGACTCAGGACTTTTGACCCAAGACTTCCGACTTAAGACATAACCGGCCGCACTTCAACATATCCCCCAAGCAGCAAAATCGGGCATCCGTGTGCCATCTCGAAAGCATCGTCTAATGATTCGGCTTTTACCATTATTAAACCACCTAATATTTCCTTAACCTCAGCGTAAGGGCCATCGGTAACTACGTTCCCGGGCTTTAATATCCGGCCTTCAAAGCTCAGCCGGCTGCCGCTGACAAACCTGTTCTTTGCGGATATCGCGGCCAGCCAGACATCCCACTTTTTCGCAAATTCCTGCATCACTTCCGGCGATGGCCTGGCGTCACCCGTAGGGGCGTTTCTAAAAAGCATTACAAACTCTTTCATCATTATAATATTTTAGTTTTTGCCCGATGACGACTTTGGTTTATAAAATGGGACAAACACTTGAAAATTATTTCTCGCCCCCTATGGTCTGTGTCCCCAAAGACCATTCCGATGTTACTGTCTTAAGTTATCCAACGGGCATCACTACTTCACTATACCTTATGAACCATGAACGAGTCCACTACTGCTGCTGCCACTTAACACCTCCGGCCATGAACTATGAACTCCCCCTCAAACCACCCTGCACAACAATCCCTTCAAATACTCCCCTTCCGGGAAGGACGACCGCACCGGGTGATCTTCCGGCTGGCAAAATTGGTGGATAAACTGAACCTGTTTACCAGCATCAAGCGCGGCCCAGGCTAATACCTGTTTAAACGTTTCCATATCCATCGCTCCTGAGCACGAATAAGTCGCCAACAGGCCGCCCGGGTTAAGCAGTAACATGCCCAAGCGGTTCAGGTCCTTGTACGCGCGCGATGCCTTATCCAATGCAGACCGTGAGGGTGCATATTTAGGAGGGTCGAGCACCACAATGTCGAACAGTTCTCCCTCTTCTTTAAATTTTCGCAATTGTTTGTTCACGTCAGAGGTTATCGCCGTTACTTTTGGCGCGACAAATTGGTTCAAACCGATATTTTCTTTCAAAGTTTCTATGGCCAATGCCGAACTATCCACGGCCGTTACCGAAGTTGCGCCATTCTGAAGGCAGTTTAAAGTAAAGCCACCCGTATAGCTGAAACAGTCCAGCACTTTTTTGCCTTGGGCATGGGCTGAAACGATCTTCCGGTTGTCGCGCTGGTCGCAGTAAAACCCCGATTTTTGGCCGCCGGCAATGTTAATGTGGTACCGTATGCCGTTTTCAATAACCTCTACAAATTCGGGCGGGGCATTTAGTGTTAGCGACGTTTGCAGGGTTTCAAGACCTTCATGGCTGCGGGATGAAGCATCGCTTTTGTCGAAAATGCTTTCCGGTTTCAGCAATTGCTGTAATTCATCCAGTATTACAGGCAATACTTTTTCTATCCCCGACGTAAGCACCTGCAAAGCCAGGTGGTTAGCGTATTTATCCGCGATCAGCCCAGGCAGGTAGTCGGATTCACTAAAAATAAGGCGGTAGGTGTTAGTTTGGCCGTCTGCAAGTAAGCCCTCACGACGTGCCACTGCGGCAGCCACTTTTTGCCTGAACCATTTTTCATCTACTTCGATAGCTTCATC
>JABDGE010000096.1 GCA_013286235.1 Bacteroidota bacterium
TGTGAATGGGTAGGCAGTGGGTGGTCCGCAGTTCGCCGGGTGCCAACTGCAAACTCTCAACTGCAAACTATTCCCGAAGTGGCAGTAGCAGTATTCATAGTTCACGGCCGAAGGGTTGTGGCGGGCAATAGTAAAAAAGGGTGGCATAGATCTATTGCCGCCTTTTTTATTTACGGGTCAGAGGTTTGCTGCGGGTAAGGGCACTTGCGAAAAGCATGACGAATGCGTACAATTTAAGCCCCCCCTGGAATAGTGTGCAGGCAATTCGCCGCCGTTGTAGCTATGGCGGACGAGGGGCGGTAAGGCATGGCGTATAAGTTTTCTCTCTGCGTGGATGACAAAGTTTTTTGGACAGCACATGCAAGGTGCATGAGTAATTTTCATCTTCCGGACCTTCCGACTTCCGGTCCCGATAGCTATCGGGATTCCGACTTCCCAACTTCCCAACTTCCGGACTTCCCGACTTCCGGTCCCGATAGCTATCGGGATTCGGACTTCCCACTTCCGGACTTCCCACTTCCGGACTTCCGGACTAATCTCTACCCCCTACTGCAACAGCAACTTCATATTGATGCCAAAATTAGTAAACGCCGTATTAAACGTTTGCGAGGTATAGGGCCTGGTGATGTTTGAATCATAGAAAAGGCTCATATTAAACCGCTGGTTAATAGCCCAATCTATGGTGGGCCTTACCGTGATATTTTCGGCGCCTGATGCCACCTGGGCTTCCTGTTCGCCGTATTGATAGATGAGCGTTTTGGTATCCTGCAGCGAAAAGTCCACTTTAAAAGTGACATCATTCTTTTGCGTCCTGCCGCTAAACAAGCCAAAAGGAAACCTGAAATTTTTATCGCGGTAGCCCCATCCCAACACCAGCACATTTTGGTTTTGCTGGGTTAGCTGGCTGTTGAGCACACTGAGTGCCAGCGACCGGCTTTGGCGGTATTCAACGTTGGCGGTCATTCCGTTTTTAAACCGGCCGTTTAGTCCCAGCAAGGGCACAAACTGCTCAAATATAGTAACCGACGAAAACTGGTCGTTAGGCAAAAAGTCGTTATTGCCATCCCTTGAGCTTACCGCTCCGTTCGTTTCCTGGTATTGCAGCAAGGTGGTATAGCCGCTTACGTTGTAGGACGAGCGGTAGCCATGCGTTATATCCAGCGACTCAAAAAGGTCGTTGAAAGGCGCCAGTTTGCTCAGCCCGTCATAGGTGATCTGCCAGTTGGGGATCGGAATGTCGGGGAACTGGCCTAAGCTGGCAGACTCCGCGTTTTTGCCGCTATAAGCCGCCAGGAATGCCGGCACCAGCACGTTTTGCGAGTTGGCGCTGTAGCCGTCGGCAAAACCGCCCTGGGACGGGCCCGTCGAATTTGGGTTCTCCTGGCCAAGACGCTGGGAGATGATCGGCAGGTCGTTCTCAAATTTCTGAAAGATCGCCGACGTGTTATTGGCGCCGCTTATTTTCGAGAACGCGGTGGCTATCGTCATGTAACTGATACTGTAGTCGCCCGAAGTAACCGGGTCAAAGCTTTGCACATTATTGGTCCCGTCAATCGATTTAAAATTTGTCTGGTAGGTATTATCCTGGGTTTTAAAAGCCAGCAAGTCAATCCGCAGGCCGGGCACCGGCTGAATCGTACTTTTAAGATGATAATCCTCATTGAAGGTAGTCACATAAAGCTGGTTTTGCAGGGTATCGGTACTTATCCACCCGTGGGCAATGGCAGTTGCGCGCAAATCGCTCTGGCTGCCCACTAAAAACCCAAGCCCTGGCGCGCCATAGTTCAAATCTTCGCCCAGGAAGTTCGAATTGGGCAGGTAGCCCGGTATGAAGGTCCCGTCCGTTCGCGTGTAAGTACCGCTTATGTTCTTAACGCTGGTAAGCAGGCCTACCAGGAATCTATTCCACTTATTGTCGTCATCGTCGTCTTTTGGTTTTTTGTTCGCATTTTTTACAAAAGCAAACTTGTTATAAAGCATATCCAGGTTCAGCGTCGGGTTGATCTGTATGGTTCGCGAGTTTTGTATGCTGTTGCCCACGTCAAACTGCGGGTCGTCAATAGCAAACAGCGGCTGCCCCGTCCAGTTAAAATGGGTACTGTAATGCGTCGTCAGCGTCACCCAGTCCATATAGGGGATCTTTGCCAGCGGCACATTATAGGTAAAATTCAGGGTGTGATTATAGTTTGTTGTACGACCCAGGTTCAGGATGTTGTGCCATAGCGTATCCAGTTTCAGCCCATTCAGGGTGCCGGCCGGCTCGTCCACCGTGGATAGGTTGGTGGCATCAATATCCATCGAAAAGGACTTCGTCAGGTTCCATCCCAGCCCGTAAACCCTCGTCACCGTAAAAGTTTTATTGTAAGTAGTCGTTATCGGTACGCTGTCGGTCGGGTCGTTGTTCCTTGGGGTATTTTGCGAGTAAAAACGGTCAAAACTGATACTATAATTTAACCGTGATGGCCACAGGCTAAAGTTTATATCCTTGAGCAGCTTCTCGCTGTTCTTTTTGATGATCTTGGCAAGAGGGGTATAATACTTAGGCTGATCCGTATAGTTATAGGCAAACATCACCTTATACGTCTTCTCCAGGTCGCTCAGCGTGGTAAAATCATGATACGTATAATCACTAAAAGCTACAGTCGCATTCCAGTTTTGCAAGTCGTAGAAGTGCTTTTTCGCCTTTGGGTCGGTATAAGCAAGGTGAACATTCGTCAAATTAACGCTTGTCCGGTTCGAATAAACCTCCGCTGCCTTTTTTATCGAATCCTTTTTTTGTTGTGACCCTGCGGCGCCTATTACCTGGGCCAAAGGAATGTCGCCTGATGCCGGGTCGTACAGCGGCACACTCGTCTGGTTGGTTACGTTGAAATAGGTCGGGATATGGACGCCGCTTTTTGCCGGGAAGAATTTGCCAAGCTCGGCATTGGCGGTTATGTTGTAGCCGGTTACATTGTTCAGGCTGCGATCTTCCATCCTGGAATCGAGTGTTCCGAATCCGGCGGTGGTTCTATTAGCTGCGAGCGTGACGTCGCCGAAATCCGCCAGTTTTGCATTGACACGGCCGATGGCAGCCCAGCCGCCTTTTTCGTTAAAATTGGTCATGCGTAGTTCGTCAAACCAAACGATTGCCGATTTAGGCAAGCCGTTGTTGGTGGCCGAGTTTAGTTTTGTTTGCAGGGGATTGCGAACCCCCAGCATGATGGTAGAAACCAGGCCAAGGTTGGGGTTACCAACTATCGTAATCTTGTAAATTCCTCCAAAGCCGAGATATGGATATGGCTTGGTGAGCGGCCATGGCGCTCCGTTAAACTTAGCGTTATCACGCGCGAGTTTGGCACTGGTAAGCGCGGCGATCGGTAATGACAATTCATTTGCCGCGGGCCAAATCACATTCGGGTCTACAGTTCCGGGCGGCGTGATCTGCAAGGGTATCTCAACTTCGTAGAAGTTGTTGATATAGTCGGATCCGAGGCGGATAAAAGCGCTGACATCGTAATTTTTCAGGCCCGTACCCTCAGCATGTATAAACATGTTGATATCCTTGTATTGTCGCAGGTCATTGCTAAAAAGTTTAAATGCAGCCCTTGAGTACCCGCTGCTCAGATTGTCCACGATCACTTCCAGCGATTGCTCATTTAATTTGGTGTTCGCCTCAATATTACTGTAATCCGTTTGCCGCTGTATGCCTGGCGGTACAACGTAAGGTATCGGCTGCCGCGTTCCATTTTCTACAATGTTTACCGTTTCAACATCTATTGTGGAGTTGTCAAGCGGGGGGTTGATCAGTGATGGATCGGCAATAACATTCGCTGGATTATTTTCCGTATTAAATGCCCGCCACTCGCCCCTAACCAGTTCGAACGAAGCGAAACGCAGCACCACGGTGTCGTAAAAATGGGTCAGAAACGTGCGCATATAGCGGATCGACTTAAAATCCTGGATCCCCCCCGCGACCGAATCGTAGGCCATGATAGGCACCCTGAACTGGTACCAGTTTACCGTGGTGGTGCTGCCGTTGGCCAGGGTAACCTTCGACGTCTGCATATCGGTAACAAAACCTTTCCCAACAACGAGGTCTCCGGGCCGGATAGACACTTTATATTGAAAATACTCGTCATCCTGGTCCATGTTGTTGTCATGATTAACATCTTCCGCGTCGGGTAAGGCCGTTGCAGCCGAGGTTTGCAGCCCTAACAGCGCCTGTGATTGCTGTTCAGTGGGCGAGTTTCCTTCGGTGCCGTTATAACGGCTGTAACGCTGCAAAATCCCCGCGCCGGCCGCGTCCAGCTGCGGACCCTGGTAATATTGATAATCATCCGATGACGGGTCGGCTTTAAATGCCGCGGCGGCGGCGGCGCTCACCTGGGCGCTTACCGCAGTTACCTGGCTGGCAAATTTCACCCGTTCGTCGGCATCGCCGATACCGTCGAGCCCGACGTCCTGCAGCGCACGTGAATTCGGGTCGTTGTCAAACGAGTTAACCACGGGCTGTATAGTTGGCACCCTGCCCCAGGCAGTTTCGGTGGTGTTGGTGTTCGTCCCGTCGACCGGAAGTCCGTTCTCCTGGCTTTTTTGGCCATCCTTCAAAATATCTTCGGAAATATTCCCGAGGTTAAAATAAAGGTCGCCGCCTTTTGAGGTTGGCTTATATATGAACGGGTCCAGCATCCAGAACTCGATATACTGGACATTCAAATCCTGGAAATCACTTGAATTGATACCCCTGAAAATACCGCCCCAGCGCGATGCCGGGTTCTGCAGCGTTCCGTTGCTGTTCAGCCCCGCCCACGTTGCTCCTGCAGTGCTTACGTAATTGTAAGGCCCGCGAACCATAGGATAAAATGCCATGTCAAAAGTAGCGAGTGGCAGCGGCTGCCCTGTTGGCGATTGCTGATAGGGGAATACTTCCGTCTGCAGCACCTGCCTTACATAGTTATTGGAAAGCTCCGTCCTGCTTACCGGTATAGATGTGCCCGTATAGAAAATAGGGTCTATGTTGTAAAATGCCAGCCTTGCCCGGTTATACCCATAGCTCAGGTCGTTAAAGGCCTGCCACTCCGGAAAATCCTGAGGCGTTCCTGAAATATACCAGGTGCTTGCGCTGCTCACATCAATTACCGACTGGGCATTTTCAAAGTCATCCAGGTAGGCCGTACCGTTCTTGGAACCGGCAAAATTTAGTGCGGAAGGGTTGCCCGGCATTAAATCGGCAAACTCGCCGTAAGCGCTGATGGACGACGGCACCTTGGTGTGAATAAGCGGGATCGCATCCACCAGTCGGGTTAAGAACCTTGACGGTGAGTTATAAGTAGCGTCAAACCCGGCCATGGTGTTGGATATGGATTCCTGCCCCACAATTTCATTTTGTGTGATCGGCTGTTCGGTGAGGTGCATCAGCGTCGCGCCCAGGCTTAGTTTGTCGTCAACCTTGTAATCAAACCGCGTACCAAACAATGATTTTTGCTGAACGCCAAACAGCGCGTTATTCTCAACCTTCACCGTTATGGGTTGTCCCGAGGTTAGCAATGCCTGGTTTAATATGGTGATCCGCCCTGCATTGTAGTCTATAGTATAATCAACACCTTCTTTTAAGGTCAAAGCGCCGGCATTTACCACCACCGAGCCCTGCGGGATATTGGTGGCATTCAACTGGTATGAGGAGCCGCCTGTCGCCGAATATGTCCCTGAAATAGTGTAACGATCCAGTTGGGTAAAGTATTGCTGGGCCGTAGTTTGGGTGGAATCATACAACTGCTGGAAGACATACTTGGGGGCAATGGTTGATTGTTCGGTGCTGGTAAATTGTTTGGCAAGATCGGCCCCGAACGGCTCCAGTTCCGGAAAAATAATGACCCCGTTAGCCGGGTCGATCGTTATCCCCTGGAGAAAATCAAAATAACCGTCCGGCTGCTTATTGCCCTGCGCATCCAGGTTGTCGAGGCCCAAAATATGCAGCCAAAGTTGTCCCTTCAAATTTTGCCCTTCGCCCATCAGTTCTTTCTGAATACCAGATACAACGTCCTGCCAGGTAATTGTCATCTTAAAATTAGTCGGGCTGATCTGGGTGGCGTTCAATGAATAAATATTCTTCATCATCAAATTCCATGTCGGCAGCGTGGTTTTTATCAATTCGTTTTTGAGCAGCTTTACATACAGCACTTTCCGGGTGGTAGGATTAACCGGCTGGTCGCTCGAGAATTCGCCCACCTGGTATTCTACACCATTGTAGGTGTATTGGTATGCGACGCCCAACACCTCGTCATTGTTCAACGGCGCGGTTAACGTAATATAGCCCAGCTGCGGATGCAGCGTATATTCCGTCGGTTGCAATTGCCGGGCGTAGGTGAGTTTGGCATAATTGTCCGCCCCGCCACTGTTGGCAAAATAAGTCGCTATGGTATTTTGGGGGTCGTAGGTCAACCTGGCCGCTACAGGTATCGTCCGGAGCAGCGAGTTTGATTGCTGAGGGAAACCGGGCGTAGTGGTACCAGCCGGCATACCGGAAAAGCCCGGCCCCCCCTGTACCAGTTTGGTATTATAGGGTGTGTTTTCACCAAGGTCCAAAAAGGCCAGAACGTCGCGCGAGTTGACGGTGCTGTTTACCCGGTTGGTTATCCATACCTCGATCTTGGTAATGTTGACGTTTGAATTGATGATGGGAATATTAGCAAGCGCCTTATTGTAATTATTCCTGAAGAATTGGGATAAAAAGTAATGCCGGTTGGCATCGTAGCCCGACGAGGCCACTTTAAACGACCCCTGCTGCGAACCGTTGGTGATGGTGATGGTTTGCGGCTGCGATTGCTGCTGGGCAGCGATAGAGGTCACTTGCAGGTTGCCAAACTTCAGCTGAGTTTTTATCCCGAATAAGGCCTGGCTACCCGTTATCAGCGTTGTGGGCAACGACATGCTCACCGTGCCCAATTCAATTTTTTGGATGATCTCATCCTGGTGGCCGGTATAATCAAGCTTTACCTGGTTTTCGAAATTGAATTGCGCATCGGTATTGTAGTTGGCTACGATTTTGAGCTTGTCCCCTATCGTTCCCGTAATGTTCAGTTGGATTTTTTCATTCAGGTTAAAGTTAAACTGATTACGCTGGGAGGTACTGAACAAGGGGTTTTGGTTTTGATTCAATTGCCCGGAAACAATAGCCTCCGCCGACCCCTGCGGCCTGATATCCACGTTCGGCCCACCAAATATCTGCTCAAAAGTTTGATTGTGTATCTGTATCTGCGGTATAAAACCGGGCTGCTGCGATTTATAAGCGTAATCGTCGGATAGCTTCTTAAAGTAATTGCGCTCATTCTCTTTGATCAGCAGGTCCAGGTATTGATCAAAAGTAAGGTACTGGGGCGGACGGTACAATAAATTTCCGACACGCTCATACAGTATGTACATGTTGGTGATGGGGTCGTATTCAATCGTGCGCACGAGGTTGGGCGGATCCGTATCAAAATAACCCGAAAGTAGCCTTAGGCTATTGGTTTGCGGAAGCGTGAAAGGTAGGGTAACCGTTGCCGAATCTTTTTTTGTAGCCCCTGCCGGTTGCTGTGCATATGCCCTCCCAAGACCGCAAAATGCAGAAATTAACAGGATAGCAAAACACTTTGGGGTAAAAAATTTAGTCAAGTTTCAGCTCAAATTTCTACGTAATTATAAATTTTTCAGCGCAAATTTTATCAATTGCTCAACCGTCAAATCGCCATTATTTTTATTTAATTCCTGATCAAGCACTTTTTCGGCGGCCTGCCGCGCAAAACCCAGCATTACCAGCGCCGACAAGGCCTCATCTTTAATGGTTACATTTACCGGCGTGCTGCCTAAAGTTGCGGTTCCGTCTTTTCGCAGCTTGTCCTGCAGTTCCAGGATCAACCTTTGCGCCGATTTCGGACCGATTCCTTTTATACGCTGTATCAGCGCAACATTTCCCGAAATAATGGCATTTTGTATTTCTTCAGCCGTGATCGACGAAAGCATCATCCTGCCCGTATTCGGCCCGATACCCGAAACCGAGATCAGGTGCAAAAAAAGCCTCCGCTCACCTTCTTCGGCAAATCCATACAGCGTATGGGCGTCTTCCTTTACATGCAGCCAGGTAAAAAGCTTGCACCGCTCGGCATTACCAAGCTTCGAAAAAGTGTTTAACGAAATATTGATATGATAGCCTACTCCGCCCGCATCAATCACCACAAAAGCGGGGCTTTTAAATACCAATTTCCCGTCGATATAAGCGTACATATTTATTCAGGCTAAAGCTAAAAGCAAAAAGCAAAAAGCTTTCCACATTTAAAAAAATTAAACAAACATTATGTCAGTTCCGGGGGGGTGTTTCTCCCGGATCATACTTCCCAATGGCATCTTCCATTAGGACTACTGCCATTGCAAACCGCCACCGCCTTCGCAAACTGCAAAACGACCATCCAAACATCCAACTGCAAACTAACCCTGCCAACTGCAAACCGCCAACTGCAAACTTCTTCTCAGGCTCCCTTCACTTGCGCATCCACCACGGCAATCGTAATCATGTTAACAATTTCCCTAACTGAACTGCCTAATTGCAATACATGCACCGGCTTCTTTAACCCCAGCAGTATCGGTCCCACGGCTTCGGCCCCACCCATCTCCTGCAATAGTTTGTACGCGATGTTGCCCGACTCAAGGTTCGGGAAGATCAAAGTGTTTGCCGGGCGGCCTTTCAAGGTCGAAAACGGAAAATTATCCGCCAGCAGATCTGCATTCAGCGCAAAATTCGCCTGCATGTCCCCGTCTACGATCATCTCCGGATACCGTTCGTGCAGTATCCGCACCGCTTCTCTTGTTTTTTCGGGAATCAGGCCATCATTGGACCCAAAGTTGGAGTAGGATAAAATCGCAATACGCGGGATGATGTTGAATTGCCGTACGGTATGCTCCATCAAAACAGTAATATCCACCAGTTCCTGTACCGATGGATTTACATTTACGGTAGTGTCGCCAAAAAATATTGGCCCGTTCCGCGTTATCATCATATACATACCCGCTACGCGCTTAACACCTTCTTCGGTACCGATTATCTGCAAGGCCGGCCGGATGGTGGTCGCATAATCCTTTGTCAGCCCTGATATCAGCGCATCAGCCTCACCAAATTGCACCATGCAGGCCCCGTAATAGTTTCTGTCGCGCAACAGCTTTTTAGATTCAAAAAGTGTAATGCCCCTCCGCTGCCGTTTGTTATACAGGTAATCAGCATATTCATCAATGTGCTCGCATGCTTCATTCGGATCAATGATGGTAACATCGCCCAATTCGATGTCATTTTCACGCATGATGTGTTTGATTTTTTTGCAATTGCCCAGCAAAATCGGTATCGCTATATTCTCTTCTTTTACAATTTGGGCTGCTCTTAAAATTTTGTAGGTGTCTGCCTCGGCGAACACAATCCGCTTGGTGCTTTGCCTGGCTTTATTGGTCAGGTTCCGCAGCAACTTGTCATTTGTCCCTATCCTGCCCCGTAGTTCTTCGTTGTACGCGTCCCAGTCGGTTATGATTTTGCGGGCCACACCCGAGTCAATAGCGGCTTTTGCCACAGCTGCCGATACCTCGGTGATCAGCCTGGGATCCATCGGTTTGGGGATGATATAGTCGCGGCCGAACTTCAGCGTCGTGGTATTGTAAGCGAGGTTAACCGTTTCCGGGATCGTCTTTTTGGCCATGTCGGCAATTGCCTTTACGGCGGCGATCTTCATTTCCTCGTTGATTGCCGTCGCCCGCACATCAAGGGCGCCCCTGAAAATATACGGGAAGCCAAGCACGTTGTTTACCTGGTTGGGGTAATCGGACCGGCCTGTCGCCATCAAAATGTCTTTTCGGGTATGTATGGCCGTTTCGTAGGCAATCTCCGGGTCGGGATTCGCCATGGCAAATACGATCGGGTTTTTTGCCATCGACTTGAGCATGTCTGCCGAAACAACGTTTCCCGCGGACAGCCCTACAAATACATCGGCGTTTTTCATGGCCTCGGCAAGGGTGTTTGCGTCCTTCCTCGTCGTAGCAAACTCCATCTGTATTTCACCGAGGTCGGTACGCGATGGCGTTATCAGCCCGTTGACGTCAAACATCACCAGGTTTTCTTTCTTTACCCCAAGATTCAGGTACATTTTGGAGCAGGAAACTGCGGCGGCGCCTGCACCGTTAACCACCATTTTTATCTTGTCGAGCTTTTTACCCTGAATCTCGCAGGCGTTCAGCAGTGCCGCTCCCGAAATGATTGCTGTTCCATGCTGGTCGTCGTGCATCACCGGTATCTTCATCGAGGCTTTCAACCTTCGTTCAATTTCAAAGCAGGACGGCGCGGAAATATCTTCGAGGTTTATCCCGCCGAAGGTAGGTTCGAGCGCCCTAACAATGGCTACAAATTCATCAACCGTGGTGGCATTAACTTCGAGGTCGAATACGTCAATGTCGGCGTAAATCTTAAACAACAGCCCTTTACCCTCCATTACCGGCTTGCTGGCTTCGGGGCCAATGTTTCCCAAACCCAGTACAGCCGTGCCATTGCTGATTACCCCGACCAGGTTGCCCTTGGCGGTGTATTTATAAACATCATCAACGTTGTCTGCTATGCGGAGGCATGGTTGGGCCACGCCCGGTGAGTAAGCCAGTGTGAGGTCGCGCTGTGAATTAGTGGGTTTGGTGGGCACCACCTGTATTTTTCCGGGCCGGCCTTTTGAATGATAGTTTAATGCGTCCTGGTTCCGGTTCGGCTTGTTCATCTGATCAGTTTCAATTGCTCAAAAATACAATTCTTTTCATACCCTCACATCCCGAATTCGGGTAATTTCGGAGGTCGCTTTTGCACTGTTTTCAAAAAGAATAAAACCAAAATCATCGATTAAAACGCTTATACATTCAGCTACCCGGATGGCAGATTAACAAAGCCTGCATTCGGAGTTCCTAAATCCGATCCCGATAGCTATCGGGACCGAAATAAAAAATCATCCTTTACTGATCCTGATGGTCATTCCGGGCTGCAAGTTATCCCTTTTCAAGCCGTTTAGCGACCTGATCTTTTCTACCGAAACTCCTTCAAATTTCGAAGCTATCCCACTCAATGTATCACCTCTTTTAACTTTATAGGTTATATAATTCCGACTGTGTTTTGTGGATGGACCGCTGTCCGCATCATCGGTGGCTTCGCTCAGGCGGAGCTTTTCGCCGACGGCAGGTTTGTTGGTGTGCAAATGATTCCAGGCTTTCAGATCCTGTACCTCAACGCCATAGTTATCGGCAATATCCCGTAATGTTTCTCCCCTCCTGACAACATGAAAAGCCGGGCGTGTCTCCGGCTTTTCATAATATGCCGCATGCATGGGTACAGGTTGCAAAGCTGGCGTACTCGCATTATTTAGAACATCATAAAGTGCTCCATAACTCGCTTTATCTATCTGTGGTATGATCAGCCGCCTCGGCGATTGGGTGGTTCCATTTACGATCATCCGTTTATAGGCGGGGTTTAGGATAGTGAGCTCGGCAACATTGACGTTGAGCGCCTGTGCTATCGATCCTAATGAAATGTACTTGTTAACCAAAACCGTATCGGTTTTTAGGGCCATATCGCATTCACGGGGCGTAATATTATGATTAGCATAGTAATGCATCAAATAAGTAACAGCAATGTATGCGGGCACATACCCGCGCGTTTCGGCCGGAAGATAAGGCCTTATCGACCAAAAATCACTCGCTCCGGCCTTGTCGATGGCGTGCTCTACGTTGCTTTTACCGCAATTGTATGAGGCGATGGCCAGCAGCCAGTCGCCGAATTCTTCGTAGGCGTCCTTCAGGTAGGCCGCTGCAGCATACGAAGCTTGTATCGGGTCGCGGCGGTCATCTACGTAGTCGTCCATATTTAACCCGTAAAGCTTAGCCGTTGTAAACATAAACTGCCAGGGGCCGGTAGCTCCAACGCGCGATACGGCGTAAGGGTCGAGTTTCGATTCAACGATCGATAAGTATTTCAGTTCGTCAGGGATGCCGGCATCCCTGAACGCCTTTTCGTAGATTGGAAAATAATATTTGGTTCGTCCGAGCACCTGTCCCATTTGCTCGCGGTTATGGGCATAAATATCAATGTAAGCCTGCACGTATTCATTATAGTCAAGCGGAACGTCTTTTTTGATCGAATCGAGGCGGCGTTTAAATACATTGTATTCACCCGTTAACGGGGCTGGCTGGTTAACCGTCGGCAAAATAATGGTGTCCTGGCCGGCTGAAGGGTACGACTTTAAAAATGGCGTGTTATTGGATAAATTATTGGCGGCCGGAAGGGCAGCGGGCGAAACTGTAGTGGCTTTGACAATAGGTAGGGTGAATAAACAAATCAGGAAAGTAAATAATCTCTTCATCCTTTAAATTTTAACCAGGGGTAGCGTCCAATTCAATACTTTACTAATGTATTAATTTTTTTACAGTTCAAGGAAATATTTGGAAAAATCAAGTAATTCTCGTTCCTCAAAATGCCTGGCCACTAATTGCAACCCTAACGGTAAACCTTTGCTATTATTGCCCGTCGGCAAAGAAATTGCGGGCGCTCCGGTCAGCGATGCCTGCACCGTGAAAATATCGGCGAGGTAAGTAACAACCGGATCCTTGGGCCCTTTACCGATCTCAAATGCAGTTTCAGGCGCTGTTGGCGTCAGTATAAAATCATATTCTTTCAAAATAGCATTGGTCTGTTCCCGTATCATTCGCCGTACCTTTTGTGCTTTGGCAAAATATGCATCATAATAGCCGGCGCTCAGTACAAAAGTACCCAGCATGATCCGGCGCTTCACTTCCTTTCCAAAACCTTCTGACCGTGATCGTTTATAAGTAGAAACCAGGTCAACGGCAGCCGGACTGCGGTATCCGTAATGTACCCCGTCGTATCTTGAAAGATTGGATGAAGCCTCGGCCATGGCCAGGATATAATAGGTTGGGACGAGGTATTCGAGCAGATCAAATGCAATTGGCTTCACGGTGTGGCCGGCAGCCCGCAGCTTTTCGATGTATTTTACAAGGTTGTTTTTTACCTCACTATCTACGCCTGGACTCGAAATCGCCTCCTGCAAGTAGGCGATTTTTTTGGGTGATGGATCGCTAACAACCGACCTCAGCTCCTTCGCAGTCCGGTTAATTAGTGTGCTGTCGTATTCATCCGGCCCGGCCATAACCTCCAATAACAAAGCTGAGTCGGCCACCGACCGGGTTATCGGGCCTACCTGGTCGAACGACGATGCATAAGCAATGATACCGTGCCGCGAGATCCGGCCATAGGTGGGTTTCAATCCAATAACACCACAAAAGGACGCCGGCTGCCTGACCGAGCCGCCGGTGTCGGTGCCAATTGCTGCATGGCACATACCCGCCTGCACAGCCACAGCCGATCCACCCGAGGATCCGCCGGGGACCCGTTTTTCGTCGGCAAAATTCCTCGCCGGCCCGAAAAAAGAATTTTCGTTGGAGGCGCCCATCGCGAACTCGTCGCAGTTGCACCTGCCGATTATCACCGCATCCTCAGCAAGCAATCGTTCTACAACCGTGGAGGAATAGATCGACGTGAAATTTTCAAGTATTTTGGAGGACGCGCTAACCTTGTGGCCTTTGTAGCAGATATTATCTTTTATCGCTATGACCATGCCCGCCAGCTTTCCGGCTGTGCCCGCCTTAACCCGTTCGTCAACAAATACAGCCGCCGCTAAGGCTTCATCTGCAAATACCTCATTAAAAGCATTCAGGTGCGTATTCGCCCAAATTTTATCAAGATATCCGTTGACAAGTTTCACAACGGTAAGTCCCTCCTGTGCAATGCCATCCCGTATCTGGCCCAGGGAGGAATAGGAATTAGTCATGGGGCTAAAATAAAAAACTTATCTGTTGAATTGAGCAATCCACCAGATAAGTTTTGTACTTGCAGTATTTTTATTAGTCCGGAAGTCCGAAAGTTGGGAAGATTCGTCCGCAGTTTTGCGGTCAAAAAGTATTACACCGACTTCAGACTTTGGACACGACTCTCCGGCCTCTTCTATATATAATTTAAATTATCCCCCAGCTGGCGGACGTCAGTCGCGGCGTCTTTCGGTCTGTCGGACTTCCCCCTAATCTCTAATCTCCAGCCTCTAATCTTTAAACACGCGGCTTCTCGTCGCTCCCGGTATAGGTATTTGACGGTGGTGTGTTGGTCGGCTGCGAAGGACCATTGTTTTCGCCGTTTTGTGCATCCTTAAACTCTTTCATGCCTTTACCTAAGCCTTTCATCAGCTCAGGAATTTTTTTGCCTCCAAATAAAAGCAGTATTACTACTAAAATTATAATAATATGCCATGGCTCAAACGCTCCCATAATTTTTGATTTTAAAATATGTTTAAATTAATAAATATTTCCTGGTTTATACCTTCGCAGGCGGCCCGCTTTCTTCTTGGCTAACCTCGTGATGACTTTCGCTGCCCGGCTCGGCTTCAGCGTTTTCATGCGCTTCAACCCGTACCGGATTTTCGTTATATGTACCTTCACTAAACGGAATCGTATTCGGAACCACCGGTTCACTTACGTTGCCGCTTGTCAATTGGTTTTGTGCTTCCTGCTGATTTTTTAACGCGATTTCGTCCAGCTTTTGCTCCTGCTTCTTTTCCTCGTAGCTGTATATCTGGGCATTGATTTCCCGCTTTACCCCTTCGGACGCCTCCTTAAAGTCCCGCATCCCTTTTCCAAGCGCACGTACAATTTCGGGCAGCTTGTCGCCGCCAAAAAGCACCAGCGCGACAATGACGATCACCACCATGTCGGTAGAAAAAAGATTGCTCAAAAATAAAAGAACTGAAAGATGCATCGTTTTATAAATTGAGGATACAAATATAGACAATTAATAAGTTAAATAGTTAGCAAGGCTTATTCACGAGCAAGCCATATCCTGGGATCAACGGGCGTAGTGCCTTTGTAAAGCGAAAAATTAACGATCGCTTCACCCGTCGACGAGTCAGTAGCCACAACGCCGATGGCCTGTTTGGTGCTAACCTTTTGGCCTTCCTTCACCATACACGATCTCAGGTTGGCGTAGGCAGTAAAATATTCGCCGTGCTGAATAACTACCAGGTAGGTGCCGCTGATGTTTTGGATAGTTTTCACCTGCCCCTCAAACACTGCCCGTACCGAAGCGCCGTTGCCGGTGCGGATATCCCATCCGTAACTTTCATTCTTTATGTTCAGGTTATCGTAGTATATACCAAAACCCTGCACTATATTTCCATTCGTGACCGGCCAGGGAAGCTGCCCCCGGTTTCCCAAAAAGTCCGACGACAACTTTGCGGCTTCGGGCGTTGCATTCAACACCTCGCTGGTGGTCATCGCTTTTGCGGCCACGCGTGGCTTAGTTACTGTTGCTTCCCGGTTTTCGGCT